>JAPOOU010000067.1 GCA_026713245.1 Chloroflexota bacterium
ATCATGCCGCAGATGGGATGCAGCTGCCCGGTCCAGTGGCGGGTATCGTCGTCGGTCAGCCGGTCGGCCAGCGACCAGACGCTCATATAGGGATCGTTGACGACCAGCGGCGCGGCTGGCGGTCGCAGGTGTAAATCCTTGATCATTCTTGCTTGACCTCTTGAAAGATGCTGGAAGGCGTGTGGACCCAAGATCCGGGACGCCAAATCACAAGAGTATACGGCGTTCAAGCCTTGTGGACAAGCTGCGGGCACGCTGGATTCCAAGCCCTCACCCCAAAGCCCGGTTCCTTCCTCAGCAACGGGTCAGCCAAGGCTGCTCCTGTTTACGTTAACCGCGTCGCTCTAGCGACGAGAAGGCTTACGATTTTGCGTGAGCGCGGCAGACCTTTTCGCTGCCGCTGAGCGGCTACAGGTAGTATTTGGATTGAAAGTTGTAGGGGCGGACCTTGGGTCGCCCGAAGGCGTCACAAATTGTATAGGTTTCCAGCGAATTCCAGTTTTCTGTGCCGAGCGGCTCGTTGCATGTGAGACAAGCTTGTGATTTCAATTTAGTGTATGCTGTAGATAGGTCAGCGGAATCCAGCCAGGGCGGCAAAACTCATGTTGGCGCACGCTGATAACCTTTCGATCTCTGAACAACTGGAGGGCGCATGATCGCCGAGCATGACATCGACGCGGCATTGGACGCCTATCGTGGGCGCGGGCGCGAAGCGCTGCTGCCGGCGCTCTGGGACGCGCAGAGGGCGCATGGGCATATCAGCCCCGAAAATGTGCATCGGATATCGCATGTCTTGCGCGTGCCGGAGGCCGACATCTATGGCGTCATCGGCTTCTATACGCTCTTCCACGACGAGCCTACCGGCCGGCGCATCATTCGCGTCTGCGCGGACCCGACCTGCGCCCTGGTTGGCGCGGACGACATACTGCATGGGCTGCGCGACCGGTTGGGCCTGTCCGGCGATGGCATGGCCGCTGACGGCGAATACACGGTGGAGCATTCTCCCTGCCTGGGCATGTGCGATTACGCGCCGGCGGCGCTGGTCAGCGAACGGGGCCAGGATGACATCGCGCTGCCAAACGTGACGGTCGATTCACTGCTTGACAAGTGGGATGGCGCTTACTTTATGTCGGCCGGCGACGATGAGTCGGTCTTGCTGGATCCCTCGCTTGACGCGGCGCCGCAGACGCTCTCAGAGTACGGCGATTACCGCGCCCTGCGCCGAGCGATATTTGACCTGTCGCCGGACGTGGTGATCGCGGCGGTAGAGGCTTCCGGCTTGATCGGGCGCGGCGGCGCGGCCTTCCCCGCCGGTTTAAAGTGGAAGTTCACGCGCGGCGCGGCCGGCGAGGTCAAGTATGTCGTTTGCAATGCCGATGAAAGCGAACCCGGCACCTTCAAGGATCGCGTATTAATGGAGCAGCGCGCGCACCTGCTGCTGGAAGGGATTGCGCTGGCCTGCTACGCCGTGGGCACGCGCAAAGCCTATATCTTCGTGCGCGGCGAATATCCCAAAGCGACCACCATCCTGGAGTCGGCAATTCAAGAAGCTGAAGCGGCCGGCGCCTTGGGCGAGGGCATTATGGGCAGCGACTTTTCGCTGGATATCGAAATACGCCGCGGGGCCGGCGCCTATATCTGTGGCGAGGAGACCGCGCTCTTCGAAGCGATCGAGGGAAAGCGCGGCTTCCCGCGCATGAAGCCGCCCTATCCGACTACTTTCGGGCTCTTCGGGCGGCCGACCGCGGTCAACAATGTCGAGACCCTGTGCGCCGTCCCCGGTATCGTCACCCACGGCGCGGACTGGTTCAAGGGCTTTGGCACGGCAGAAAGCGCCGGCACCAAGCTGGTCTCTGTCAGCGGGCATGTGGGTCGGCCGGGCGTATACGAAATCCAGCCGGGCATCACGCTGCGACGGTTCCTCGACGACTATTGCCAAGGCGTCATCGGCGATCTGCAAACGGTGTTGATGGGTGGCGCGGCCGGTACCTTTCTGCTGCCTCACGAAATCGATGTGCCGCTGAGTTTCGAGGATCTGCGCGCGGCCGGCAGTACCTTCGGCTCGGGCGCGATCATGGTCTTTAACCGGTCGACGGACTTGCGCGACCTGCTGCGGCGGCTGGGGCTGTTCTTCCAGCACGAAAGCTGCGGCAAGTGTTTCCCCTGTCAGCTGGGCACGCAGCGGCAAGTCGAGATACTGAAGCGGCTGGACGCGCCGCGCGCCGGCGACCGCGAGCGGCTGCATGATATCGGCATGACCATGAGCGAAGCATCGATCTGCGGCCTGGGTCATACCGCGGCCCTGGCGGTGCTGAGCGCGCTGGAGAAGTTTCCGAGCTTGTTTAGGGAAAATGGACGGGGGTAGGAGAAATGGCGTTTAATCCCAAATCCAAATACGACATTATACGGACGAATCAAACGATTAAGGATTTTCATGATTTCCCGGAAGACTACGTGACACGCCCGCCATATCAGAGAAAAGTTGTTTGGGATACAGGCAAACAGCAGGCGTTGCTAGATAGCTTGTTCCGCCGCTACTACATACCAAGCATTGTCCTGCGAGAAGTGAATCTAGACGAAACACAGTCGAAGTGGGAGGTGGTAGATGGCCAACAGAGAATAAACACGGTCCAAGCCTTTTTTCGGGATGAATTAACGCTTCCGAAATCCCTTGCCGATATAAGTCCAGATTTGCCAGATAGCAAGTATTCAAAATTGCCAACAGATGTCAGAAAATTCATCTCGAAACACCTTAAGTTTGACGTCGATATCATCAAACACATTGGCAATCCATTCAATAATGACCATCAAAAAATCGCCACTGATATTTTTTGGCGACTGCAACAAGGCGAATCCCTGAACAATATGGAAACCGCCCATGCTCGACTAGAAAGTCTGGTCAGGAATTTCTTAGTGAAGTACGCGGATGATTATGATTTTGACTTCAAAGCATATGAGACGATTGACGTCAACCCGCATAAGCTAGCGTTCTTTACTGAAACCAGGAGTAGAACCAATAGCAGAATGCAACATCTGACGCTATTGGGTCGTTTCTTGCTTATTGAGATTGCCGATGGTGCAACAGACCTTGGCGATCGCAGTATCGTCGCATTGATTGACGAAACTAAACAGCGTGACGGCATCGGGAGTCAAAGCTATGAAAGGGAAAAACCAGCCAAAGCAGTAATCCAAAATCTTAGGCACTTTCGCGAAGTCTTTCACGATGACCCTTTGCTCGACACCAACAACTACGGAACAGGAATACTCGCTCTTCAATACGAGTATTTCACAATCTCTAGCTACATGCTCCTGCGCCATCTTCGCAAGTACTATGTGTATGATGAAACGGCGCGCTTATGCTTTAGAGATTTCGTGTGGGAATTTTACAAACGCATCAAGGGTATTAGCCGAACAACGAACCAGGTGACCCAGTTTGTGGAAAATCGCCAGCAAAACGTACAGGCTGTCCGAAGCAGAGAACAAATCATCCGTATGGAGTTTTTCAAGTTCGTAAGAGAAAAGAGACAGATCATTCTTGTCGAAAAAGACCAACAACGGACTTTCAACGAAGACCAACGCATCGAAATTTACTTGAATGACAACGGCTTGTGTCAACAATGTCTCGCCGTCGGCTTGACCGAAAACGAAGCTCGCGTCCCTTGGTCCGAGTTCCACGCCGACCATATCAAACCTTGGATCATGGGCGGTGAAACTAAACCCTGGGATGGGCAAGTGCTATGTGAAACACACAATCTTGCCAAGGGAGCCAACCCATGACCGACGACAGCATCACCCTCACCATCGACGGCAAACCAGTCACCGCGAAAAAAGGCGCGACACTGCTGGAGGCAGCGCGAGAAGCCGGCATCGATATCCCGATCATCTGCTACCACGAGGCGACCAGTCCCAACGGTCTCTGCCGTATATGCGTGGTCGACGTGGATGGCGGGCGCGTATTGCAGCCGGCTTGCGTGGCCGAGTGCGGCGCCGATACACAGGTCGAGACGCGCAACGAACGGGTCTTGCGCAGCCGGCGCACAATCCTGGAAATGCTCAACGCCTCGGTCAACCTGGAGCAAGCGCCGGAAATCCAGGATATGATGACGGATTACAGCGCCGATGACGAACGCTTCCCCGACGCGCGGCGGCGCGAATCCGAAGTCATCGACGACAATCCCTTTTATGTGCGCGACTACGAACAGTGCGTATTGTGCTGGCGCTGCGTGCAAGTCTGCGCCGAAGACGCCCAGTTCACCTTCGCGCTGACGCTGAAAAATCGCGGCCATGAAACGTCGGTGGCGACGGCCTTTGACATATCCATGACCGACTCTCCTTGCGTATTTTGCGGGCAATGCGTGGGCGTCTGTCCGACCGGCGCCTTGAAGCCTAAAGTGGAGTGGGGCATGGAGCAGGGCTGGAGCAGCGAGGAACTGCGGCAGCAGACCCGGCGCAAGCGCAAGCCGCTCGGCGACAGCGAGGAAACCTGAAGCCCAATCCCGAATTGACATTCTCGCTCCTTGCGTGAGCACGGGGGTCAAGTAGACAAGTAGGACAGCGAATGACGACCAAAACACAGGTTAAGGAATTGGCGGGGGCCAAGCCGCTGAGCTATCAAGTCGTCGAGGGGGACGAGGTCAGCCGCGTTGAGGGCGGCGTGATCGATGAGCAACTGCTCTCGATCTATGTCAACGGGCAGTCGCTGGCGACGATGATGTGTAGCCCCCTGCAATTGGAGGCGCTGGCGGTCGGATTCTTGTACAACGAGGGCCTGATCGAGACGGCGGACGAGATCGCTCTGCTGCAGACCAATATCCCGAACAGCGTGGTTGATGTCATTCTGACGCGGGACGACGTTCAGATGCCCCGGCGCATGATCTTGACGACGGGCTGCGGCGGCGGCATGACCGGCCAGGAATTGACCAAGGCGCACCCGCCCCTGGAAAGCGCCTTCGAGACGACGCCGGATGTGATCCCCCGACTGATGCGGGAATTGGGGGGCGCGGCCACCCTCTACAATGCTGTGCGCGGCGTGCATACGGCAGTGCTGGGCGACGAGACGGGCTTGCTGATCAGCGCCGAGGATGTCGGACGACATAACGCGGTGGACAAGGTAGCCGGGCAAGCGCTGCTGGATAAGATCGCAACGCGCGACCGCATCTTGTTGACCAGCGGCCGCATCAGCTCGGAGATGTTGGGCAAGGCGCGGCGCATGGGCGTTCCGATCGTGGCCAGCCGCACAGCGCCGACCAGCATCACGGTAGAACTGGCGGGCGCCTGGGATATCTGTGTCATCGGCTACGTGAGGCGCGGCGGCATGCGCGTCTATACTGGCGGCTGGCGGCTCGGTCTTAGCGATTGACTGGCGGCGGTCAGCAACGGCTATTCACCGGCGCCGTCGGCTGAGCAGACTACCTATAAGCACCAAGAACACCGCGAGCGCCGAGGCGCCATGCTCTAACTGCTCTTTGGCAGCAGCGCAATCAGCAAGATAGATACCAAGCTGAAGCCCGTTACCATCATCAGCATCGGATCGTAGGAATTGAAAAGGTCATATATGATGCCGGCGGCGAAGGGCGCTGCCGTGCCGGCCAGGGTCAGGAAAAACACCATCGTGCTGCCGATGCGACCGTAGAATGCGGCGCCGTAGGTATCGGCGACGATCAGGGGTCGAATGAGCGTATTGCAGCCGACCGCCATGCCGTACAGCGCTATGAATAAAACGATCAACAGCGGCGAACTGCCATGGAGCAGCGTGGCCAGAGCAACCGCCAGGAGCACGAAGACGCCGATGGCCATGGTTTTGCTGGAAAAACGCCATTCGACCGCGGCGAAGATCACCCTGCCGACCACTTGCATGACGCCGATGGCGCCGCTGGCGACTGCCGCCCTGCTGGGGTGAATGTCCATGCTGATCAACAGAGGCACAAAATGTACGCGCACGGCCGCGATGCACAACGTTGAAAGCGCGAAGGCTATGGTCAGGATCCAGAAGAAGCGCGAACGGAACACCGCGCCCAGCTTGATTGTTTCGCCGTCGTCTTGCGCCGCGGCTCGCGCCTCGCCATCGGGCTCAAGGCCCAGATCCCTTGGTCGGCGGCGCAGGACCAGGGCATGCAGCGGAATCGTGATGATCCCCAACAAGACGCCGAGTATGAATATCGCCCCCCGCCATCCATGCGCCACCAGCAGGGCGTCCGCCAGGGGGACGAAGATCGTGCTGGCGAAACCCGCGATAAACGTGAGTACCGCCATGGCCCGACCCCGTTTATTCACGAACCAGGCGGCAATGACTGTAAAGGCCGGCTCGTAAAGGACGGCAGCGCTGCAGAAACCCAGCAGCGCCATGACAACAACGAATTCGGGCAGCGTCGTCGCCCGCGACCAGAGCAAAACCATCACCGTCGCGCCGATTGATCCAAGCGTCATCAGGAGCCGCGGTCCATGTTTGTCCAGCCAGTAGCCGACCGGAAAAGCGAATATCCCGGTGATCAGCCACATGAGCGAAAACGCGCCCGAGATCTCCGCGCGCGACCAGCCGAGCTCCGCTTCCATCGGCGTGATGAACACGGAAAAGGCGTAGAATATCACGCCAAAGGAGACGGTTTCGGTGATGGCCAGCGCCAGGGCGATATACCAGCCGTAGTAAATTGGCTCGCGCTTGAACAGTCGCTGCATAGGACACGGTTCGCGTAGGTGAAATGCGCCATTTTTTCACCGCAAGCATATCGGCAAAGGCGCATATCGCAAGTGGGAAACGCATGGCGGACTGGACTGCGATAACATAGCCACTTGCGTTATACTCGGCAGCGGAACCCGACCGGAAAAGGAGTAGGCTCATGCCCTTGCGCAGTCACGATTGGTTCTTGCGGGACGGGCAAGCGGGGTTCAAGTCTCGCAGCCGCATGAAAAACCAGGGTACGCCCCAGCAAATGTTCGACGGCCGGCCCGTGATCGGCATTTGCAATACCTGGTCGGAACTGACGCCCTGCAACGCCAACCTGCGCATTCTGTGCGAACACGTCAAACGCGGCGTTTTGGAAGCAGGCGGATTCCCGCTGGAATTCCCCGTGATGTCGCTGGGCGAACCGCTGATGCGCCCGACGACCATGCTTTACCGCAATCTGGCCAGCATGGATGTCGAAGAATCGATCCGCGCCAATCCCCTCGATGGCGTGGTGCTGCTGGTCGGTTGCGACAAGACCACACCGGCCGCCATCATGGGCGCCTGCAGCGTCGATGTGCCGACGATCGTCGTCACCAGCGGTCCGATGTTGAATGGCAAGTTTCAGGGACGAGACATCGGCGCGGGTACGGACAAATGGCGCTTTACCGACGACTGGCGCACCGGCAAGATGAGCGCGGCGGATTATATCGAATCCGAGACCTGCATGTCCCGCAGCGACGGCCATTGCATGACGATGGGCACGGCATCGAGCATGGCCTGCGTGGTCGAGGCGCTCGGCCTGATGTTGCCCGGCGGCGCAGCGATTCCCGCGCCTGACGCCCGCCGACGCCGGCTCTGCCACTTCAGCGGCAATCGCATCGTGGAGATGGCGAAAGAAGAGCTAAGACCGTCGAAGATACTGACGCGCGACGCCTTCGAGAATGCCATCAAGATCAACGCCGTCATTGGCGGCTCGACCAACGTCATCCTGCATTTGCTGGCGATCGCCGGACGAACCGGCGTTGATCTGCGCCTGGACGATTTTGATGAGCTGGGCAGCCAGGCGCCGCTGCTGGTCAACCTGAAACCGGCCGGCGAATTCCTGATGGAAGAATTCTATTATGCCGGCGGTTTGCCCGTGGTGATGCAAAACGCGGCCAAACTGCTGGCTATGGATACGATCACGGTTTCCGGCCAGTCCCATGCACAGAATACCGCCGGGGCGGTCTGCTTCGACGAGAAGGTCATCAGCGGGCTCGACGCGCCCTTTCAGCGAGAGGCGGGCATCGCCGTTCTGCGCGGCAACCTCTGCCCCGACGGCGCGGTCATCAAGCCCTCTGCCGCCACGCCACAACTGATGCGGCATCGCGGACGCGCCGTCGTTTTCAACTCGCTGGACGACTTCCACGCCCGCATTGACGATCCCGATCTGGATGTCGACGCGGACTGTGTGCTCGTGATGCAGAATGTCGGCCCCAAGGGCTTCCCCGGTATGCCCGAAGTCGGCAATATGAGCCTGCCTCGCAAGCTCCTGGACAAGGGAGTGAGCGATATGCTGCGCATCTCCGATGGCCGCATGAGCGGCACCGCCTACGGCACGGTCGTTTTGCATGTCGCTCCGGAATCGGCAGTCGGCGGGGCCCTGGCCCTGGTGCGCGATGGCGATATCATCGAGTTGGATGTCCCCCAACGCCGCTTGCGTCTTGACATATCGGCAGATGAAATGGATCGCCGGCGCGCCCGCTGGCAGACCTCTGCCGCGCATACTCCCAGAGGATATACCCGCTTGTTCACGGATCATGTGCAACAGGCCGATCTGGGCGTCGACTTCGACATCCTGGCCGGCGGATCCGGCCACGCGGTGATACACAATGCCGAGGCCCAGGCCGTAGGCAAGGCGGGAGCAACTTGAGCCCAAATCAGGCAATATGAGCGGGAGATGAGTGAGCGCTGTCGAGTATGTCGCTGATTTGCAGAAGGACAGCTCAAAGACCATAAACTGGCGATAATCGCACCGAGTATAAGAAAGCGGGTTCACCATGCCAACACTGGAAAACTACAGCCAATTCGAGGGCCGCTACTGGGATACGGCTGCCATCCGCAACGCTTTGGACTACCAGGGCGTCAATGCGCCGCATACCGGCAAACCGTTTACCGAGGCCATGTTGCTGGGTATTAGCGGCGGCGTCACCTTCGGTTACTTCACCTTTCATTACAAGGGATACGATCCGCAAGTCAACTTGCTGACGCGCAATACCTTCGGACCGATGGAGACGATCTTTGATCGCCTGGGCATCGCCCGCGACGCGCGGCAGACGGCGAGCGCCGACAAAGGCCGGCAGAATTTGATCAACGCGCTGGAAGAGGGCTACGCGCCGGTCGCCAGCCCGGATATGTGGCTGCTGCCGTATAACGCCCTGCCCTACGACGAAGGCATGTGGGGCGGCATGCCCCTGGTCATCTTTGGCTACGAGCCGGACGCTGGCGAAGCCCACATTTCCGACCGCAGCCGCGTCGCCTTGACCGTCAGCACGGAGGACCTTGACAAAGCGCGCGGGCGCATCAAGAAAGAAAAGCACCGCCTGCTGCTGCTGGGCCATCCGGACGAAGCCAAACTCGCAGACGCCGTTCGTCAGGGGCTGGAGGACTGCGTCCGCCTGATGACCGAGAAACCGCCCAAGGGATCGGCCAAGAACTTCGGACTGCGCGCTTTGGCTCATTGGGGTGACATGCTCGAAAAAACGAGCAAAGGCAGTTGGGCGCGCGAGTACCCGACCGGGCGCCCGCTGCTGGCCGTGTTGATCAGCTCCTATACCTTCCTGGGTCCGGCCTTTGGCAAGACCATGGCCGCCGAGCGCGATGTCTATGCCGATTTCCTCGATGAGGCGGCGACTGTGCTGGGCTCCCCGGCGCTCGAAAATGTGGCCCTGCGCTATCGCAACGCCGGGGACGCCTGGCGGGGATTGCTGGACGCGCTCTTGCCCGAGACGACGCCCTTCTTAAGCGACGTGCGCGACAATATAGACCGCAAAACCCGCCTGTTTATCGAGGGAGGCGCGGCGCAACTGGACGAGATCGTCGCCTGCAATGAGAGAATTGAAGCCGCCAAGACCGCTAGCGAGAGCGACTTCCCCATGACGGATGCGGAGATCGCGGACCTGCGCGACGAGATTCGGTGTCAGCTTGCCAACGCGCGCGAAGCGGAAGAAGAAGCTGTCGGATCCTTGAAGGCGGCGATCCCCCTGGCATGAAGCAACCCGCAATTGCCGGGCAATCGCTTCAAGTGCTCTTCACCACAGAGGCGCCAAGGACACTGGGTTAAATTCCATATCGGCCGAAACGCTTTTCTCTGTGATACCACGTTAGTCATGCAAAAAATTCGCAATGCTCGGCGACTTGACTCCCCTCTCCGATGCTTTGAGGAGAGCATTGAAATGCGGCATCCCGAGTTTTCATTACTTACTTGGAACGTTTTCTGCGTTTCTTTATGTACACTGCGGCGCTCATGCTACAAGCAGCCTTACTTGTTTGCGTGAGCGCGGCAATTCCCAGTTACTAAATTGAATTTCGATGATGAGTTGCAATGTAAGGGCGGCATGGAATGTCGCCCTTACATTCGCCCCTGCCAATCCACTCTATTTTGGATTAAGGGCCTCAAGTCGAAGACCGTTTGAAATCTGAATATTTCATTTCACCACAGACGCGCAAAAACACGTGCAAGTAAGTAACGAGAATAATCAGCAGGGACGAACTGCAATGGCGTTTGACGGTCAGTGTCTACTTGCCCTACGCGCCTCGGTGGCTATGGTCATTGTTTCAACCGAAATGAATACACTACCGTGATGTTCAATCCGCTGAACCGGCGCATGCTGCAACGCTATGGCGGCAATCGCTTGAATTGAGCACTCGCGGCGACCGCGCTAAGGCGCCGACACATATGGATCGCCCATGAAGGCGTCCATCACGGCGCGGTCGCCTTTGTCCAACAATCTAAGCCAATGGAACATGAAGTAGCTGTCCGCGGAGAGTTGACTGCCAAATTGACTTCCCAGTACGGGATATCCGACAAATTCGAAGCTGTAATAAGCCACCAGATTGCTCGCGGCGCGGGTCGTTGGCAAGCCCGCCTCAAAAGCCTCGATGCAACCTGGCAAACGCGACCAGAAATCCACCCGCCATTCACGATGCGGTTCAACATAGTGCAGCAATTCGTCGATTGATTCGCTGTCGACTGCCAGGCGCGATATGACTTGATATTCCTTTATCAGCGCTCGCAGCGTCGCCAGCTCGGCGTTTGTGCAGCGCGGCAGGCTGATCTCCTGCGAGGCGCGGACTTGGCTCTGCTCGCCACCAGCGATTGCATCGGCAATTTCATCGAGGCGCTCTTGCAGGATGTCGACATCTTCGGGTTGCGCTGAATATGGGTTCGTATCTTCAGCGGCGCCGGCGAACTCAAGCGCTTGCCATGCGATAGAGTCGCCGAGAACCTGCCGAAATAGCATGGCGAACGCCATGGCCTCCGCACAGCGCGGAAGCCTCGACAGGGCATCTTCATACCTGGCATATGCTTCGTCTATATCCGTGAACGAAAACTCAGCACTGCCGATGGCGACGATCGTCTGTCGCAGTTTGGCCGGGTCAAGCTCGCTGTTATTGACAAGATCGCCGAGCTGATGCCCCGGACATGCTGGCAAATTATTGCGATAGGGTCGCTGGTCAATCTCTCCGCCGCTCGCCCCGGCGCCCTCGGCGATGCGCGCGGCCAATTGTTCTTGCAGAACGGTATTCGCCAGGTCGGCGGAGCCGACGCCGGGAATCAACTGGACCAGGGAACTCGCGACATTCCGGGCGATTGCCAGTGTCAGGTCCAGCCCGATCCAGCAATCAGGCATTTCGGCTCTGACTTTTTCTCGCACTGCGATCCTGGCGTCAAGATACGCTTGAAAGCCGCCCCATCTGGTGTAACCTGTCGCCAAATCCAGCATGGCCTGGAAGTCGGCGAATATGCCCAGAATGCCATCTGTTTCAGCATCAGAGCATCGCGGCAAGCCATCTGCATACGTATAAGCTTTTTCGTTCGGTCGCGCGCCGGGGATGTCGGCGATAATTAGGTCCAGGCGCATTCCCAGGCGCTGGCCGCCGCTGATGGTTTGGCTGAGTGAGTCTTGCCAATCTTGAAAGGCGTAAAGCGGAAAATAGTCGCCGGTGGCGCGCTGCAAGAACAAGCCGAGCTCCAGGGCCTCGGCACAAGCGGGCAACTTCCGCCAACGGTTTTCTCGCCAATCAACCTGGCCCGCGCCAAAGTCCAGCAGGTCTTCCAATTCGCGGATATGCCGCGCCGCTTGGATCAGCGACTGATATTCGCTCAGAACAGCAGATACGGTAGCATTCTCTTCTTCGGTACAGGCTGGGAGTTGTCCGCCATAAGCCCAAAGCGCTGGGCCCGATTCAAGGTCGACGGCGCCTCCGCGAACTCTCTCGAGCAGGTCCAGTCTGTTCTCGGCAAGTGTCTTCAGATAAGGAATAGAGTCTTCCGGCGCTTTAGCATAGATTAGCCCGACGAAGGCGGCGTAATCATCTACAATGTGGCTCATTTGCATGCCTATCTCAAATGCCAGGTTGCAGGCGGGCAAATTAACCGGCAGATTGTCGCGCCACGCAATCATATGATCGAGCAAGGGCAGCAAGCCGTCCATGCCGCCGAATCTAAACATCCGCTCGTCCAGTATCTGATATTGCGCCACTATTCTCGATAAGACGTCATAATCGGCATCTGCACAACTCTCCAGCAACAACGGAGATCCCTCAATCAATGAAGACGCGCTCAATACGGTTGGGAATGTGTCGAGATGGGCCGTATTCAAGCTCATCTCTTCCCTATAAGGATTGCTATCTTCAGGCACGCCTATGCTATTGAATGTCACCGAAGCGACGATGTTGCTTGCAGCTTGACTTAGCATCAGGATTTTCTCTACGTCTTTCGCACAGCCGGGTTGGCGGGACCAGAGGCTTTGCCGCCAGGCGATTTCCGCTCTGCCGATAGAACCAAAATCCTCAGCTGGTTGAGCCGTCGACAATGCTTCGGTAAGGACTTTGAGCGCCGGCAGGCTGTCGGCAAGATCGCTCCGCTGCTCTTTCGTACAAAAGGGCCAGTCCTCGAGAGGCGCGGATGGATCTGCCTCGCTGCTGTTGATCAATCTGGCCAGCTCGTCGATGCGGTCGGCATTGTGATTGAATACATTGAAATAAGGGTGGTTGTCCTCGGCAAAACCGGCGTAGACAAGCGCGGTTCCGGTTACGACGTCGTTGAGGGCCCGGTACATCAGCCATAGCAGATCAACAGCTTCGCGACAGGGCGGCAGATCCGAGACCCCATCCCGTTGCGTATACAAGATTTGCATGTTTTCTAAATCAATCTGACTCTCGTGCGCCCAATTTTGGCGCCAGGCATATTGGCGATGAGCCAAATCCAGCAAGTCGTCTATTGAAGCGATCTGTTTTGAGTCCGCAATGATGCCTCGGTATTCCGGCAACAAAGGGGCGAGGCTGGCAAGTTGCGATTCTGTACAGAGTGGCAACGATATGTCCTCAAGGATAGACGCCTCGTCTCGACCACGGTCACGGACGAGGCCGCGCAATTCGGCGATCCTTCTCTTGTACGCGTCTGGATAAAATACCTCGTCAAGCGGATCGATAAAGGGATTCAAGTCTTCCATGTAGTCGGGATTGCCCCTGGCGACCGCGCGAAGTCCGTAGCGCATCGCCCAATAAGCAGCGATGTAATTCGCTTCTCGAGTTGTCTGCCAAAAGAAATCTATGGACTCCGCGCAGCGTGGCGCTGTATCCCAAGCCATATCGCGGTAACGCAGTTGCTCGTCGGCAAAGTCCAGCGCGTCGTCCAGGCTGTTAATGTTGCTGGCCGTCGTTCGTAAAATGTCATAAGCAGGCGCGGTTGCAAGTACCGACTCCAGATACTTAGACGTACAGAGCGGATAATCGCTCTGCGAAAGCGATGCGGGTATTGTCATCAAAAGCGCGATCAAACTTGCTATCAGTGATATACGCATCTTCGCCTCCGACAAATGACAGCCGCTATTGCCCGTTCATTCTACCGGAGTCCGCGCGCAACAGGCAAAGCTTTACTGCGCTTGCGTAGGGGAATCGAATGAGAGCGATTCCTTCTGGCGTCCGACCATGTTGTTGTTGCTGACAAATTTAGCTATGATACGGTCTTGTCAATCAAATCGGGAGTTGCTCGGATTATGAAAGCAATCATGGTGATGTTCGATTCGCTGAACCGGCACATGCTGCAGCCCTATGGCGGCGACTGGGCGCATACGCCCAATTTCCAGCGCCTGTCCGAGCGAAGCGCGACCTTTGACAACGCATTTATCGGCAGCATGCCCTGTATGCCGGCGCGGCGGGAACTGCATACCGGTCGCTACAACTTCCTGCACCGCAGTTGGGGACCGCTTGAACCCTTCGACGATTCCATGCCGCAGATCCTGGATGAAAAGGGCATCCATTCGCATCTAGTAACCGATCATTATCATTACTGGGAAGACGGCGGCGCGACCTATCACAACCGCTTTTCCACTTATGAACTGGTGCGCGGGCAAGAAGGCGATCTGTGGAAAGGCGATGTTGATGCGCCACAACTCGATATCAAACCGGACCTGCGAGCGGTCAACGTGCGACAAGACCTAATAAACCGCGGCTATATCACCGAAGAATCGGCTATGCCCCAGGCGCAGACCTTCGCGTTGGGGAGCCAGTTCATCCGCCAAAACGCCGATGCCGATAACTGGTACCTGCAGCTCGAGACCTTCGATCCCCACGAACCCTTCTTCACGCAAGAACAGTGGAAAGCGCTTTATCCGCACGATTACGACGGCCCGCTTTTCGATTGGCCTCCCTATGAGCGCGTCGATCAATCGCCGGAAGCAGTCCATCACATGCGCTGTGAATACGCAGCTCTGATGAGCATGTGCGATCACTATTTGGGTCAAGTGCTCGATCTGATGGACGAACTAGACCTATGGGACGATACCATGCTGATCGTCAACACCGATCATGGCTTCTTGCTCAGCGAACACGATTGGTGGGGCAAGATGCGCATGCCCTGGTATAACGAATTGGCGAATATCCCGCTCTTCATCTGGGATCCGCGCGCCGGCGTCAAGAACGAGCGCCGCAGTAGCCTGGTCCAGACAATTGACCTGCCCGCGACGGTTCTCGATTACTTCGGCGTCGATCGTCCGCCGGATATGCAAGGATTGCCCCTGGGAGCAACTGTCGCGCAGGACACAGCGCTTCGCGAGGCTGTCTTGTACGGCATACACGGCGGGCATGTGAATGTGAATGACGGGCGCCATGTCTATATGCGAGGCGCCGCGAATGAAGACAACCTGCCGCTTTATAATTACACGCTGATGCCGACGCATATGCGCAATCGCTTCCAGGTCGAGGAACTGCAAGAGATCGAATTGCAGGCGCCTTATAGTTTCACCAAGGGCTGCCCGACTATGAAGATCGGCACTCAGCGCAGCCCCTGGGCGATCCCGGTCTTCGAGACTATGCTCTACGATCTCCAAAGCGATCCCGGCCAGTTAAGCCCGATTCAAGACCCGGCGGTCGAAGCCGGCATGGTCGAGAAGCTGCTAAACCTCATGCGCGCCAACGACGCGCCGGATGAACAATTCTTGCGCCTCGGGCTCGAGTGCTCGTAGCCGTTCGGCGGCAGCGAAAACGTCTGCCGCGCTCTCGCAAAATCGTAAGCCTGCTCGTCGCATGAGCGACGCGGTTTACGTAAACAGGTATAAGCCCATTGTCGCCATGACGCCACATCATGGGGGGCTTCGGCGGTTGTCGTCATTGCCGCGCGACTGCCAATCCAGCAAGGGAGATTACGCAATGAAAGCGATCATGGTCATGTTCGATTCGCTGAACCGGCGCATGTTGCAGCCCTATGGCGGCGACTGGGCGCATACGCCTAATTTTCAGCGTCTGTCCGAGCGGACGGTGACCTTCGATAACGCCTATATCGGCAGCATGCTCTGTATGCCGGCGCGGCGCGAACTGCATACCGGGCGTTACAACTTCCTGCACCGCAGTTGGGGTCCGCTGGAACCCTTCGACGATTCCATGCCGCAGATAATGGACGAAGAGGGCATCCATTCGCATCTGGTAACCGATCATTATCATTACTGGGAAGACGGCGGCGCGACCTATCACAACCGCTTTTCCACCTATGAACTGGCGCGCGGGCAAGAAGGCGACCTGTGGAAAGGCGATGTCGATGCGCCACAGCTCGATTTCAAACCGGACCTGCGAGCGGTCAACGTGCGACAAGATCTTGTCAACCGCGGCTATCTCACCGAAGAATCGGCCATGCCGCAGGCGCAAACCTTCGCGTTGGGACGGGAGTTCATCCGAAAAAACGCCGATGCCGACAACTGGTACCTGCAGCTCGAAACCTTCGATCCCCACGAACCCTTCTTCACGCAAGAACAATGGAAAGCGCTATACCCGCACGATTATGACGGTCCGCTATTCGATTGGCCTCCCTACGCGCGTGTTGATCAGCCCCCGGAACAAGTTCAGCATATGATATATGAATACGCCGCATTGCTGAGCATGTGCGATCACTATCTAGGTCAAGTACTCGATCTGATGGACGAACTGGACCTCTGGGACGATACCATGTTGATCGTCAACACCGATCACGGCTTCTTGCTTGGTGAGCATGACTGGTGGGGGAAAGGGCGCATGCCCTGGTATAACGAGTTGGCCAATATCCCGCTCTTCATCTGGGACCCGCGGGCCGGCGTCAGGAACGAGCGCCGCAGCAGCCTGGCGCAGACGATTGATCTGCCCGTTACAGTGCTGGATTATTTCGGCATTGATCCAGCGCCGGACATGCAAGGTAGACCATTGGCTGATGCCGTGGCGGCTGATTCCGCCATTCGCGAGGCGGCCCTATACGGCGTCCATGGCGGACAAATCAATGTCACCGACGGGCGCTATGTCTATATGCGAGCTGCAAAGAGGCAAGACAATCAGCCTTTGCACAACTATACCTTGATGACCACACACATGCGGCATCGTTTCAGTGTCGATGAACTCAAGGCAATCGAGTTGCAAGAGCCGTTCGACTTCACCAAGAATTGCCGGACGCTGAAGATCCGCGAAACGCGCAATCGCTATATGACCGAGGCTTTCGAGTCCTTGCTATTCGACCTGGAAGCAGATCCCGGTCAACAGAATCCGCTGCGGGACACGGCGCTCGAAGGGTGGATGATCGAAGAGATGCTTGACCTTATGCGCGCCAACGACGCCCCGCCCGAGCAATACGAGCGGTTGGGTCTATAGGGACGCTGTCGTTACCCGCAGTTATGCAAAACATTGCCGATCCGCGTAAATTCAGATATTATTCGTATAACGATCATGAATACTTATTAGAAGACTTTTATGGGCTGTTTGGAAACAGATTCGCGGATTTTGGAGCGTAGCTGCCTTGATCCGCAGGTAAAGCGCCGAATCGGCTCTCGCCTTGCGAAGCGCCTCGAAGTTGGACAAAGCATTTTCCACGGTGCGGGTACATCCTCATATTTGATAAACCGCGGCGCTCATGCGGCGAGAAGCCTCGTTATTTTGCGGCAACGACAAAGACCCCCGAGCACGCACAAAACGATAAGCCTTCAACTCTAGTGTACATGTCGGTCTAATAGATAAATAATCTTAGTAAAAGGAGGACTTATCGACCCATAATAGACAAGACAGAACTCATCATTGGCGGTTACTTCTGCGAAATCGGTTTGAAGAACCGACATTGATGGGTCAATTCAGGGCTCGATGGTGATAGGACCATCAGCAATCGGCTACGGGTGTTGTTGTTTCGAGTTGAGACGGTACCAGGTATAGATCTTCGACGAACTTCATCAGTGGCGCATGGCAGCCGTAGAAAGCTCCGGCGCCGTGTGTCGCTCGGAAGTGAGCGCGAAGATGCCAGTCTCGGTAGACGCTAACCCGCCTAGAATCTTCGAAAAAGATCAATAGAGTTATTTAACAAGGAGTGAAATCCCATGAAACATAAAGCCGTAATCGTTCTTGTTCTTCTGCTGGTTTTGGCGGCGCTCGTGCCAGCCGGCATTCTGGCTCAGGACACGATAGAGCTTGAGCTTTGGTATCACGGCGGCACCCAAGAAGAGAATGACGAGACCCGCGCTCAAGTCGACCGCTTCAACGCTATGCAAGACGCGATTCGGGTTAACTTCGTCGAGCTCGCTGGTTCTTTGGTGGCTGGCACCGGCTATAACGACGCCGTGAACGCCGCCGCCGTGGCGGGTGACCTCCCCTGCATTCTCGATCTGGACGGTCCAAACCTGTACAATTACGCTTGGGCGGGCTTCCTGGCTCCGCTGGACGACTACATGTCTGATGCATTGCGCGCCGATATCCTCCCGTCGTTGATTGATCAGGGCCTCTACAATGGCAAGATCTACGCCATGGGACAGTATGATTCGGGCTTGGCGCTTGTGGGTCGACTGTCATTGCTGGAAGAAGCGGGCCTGCGCATCCCGACTAGCGTTGACGACGCCTGGACGCTTGACGAATTCAACGATGTCCTGGCGAGTTTGCAGGCATTGGACAGCGTTGAGAACGCGATAGATCTGAAGATGAATTATGGCGCCGGAGAGTGGTACACCTATGCATTCAGCCCGGTTGTTCAGGGTTTCGGCGGCGATCTGATTGACAGAGAGACTTTAAGCGCCGAGGGTCTTTTGAACGGGCCGGAAGCGGTGGCAGCCATGGAATGGATCAAGAGCCTGTTTGACAATGGATACGCCACGCTGACCCCGCCGGACGACAACGAATTCATCAACGGAAACGCGGCGATGGGTTTCCTTGGGCACTGGATGGCCACAGGCTACTATGAAGCCTTTGGCGATGACATGATTGTCTTGCCCGTAGTGAATTTTGGCGCCCGTCAGGCCACCGGCATGGGCTCCTGGGCCTGGTCAATCACGACGCAGTGCGACAATCCTGACGCTGCCTGGACCTTCATGGAGTTTATGCTCACGCCGGAAGAGATCCTGAGCATTACAGATGTCAATGCTGCTGTGCCCGGTCGACTCTCGGCTCTGGCGATGTCCGAGCTGTTTGGCGAAGGTGGACGCATGAACATATTTGTGCAACAGCTCGAATCCGGCATTGCCATTCCGCGACCGATTACGCCCGGCTACCCTGCAGTTACGTCCGCCTTCTTCACGGCAATGGACAACATCATCAAGGGCGGTGATATTCAGGCCGAACTCGATGCCGCGGTCGACAAAATCGATCAGGACATTGCCGACAATGACGGATATCCCGTTCAGAGTTGAGCATTGCTCTTAGCGGTATCTCGTCGGTAGCCGCGGCGCAATGCAGTTGGCTGCGGCTACTCCGCTTCGGTCGCGAAGCAAGACTGAGGGCATCTAACACATAACCTGCTTGGCATCCCGGGGCAGGTAATTGCATGAGACGGTCGACACGATTCCAAGGTCATGAAACAACCTACGCCTGGTTGATGAGCGCGCCCGCGCTCATCGGCTTGTTTCTGTTCGTGGCACTGCCGCTCTTTGGCGGCGTGTACTGGAGCTTTACCAACAAGCGCCTCATCTCTCCGCTGCCGACCAAGTACATCGGATTCCAGAACTATCAGAACCTGCTTGGCCTGCAAGTCATTAGTCTGGAACCCGAAATCGATCAGGCGACTGGGCAGGCGCGGGTTGATCTAGAAGGAAACAAAGTCTATCCCCGCACGCGCACTATCGT
The DNA here is from genome assembly GCA_026713245.1 of Chloroflexota bacterium. Classification (GTDB taxonomy): domain Bacteria; phylum Chloroflexota; class Anaerolineae; order Aggregatilineales; family Phototrophicaceae; genus UBA6055. Next base: position 19,481 of record JAPOOU010000067.1, read on the forward strand.
CCGCGGCAACCCCGCCTACCAGGGATACCGCGAGTGGTTTACCACTGATGTTTTCGGCGGGCGGTATGTAGTCGTTGCCAAGGATCCAACCTTTCTGCGTTCGCTCATCAATACCTTCGTCTTTGTCTTGGTGATTGTGCCTGGACAGGGTGGCCTGGCGCTGATCATGGCCTTGCTAGTCAACCAGCGACTGCGGGGGAGGTATGTCTTTCGCACCATCTACTTCAGCCCGGTTGTCACTTCCATGGCGGTACTCGCGATCGTTTGGACCTTTCTCTACAATCCGGATCAGGGTTTGATCAATCGCTTTTTGAGCGCAGTTACTTTTGGAAACTTACAGCCAGACTGGTTGGTCAGTGCCGATTCCGCCCTGTTGGCAATCATCATCCTCTCCGCCTGGCAAGCGGCGGGATTCCAGATGGTCATCTTTTTGGCGGGACTACAGGGCATCCCGCGGTCATTATACGAGGCGGCGCAGATTGACGGTGGCAATACCTGGCAGCAATTTCGGCATGTGACGATTCCGCAACTTCGCAATACGACCATATTTGTCATCATCAGCACGACGATCCTGGCTTTTCGCTTATTCACGCAGGTCGATGTAATGACAAGGGGCGGGCCACAGGATGCCACGGTCACGGTTGTGTTCCATGCCGTCAACACAGGTTTTCGGCAACAGAAAATCGGCTATGGCTCTGCTGTCACCGTCTTATTTTTCATCCTTGTTGTGACGATCGCTCTGGTGCAACGCGCGCTCATGAAATCGGACGTTGAGGTGGAATAGGCGCAATGCCCGCTGGAATTGCTGGAGAAATTGATTACCGAGCGCGCCGCCAGCAATCGCGCCGTCGCCTGCGGCGCTTTCTAATCCTGGTCATCGATTACAGCATCATGATCGGGCTTGCCATATTCTTCTTGTTTCCTATCGTGTTCATGGTCGTATCTTCGTTCAAACCGGAAAAGGTGATCTTTGATGATCTCAAAACGATTGCCTGGGCCTTCATCCCGCGCGAAGTCACCTTGGAAAACTTCACCAGCGTTTTTCGCCGGGTGCCCTTTGGGCGATTCATGTTCAATTCCACCTTTATCGTCTTGGCGACGGTATCCGCCGGTCTGGTTGTCAATAGCATGATCGCCTTTGCTCTGGCGCGCCTGCGCTGGAAGGGGAAAACCGCCGTCCTTTCACTGGTCATAGCGCTGTCCATTGTGCCGCTCGACGCCATCGTTGTGCCTTTGCTAGTGCTCGTCAACGAGTTTCCCTGGATTGACGGTTCTATAGGTTGGTTGGATACCTTGCACGTACAAATCATCCCGTTCATAGCGGACGCGTTTTCAATCTTTCTCTTTTACCAATTCTTCATCGGCATCCCTCGCGATTTCGACGAAGCGGCCACCATCGACGGCGGGAGCCCTTTTGCAGTTTACCGGAGGATCGTTGTTCCCCTGTCGCGTCCTGTCTTCGCTACCGTCGCGATTCTGCAAGCCCTGTTTTTGTGGAGCTCCTATCTATGGCCCTTGATGGCGACCCGCGGCGAAGCGTCTCGGCCACTGACTGTCGGCATTACTTCGTTTTATGGTCAGGACGTCAAGTGGGCACAGATTTTGGCCTTCGCTTCTATGATCACGATTCCGGTTCTTATTCTGTTTTTGCTCTTCCAGAAATGGTTTGTGCAAAGCGTCGCCGCCACCGGGCTGAAGGGATAGCCGACATGAACTCATTTGCCGCAAATGCAAGAGGCCAGCAACCGGCCGGTGACCCGCACCGTCCGCGCTATCACTTCACGCCACCGGCAAACTGGATGAACGATCCTAACGGCGTCATTGAGTGGGAAGGCAAATACCACCTCTTTTACCAACATAATCCACATGACGCCGTATGGGATAATATGCACTGGGGTCATGCCGTCAGTGACGATCTTGCGCATTGGGTTGATTTGCCAATCGCGCTCTTCCCTACCCCTAACGGCCCGGATGAAGACGGTTGCTGGTCCGGATGCGCCGTGAACAACGATGGCGTGGCGACTATTCTTTACACTGGCGTCCAGGGAGATTGGGAGAACCCGTTGAACCAGCGCGTCTGTATGGCAATCGGTGAAGATGACTTAGTTTCATGGGAGAAATATGCCGGAAACCCCATAGTTGCCCATCCTCCCCAAGGTCTAGACATCACCGGATTCCGCGACCCCTTCGTTTGGCGCGAGCAGCGCGACTGGTACATGGCAATCGGAGCGGGCATTCGAGATATTGGCGGCGCGGCGCTGCTGTATAGGTCAAAAGATCTGCTTAGCTGGGAGTACCTGCATCCCTTGTGCGTTGGCGACATGCATGATTCCGCGCCAGTATGGACCGGGACCGTGTGGGAAGTTCCACAATTCTTTCCGCTCGGCGACAAGCATATTCTGCTCGTTACCGTTTGGGATTCTGATCCGCTCTATAGCGTCTACTTCACAGGGAGCTATCACGAACATCAGTTTGTTCCAGACGCGGTACACAAACTTGACTTTGGCGATCGGCACTTTTACGCGCCACACACCATGGAAGATTCACAGGGACGTCGTATCATGTGGGGCTTCAGTGGAGAGGACCGGTCAATTGACGCGCAACGGGCTGCCGGTTGGTCGGGCGTCATGTCCTTGCCAAGGGTTCTATCATTGTGTGACGATAGGATGCTGACGATGCGCCCGGCGCCCGAGATTGAGTCTCTGCGGCGCGAGCGCCATCAACTGACCGACATTAACCTGTCTGCCGCTTCACGAGAATTATCCCTTGACCTGCGCGGCGATGCGCTCGAAATCGCTGCCGAGATTGATCCCGCTGACGCTGAAGAATGTGGTGTCAAAGTTCGCTGTTCGCCTGATAGCGAAGAAGAAACAACTATATTCTATAACGCGCCTCGTAAAAAACTGGGTGTTGATCGTCGCCGTTCCAGGCTGCTCCAGGATGGCGGAGGCGCCGATGACGTACAGGAGGGAGACTTCGAGCTTTCCCCGGGCGAAACCCTGCGCTTGAGGGTATTTGTCGACTGTTCTGTTATTGAAGTCTATGCGAATGATCGCGCCTGTATCACTAGCAGAATTTATCCTGTCAGGACTGATAGCACTGGCCTTGCTGTCTATTCCCGGGGCCGGGCCAAAGTCAAGTCAATCGACATTTGGGGGCTGTCCCCGATATGGGCATTGTCGTAATCCCCGTCTCCCCCGCGCCGCGGTTGCAAGGCTGAGACAGCAGGCGCTTTAAGATTGCCAGCGCCCATATTCAGAAAAGCCTCAACGCCAGAAAGGCTCGATCCAGGACTCGTCAATCTGAATGCCGAACCCGGGCGCGTCGTTGATCTCCAGCCAGCCGTCCACGGCATAGGGCATATCGGGAAACAAGGTGCCGTCCTTGAGCGGGACGCCCGGCGGCTCGCCGATGAAGTATTCGATCCAAGGCACGGCCGGCATCGCCATCGAGAAATGCTGCCCGTAGGGCGTGCGAGCGCCGGCGTGCAAAATGACCTTTTTGCCCGCGGCCTCGGCGGCATGGGCGATCTTGATACAGGTGGTCAAACCGCCGACCCATTCGATATCCGGTTGCAAGATATCCACCAGATCGTGCCTGATGGCATACTGAAAGGGCACATGACTGTACCAGTGCTCGCCGGTGCTCAGGGTCTGCCAGGGCAGGCGCGCCCGCAACTCGGCATGGGCGTCCATGTCTTCGGGGATCAGGCATTCCTCCATCCACTTGAGCTTGTAGGGACGCAGCGCCTCCGCCAGCCGAACAGTGTAATCGACGTCGAAGGCCATCCAGCAATCGAGCATGAGCTCGCATTTGTCGCCGACCAGCTCGCGCATGCCGGCGATGAAGGCCTCGTTCTTATGCAAGCCGTCGAGCCCGTCGGCAGGCCCATAAGGGTGCGCCAGCTTGTGCGCGCTGAAGCCCAATTCCTGATACCAGTCGACATCGTTGCCGGTGGAATAGCAATAAATCTTCTCCTTTTGCAGTCCGCCAATCAAGCTGTATACGGGGCATCCAAGCGCCTTGCCCTTGGCGTCCCAGAGCGCCAGATCGACGGCGCTGATGGCGTAAGAGGCCAAGCCTACTGTGCCATAGGGCTTGGTCAGGCGGAACATCATATCGGCCAGGCGCTCGATGGCAAAGCCGTCCTCATCCAGCAGTTGCGGCGCCAGGTGATCGTCGATGATGGCCGCGACCGGCCGGCCGTGGCTGGTCCCGCCCAGACCCCAGGTGCCGTCCTCAAGCGTGACTTTGGCGTAGACGCGCTCCCAGCCCGCCGGCATCCATTTGCTGCGATGTGCCTTGACATGCTGATACCCGGACATGGGATTGGCGACTTCATCGGTGGCGTTCCAGGACGAGCGGCGGGCCTCGGCGCCGCTCCGCCGCCGCGGCAGATTGACCCGTACCGCTTCAATATGCTTGATCTTCATTTTGATATCCTCGCGCAAATCGTTGAGCCTGGCAAATCCCGATCGCGCGCAATCGCTGAAGCAATCGGGGCTTGGCGAGCGAAGCGCATACTCGACAATGGCTTGACAAACCGCATGGAGTATAATTCAGGCGCACGGACCAGGTCAAAAAGCAGTTGAAAGTGTAGCCATTTCGGGTGAAATACTTGTTGCTGTTCTCGACATGAGATCTTTATCCCAATTTACGAACGACGTTGCTAGGGGCGACTCGGTGAGTCGCCCGGTACTCATTCAGTTTCTAATCGTCGGGCGATAAATCGGATCGCCCTAACCGGCTCTCAGGTGTTGTTATTCTATATTTCAACCGAAGAGGATGCATGACCGAGCAGTTGAGCGACCAGTGATGGAGAAAGAGGACGGGCAGCGATGAAGGCACTCATTTGGGAAGCCGCGCGTACGATGACAATGCGCGACGAAAAACGACCGGAAGCACCGGCCGATGAAATCTTGGTGAAAGTGGATTATGTCGGCATTTGCGGTTCGGAATTGAGCGGTTACCTGGGCCACAACGCGCTGCGCGTGCCGCCTCTGATCATGGGGCACGAATTCGCCGGCGAGATCGTTGCCGTCGGTCCCATGGTAGCGACCCTGCGCCCGGATCTGACCGTGGGGAGTCTGGTGACGGTTAATCCGCTCTGGTACTGCGGCGAGTGCCGGCAGTGCGCCGGCGGATTCACACAGCTTTGCGGCAATCGCCGGCTGCTGGGCGCGCACCGTCCCGGCGCCTTCGCCGAGTATATCAGTGTGCCGGCAAAACTTGCCTTGACCCTGCCGGAGGGCATGGACAGCCGTATCGGCGCGCTGACCGAGCCGGTCGGCTGTGCCCTGCGCATCGCCGAATTGGCGGGCGACGTGAGGGGCTCGGATTGTCTCATCATCGGCGCCGGACCGATCGGCTTGCTCTCCTTGCAGATGCTCAAGCTGCGCGGCGCCGCCCGCGTCTTCATCGCCGAGATCGACGAGGCGCGCCTGGCGATGGGCGCGGACCTGGGCGGCATCGCCATCCAACCCAAAGAGACCGACACGGTGCAAACTGTGCTGGACGCGACCAGCGGCGACGGCGTCGCGGTCTCGGTGGATGCGGTCGGCAGCGCCTTGACGCGCGAGCAGTGCGTCTCGGCGACACGACCAACGGGCGCGCTGGTCCTCAGCGGCTTGCACGAGGAGAGCAGCGTCATGCCCGTGGCAAATATGATCCGCCGCGAGATCCGCGCGCTCGGCTCCTTCGCTTATACCGCCGCGAACTTCTCCGCCGCGCTGGACTTGCTGGGCGAGGGCGCGATCCGTCTGGATCCCTGGATCGTCGAAGCGCCGCTGGCCGAGGGCGGCAAGTGGTTCGAGCGCTTGATCGAGGCGCCGGGCGATGTCTCCAAAGTGCTGCTGGCGCCCGGCATGTAAATCGTCTGTTCAGTGTTTCAGGCAGAAGCAAGCGGCGGTTTTCACCTGCCCTCACACATCCTGCTTCTGCGGCAGCATCACAACGTCGCGCACCGTGACATGCCGTGGGCGCGAGAGCATGAAAACCGCGGCTTCCGCGACATCTTCCACTTTCAGATAATCACGTTCGACACGTGTCAGACGCTCGATCTCGTCGGGATCGGTGAGCCCCCACAGTTCGTTTGCGACCCGGCCCGGGCCCAGGGACATGACCCGAATGCCATCCCCCGCCAACTGCCGCCGGGTGGTATGCACGATGGTTTGGATCGCGTGTTTGGAAGCGCCGTAGACCGGTCCCAGGTGCAGTTCCTCGTGACCGGCGATTGAGCTCGTCACCAGGATATCGCCCGCGCCCTGCTCTTTCATGGCCGGGATGGCAGCGTGCATACAACGCAAGACGCCATCTACATTCACCTTGAGCAAATTCGTATACGCATCCGGATCGCCGGCAGCGTAATCGCCCATGATGAAAACACCGGCGTTGGCGAAGAGAACGTCAATCCGACCGAAACGTTCCAGCGTACGCTCGACCATGCGGATGATATCCCCGGGTATCGTCATGTCGGCGCGAATCGCGAGCGCCTCGCCGTCGATCTGCGCGGCCAGCCGCTCCAGCTTGTCGACCGACCGCGCAGCCAGCGCCAGACGGCAGCCATGTTCGGACAGCAAGCGCGCGCTCGCCGCGCCGATGCCCGAGCTTGCCCCGGTGATGATGACCACTTTGCCTGCTAGCGGGTTCGTCATTTCGCAAGCGCTTATGTATCAAAAAACCAGCTATGTATAAGGGATTGTATTAAACTAAAGTTTAGGAGAATTCGCAATGAATTTCAAAGATCCCATCATAGACAGCTCTGAGTTCAGTCTGGCGCTTTGGCTGGACAGGGTGCATCAAGGCGATTGCATTGAACTGATGGACCAAATGCCCGCGGAGTCTATTGACCTCATCGTGACCAGCCCGCCTTACAATATCAAGAACAGCACGGGAAACGGTCTCAAAAACGGCAGCGGCGGCAAATGGCCCCAGGCCGAACTCATCAGAGGTTATGCCGATCACGACGACGCCATGCCCCATGAAGAGTACGTCGCCTGGCAGAGGAATTGCCTTCAAGCGATGATGCGAATTCTATGCGAAGACGGCGCTATCTTTTACAATCACAAATGGCGTGTGCAAGGCGGTTTGCTCCAGGATCGCGCGGATATTGTCGCTGGCTTTCCCGTACGTCAGATCATCATCTGGCAGCGCAACGGCGGCATCAACTTCAATCCCGGATACTTCTTGCCAACATACGAAGTGATTTATTTGATCGCCAAGCCAAAATTCCGTCTGGCAGCGAAGGCCAACGCGCAAGGCGACGTCTGGCGCATTCCGCAAGAATCCAAGAATCCTCACCCGGCGACATTTCCGCTGGCGCTGGCACAACGCTGTATCGATTCGACCAAGGCAAAAACTGTCCTCGATCCCTTCATCGGGTCAGGCACGACAGCTATCGCCGCCGAAAAATCGGGACGACAGTGGATCGGCATCGACATCAGCGCGGCTTATTGCGAGTTGGCGCGCGAGCGAATCGGTAGCTTCGTTTGACATCCTTGACCTTTGAGTTATCGTACCCCTCGCGTGAGCGTTCGATTATGCGTTACAATGGTGTAAACGATTTGCGAGGTAGTTAAGCATGAAGCGGTCAACGATCGAGTTGGACATCCCCGACGATATATTCCAGAGTGCGCGCGACATCGCTAGGGGCGGCAATCGCTCTATCGAATCTGTTCTGCAAGATGGCTTAACTATACTATTTGGAACTTCCACCGACGAGCAGATCTCTCCCGAATCGCTCAATGAATTCAGTGAGGAGCAACTTTGGGAAGTGGTGCATCGCCGGTTGAGTTGGGCACAGGATTCTCGATTGCGTGAACTTACCGCACTTGGCAAGCAAGGAGTGATCTCTGAAGAGGAAAAGAACGAGCTTGAGCACTTGGTCGCTATGCTTGATCGACAGATGCTTTTACGAAGCAAGGCATTGGTGTTGATGAAGCAGCGTGGTCATGACATTGAGGCGTACTTGGAATTCGTGGTGTAGCATATGGCATTCATTCCAATTTGAATACGAGAGTTGGTTGTCGACCGGGCGAAGAAGCGCTGCGAATACTGTCAATCGCAAATGATCATCGTAGTGTCGATGGAACTCGATCACATTGTTCCCGAGTCGACCGGCGGCGAAACAGTAGCTGAGAATCTTTGCCTCGCCTGTGCCGGATGCAATGCGCACAAATACAATTTTGAAAGCGGCATAGACCCGGAAACAAACATTGAGACGGCGTTGTTTCACCCGCGACGACAAAGTTGGGATGATCACTTTTGTTGGAGCAAAAATGGCACTATGATCATTGGGCTGAGTCCTTGCGGCCGGGCAACGGTTGCGCGTTTGCGGATGAACCGGCGAGACGTCGTGAAATCCAGAAGTCTCTGGGTTTCCGTAGGCTGGCATCCGCCGGTTGATGCTCAGTGAGGATCAATGGCCCGCTTTTCATACGTGAGGTTCGCTACCTGCTGAAATCTCACACATCTTGCTTCTGCCGCAGCGTCACCTTGCAGCTAGTCACGTTCGGCGTTCGTCAAGCGGTTGATCTCATCGGGATCGCTGAGCCTCCACAATTCCTTGGCAACTCGTCCCGGCGCCGGTGACGATGACCGCATTGCCCGTGAGCGTTCTGCTCATCTACTTAACCCGATTCAGACATTCACCTGATTCTGCGGCAGGATCACCAGGTCGCGGATCGTCACGTGCGCCGGTCGCGTTAACATGAAGACGAGCGCCGCAGCGCAATCTTCCGAGGTCAAATAGCTTCGCTCGTCTTCCGAAACGCGCTTGATCTCGTCGGCGTCATGGAAACCCCAAAGCGGATTTGCGACCGCGCCGGGCGCCAGCGACATCACCCGGATGCCGTCGCCGGCCACTTGGCGCCGCACCGTATGCACGAAGGTCTGCACCGCGTGTTTGCTCGCGCTGTAGATCGGTTCCCAATCCACATCAATAAAGCCGGAAATGGAGCTGGTGACGACGATATCGCCGCCGCCCCCCGCCTTCATGCTCGGTATAACTGCGTGCGCGCAACGCAATACGGCATCAATGTTGATGGTCAGCAACTCCGAAAATGCCTCAGGGTCGCCATCGGCGAATTCGCCGGGGATATAGATGCCGGCGTTGGCGATCAAAACATCGACAGCGCCGAATTGATCCAGGGTTCGCTCGACCATGTTGCTGATATCGGCGGGCGCCGTCATATCGGCGCGCGCGACCAGGCATTCGGTCGACAGCTCGGCCGCCAGCGCCTCCATCTTGTCCACAGAGCGCGCCGCCAGCGTCAGCTTGCAGCCCGCTTCCGCGAGCGCGCGCGCGCAAGCCTCGCCGATCCCGGAACTGGCGCCGGTGACGATGACTACTTTGCCTGATAGCGAATTTCCCATTTTCAATCCTTTGAATTCCCAATAAACTAGATCGGAGCGACTTCATTTGTACCGAGAAATTTGAAACTAATCCAGAATCCGGCCAAGACGCTCCCCTCCCTGATGCTTCGGAATTCTGCCCCCCGTTGCGCGGGGGGACTGAGGGGGGAACAGGGCCGGGGGTGGGGTTGGCCGTCACAGATCAAACCCCAGCGTGCCGGGGAAGAATTACCAGGTCGCGTATGGTGACATGGGGCGGGCGCGAGAGCATAAAGAACAGTGCTTCGGCGCAATCTTCCGAGGTCAGATAAACCTGGTCGCCCTCGGAAACGCGTCGGATCTCTTCCGCATCGTGGTAGTTCAACATGGGATTGGCAATGGCGCCCGGCGCCAGTGACATCACGCGGATGCCGTCCGGCGCCACTTGTCGGCGAACGGTATGTACAAAGGTCTGAACAGCGTTCTTGCTCGCGCTATAAATCGGTTGACTGTGAATATCGTGATGACCGGCGACGGAACTGGTGACGATGATATCGCCGCTCCCCTGCTTCTTCATCTGCGGGATAACGGCATGAGCGCAGCGCAGAACCGCATCGACGTTGACGGTGAATAGCTCCGAAAAAGCGTCGGGGTCGCCATCGGCGAATTCTCCCGTGACGAGAATGCCGGCATTGGCCAGCAATATGTCGATACGACCGAAATGGTCCAGCGTCCGCTCGACCATGGCCCTGATATCGCCCGACGCGGTCATATCGGCGCGGACCACAAGGCAGTCGGTCGGCAGCTCGGCCGCCAGCGCCTCCAGTTTGCCGACCGAGCGCGCGGCCAAGGCCAGCATGCAGCCCTGCCGGGATAGCAGCCGAGCAGCCGCTTCCCCAATGCCGGAACTGGCGCCGGTGATGATGACGACTTTTGCTGATAGCGAATTGCCCATTTTCAATCCTTGGAACTCTCATTTAGCCAGAACGGAGCAACTGCATTTGTAGCTAGAAATCTGAAGCCACTCTGGAATCCCGCAAAGGCGCTCCCCTCCCGGATGCTTCGGAATTCTGCCCCCCGTTGCGCGGGGGGACTGCGGGGGGAACAGGGCCGGGGGAGGGTTTGGCGCGACGAATTTCCCGTAATCAAACTTCTGCTCCCCTGTCCGACAAAGTCGCCGGCGCGCCTTTTCGCTACACGCGATCGATCTGCGGCAGCATGACCAGATCGCGTATGGTAACATGCGGCGGTCTCGTTAGCATGAATAATATAGCCTCTGCGCAATCATCGGAACTTAGATAATCTCGATCTATCTCAGTCACGCGCCGGATATCTTCGGGATCGCGTATACCCTGCATCGGATTGGCTACCGGTCCCGGCGCCAGCGACATCACGCGAATGCCCGCGGGCGCCAATTGCCGGCGCAGCGTATGTACGATGGTCTGCACGGCGTTTTTGCTGGCGCTGTAGACCGGCTCACCGTGCAGATCATGATGGCCCGAAATGGAACTGGTGACGATGATATCGCCACCCCCACCCGTTTTCATACTCGGAATGACGGCATGAGCGCAGCGCAAGACTGCATCGACATTGATCTTGAGCAGGGCTGAGAACGCATCGAGGTCGCCATCGGCGAATTGTCCGCGAATCCAGATCCCCGCATTGGCCAGCATGATGTCAACGCGGCCATATCGCTCAAGCGTCCGCTCAACCATATCTGAAATATCGCCGGGCTGGGTCATGTCCGCGCGCAGGGCCAGGCATTCAGCCGGCAGCTCAGCAGCCAGCGCTTCGAGTTTGTCATATGATCGCGCTGCCAATGCCAGCTTGCAACCCTGTTGAGACAGCAGCCGGGCAGCCGCTTCCCCAATGCCGGAACTGGCGCCGGTGATGATGACGACTTTTCCCGTGAGTGATTGGCTCATTAACTTGCTCCTGTTTACGTTAACCGCGTCGCTCATGCGACGAGCCGGCTTACGATTTTGCGTGAGCGCGACAGACCTTTTCGCTGCCGCCGAGCGGCTGGCGATAAGCGCGAGCGACCTGTACGTTCCTGTAAGCCGCCCGCGTTCTGGCTTGGAGCGGTTGGATTACCGCATAGAATAGGACGGGCGGAACTCTTCTGCGCCATTAACTGACAAGCCCTTGCGGATTTGCCGTGGACGCGCCGGCTAGGGAGTCAGCGTGACCTTGACCGATTCGCTGCCCTTCGCGACCATATCCATGCCGGCATGAAAGCTGCTAAGCGGCAGTTGGTGGGTCATGATACGCTCCATGGGCAGCAGGCCCTTGACCAGCATGTCGATAGCGATGGGATAAGTATACGGGCTCAGGTGCGAACCATGGATATTCAATTCTTTGGTATCGCCAATGATGGTCCAATCCACGGTGACCGGCTCCCGCATGACGCTGAATTCCACGAAAGTGCCTAACTTGCGGATCATCTGCAAGCCTTGCTCCACCGCCGCCGGATATCCGGTGGCTTCGATATAGACATCGCAGCCGTAGCCCTCCGTTAATTTCAGCACTTCGTCAACCACATCGGTCTTGCCCGGGTTCAGGCTCATATCGGCGCCGCAAAGCTCTGCGATCTCCAGCCGGTCGTTGTTCAGGTCGACAGCGATCAGCAGGCGCGGGTTCTTGAGCCGCGCGGCAGCCACCATGCCCAGGCCCAAGGGACCGCAACCAGCGATCACGACTACGTCCTCTAGTTCGATTTCGCCGCGCTGCACCGCATGAATCGAGCAGCCGAGCGGCTCGATGAATGCGGCATGATGCGCCGGCAGCGATTCCGGCACTTTGTAATTGAGGGCCCCGTCCGGGAACAACATGTACTCGGCCATGGCCCCGATAGTGGCTTGACGAAAGCCGTATACGTCGTGCTTGTCCTGGCACATCCAGTACTGCCCGCGCATACAGAATCGGCAATGCCAGCAGGGAACGATCTGCTCGGAGACGGCGAAATCGCCCAATGCCAAGCCATATTTGTCACCGGCGCCCGCGCCCAGCGCAACGACTTCGCCCACGAATTCATGCCCGGGGATGACCGGCGGCTGGCAATAGCCGTCCCGGCTGTCGTCGCCCCAAAAGAGCGGCGCGCCTTGGTAGCACTTGAGATCGCTGGCGCAAATGCCGACCGACTGCACCTTGATCAGGACTTCACCGGCCGCAGGGCGTGGCACCTGCCATTCGTCGAGGCGATAGTCTTCCGGCCCGTGGCAGACGATGGCGGGCATGGTTTCGGGCAGAGGTTCAAGCGCTAGGTAGTCCATGATGCTACTCCTATTGCAGTTGGAGGCAGACGTGGAGATATTGTAACGTTGAATATCGCAATTTCAAAAGCGGCTGGAACCACGGATAATGTATCGAAGTCGGTTGAAATTATGCTTCTATTCTCGACATGAGATCCTAAACCCAAAACACGCACGACGTTGGTAGGGGCGACTGACCTTCTGTGTCTACGCGCAGCGGCGAGTCGCCCAATACTCATTCAGTATCTACTCGTCGGGCGATCCATGGGATCGCCCCTACCGGCTGTCAGGCGGTTGTTGTTCATTATTTCGACCGAATTCGATACATAACCTACCCGCCGAGCCGGGCCGCGGCGCCCTTGTTGGCAAAGACATATCCGCTGTATATAATGAACTTAAAGAGGATTGCGACGAGGCCCCCTATGACCGTCATACAACCCGACACCACCGTCCGCACCACCTGCCCCTATTGCGGCGTGGGCTGCCAGATGAACCTCCATATCAAAGATGAGCGGATCTACCGCGTCGAAGCGCCGTTTGACAGCGCGCCCAACTACGGCAATCTCTGCGTCAAAGGCCGTTTTGGTCTGGATTTCGCCACGCATCCGCGGCGACTCAAACGGCCCTTGATCCGCGACGGCGCGCGCGGGACGTTCCGCGAAGCGAGCTGGGACGAGGCTCTGGATTATGTCAGCGAGCGCTTGTCGGCAATTGTCCGCGAGCATGGCGGCGACAGCATCGCCACCTACGCCTGCGCCAAAGCCACCAACGAGGACAACTACGTCTTCCAGAAATGGGTGCGCGCGGTGATGAAAACCAACAATGTCGATCACTGCGCCCGCCTCTGCCATGCCGGCAGCGTGACCGGCCTGCAATTGGCGATCGGCTCTAGCGCAATGAGCAACAGCATCGCCGAAATGGAAAACCTTGATACCTTCATCGTCACCGGCAGCAACACCACCGAAACCCATCCGGTCATCAGCTTGTTCCTGAAAAAAGCGGTGCGCGTGAACGGCGCCAAGCTGATCGTGATTGATCCGCGCCAGATCGAATTGACAGACTTTGCGACCCTGTGGCTGCGGCAAAAGCCGGGCACAGATGTGGCGGTCTTCCAGGCCATGGCCAATGTCATTGTCAGCGAAGACCTCTTTAACCCCGCGTTCATCGAGGCCCGCACCGAGGGCTTTGAAGACTATATTGAATCGCTGGAACATTGCAGCCCGGAGTGGGCGGAAGCCATCAGCGGCGTACCCGCGGAAGATATTCGAGCCGCGGCCCGCATGTACGCGACTGCCGAGCGCGCCGCGTTTTACTGGGGCATGGGCATCAGCCAGAGTACCCACGGCACCGACAACGCGCTTTCGCTGACCAATCTGGCGCTGATGTGCGGCCACGCCGGCAAACCCGGCACCGGGCTCAATCCCTTGCGCGGGCAAAACAACGTGCAAGGCTGCTCGGATAGCGGCGGCCTCCCCAATGTCTACACCGCCTATCAATCGGTCGCCGATCCGAAAATCAAAGAGAAATTCGAAAGCGAGTGGCGTACCAGCCTCAACGACCAGCCGGGCTTGACCGTCACCGAAATGGTCGATGGCGCGCTCATGGGGCAGATCAAAGCGATGATCGTCATGGGCGAAAACCCTATGATGAGCGAGCCGAACTTGTCCCATGCCCAGCACGCGCTGGAAGAACTGGACCTGCTGGTCTGCATCGACATCTTCATGAACGAAACGGGCGAAATGGCGGACGTGGTCCTGCCCTCGGCCAGCTTTGCCGAAAAAGAGGGCACCTTCACCAATAGCGACCGGCGCATCCAGCGCGTGCGGCAAGCGCTGCCGCCCGTGGGCGAGTCCCTGCCAGACTGGCAGATAGTCTGTGCCCTCGCCAAACGCATGGAATCCCAGCTCGGCGTCGCCGTCGGCGCCGGCTTCGACTATCAGCATCCCGAAGAAATCTGGGAAGAGATGCGCCGGGTCACGCCTGACTTCCTAGGCGTCACCTACGCGCGCCTGGAGCAAGAAGGTGGCGTGCATTGGCCCTGCCCGGCCGCGGATCATCCCGGCACGCCCTACTTGTTCGAGGACGATTTCCCCCGCGGCAAAGGCAAATTCTGGGAACTGGAATACGGCACGGAAAGCGAATTGCCCGATGAGGAATATCCTTATCATCTGACGACCGGACGCGTACTTTATCACTGGCATGGCGGCACGATGACCCGCAGTTCACGCCTGGAAGAGGCTTTCCCGGTGCCGATCATCGAGATGCACCCGGCCGATGCCGGCCAGTTGCATGTCATTTCCGGCGATTGGCTGCGCATCACATCGCGGCGCGGGACCGTGGAGTGCCAAGTCATGGTGACGGGCCGCTCGCCGGCGGGCACAGTCTTCTTGCCCTTCCACTTCGTCGAAGCGGCCGCCAACCTGCTGACGCTGGAGAAGATTGACCCGCGCGCCAAGATCCCCGATTTCAAAATGGCGGCGGTCAAGCTGGAAAAGCTGGACCGGGCGGCGACCAACCTGGAAGAGCAAGGCGCGATCAAAGATCCGACGCACTATGTGCATTGAGTCGGCCGCGCTCCATAGCTGCACATGTTTGATTTACCGTTGAAAATGGGGCAAATGCGATTCCGTGTTGTCCGATATACCATATGTGGTGAACACGATTGCCAGTTCGAGCGCAGCGACGCTCCCCCTCTCCCCTTGTGGGAATTCTGCCCCCGTTTAGCGGCGGGACCGAGGGGGCACAGGGCCGGGGGTGAGGGGTAGAAAAGCGACAATCGCGCCCTAATACCAATCAAGCCTTGTCGAGGCGACCCTCGGTGTCCTCTGTGGTTTATTGCCAATAATCTGAATTGCACCCCGCAATTCCAGCATATATTGATATTGGGCAGTTACATGATACGATTTAGTCAGGAAGAGGAGGATACGCTATGAGCGATTATGTACGCGTCGATCTTCCAGAAGACAAAATCCGCGAATACTGTGCTACGCAGCCTATTCGACGCCTTTCTGTATTCGGCTCCGCCGCTCGGAACGAGCTTACGCCAGAGAGCGATATCGACTTGCTCGTGGAGTATCTGCCGGATGCGTCCGTCGGTCTATTTGACATGGGCGGGCACCTGATGGACCTGAGCGATATCGTCGACCGTCGTGTGGACCTGTGTACACCGAATGGGCTTAGCAAGTACATTCGTGACGAAGTTATTGCGAGCGCGAGACTCATCTATGAAAAAGAGTCCTGATCGTGATCGCTTGCATCTATTGCATATGCGCGACGCGGCGACACAAGCGCGGCAGTTCATCAGTGGTCGCAGCCGTGAAGACTTTGACAATGACCTTTTCTTCCAATTTGCCCTGGCTAAAGCGGTTGAACTCATTGGGGAATCTGCCAACCGTATTTCAGAAGAATTGCAGTTACAGCATCCGCAAATACCCTGGAGAAGAATCATTGGTATGCGGCATGTGCTAGTTCACAACTATTGGCGGGTTGAGAAAGACGTGATTTGGGAAACGGTCCAAACGCACATTCCGACCCTCATTACCCAGCTTGAACAACTCCTCGAATCAACGGATTAGTGCTACGAGCGATGGGCTCAAGACTTAAGCATCTCACAGTCGCCATCATCGCCGGCGGGGCGAGCAGCCGCATGGGCCGCGACAAAGCCTTCCTCAAGCTCGGCGGACTGACCCTGATCGAACGCGTCATCGCCGCCAGCGCCAATTTGGGGCAATCCGAAACCATATTGATCACCAACAAGCCCGATGCATACGAACATCTGGCGCTCCAGACGTATGGTGATGTAATCTCGGGCATGGGGTCGCTGGGCGGCATCTATACGGCGCTGACGCGGGCGGCCAACCCGGCGACGCTCGTCCTGGCATGTGACATGCCCTTTATCAACCCAGACTTGTTGCGCTTCATGATCGCGCAACTGGACGAGGAAACGGATATCGTCGTTCCGCGCGTCGACGGCTATCCCCAGGCTATGCACGCCATCTACAAAAAAACTTGCCTGGCGCCGATACGCGCGCAACTCGACGCGAATCGCCTCAAAATAATCCGCTTCTACGGCCAGATGCGCGTCACTTACCTCGACGAGCCCGACTACGCGCCATACGACGCCGAGGCTCGTTCTTTCACCAACTTGAATACCCCCGCGGAACTTGCACGCGCGCGCCAAATGATCGAATAGCGCTAGCAGCCGCCTGATGCCCGTTTGCCCCGCGCCCACGCCCCGCCGTCGAACGGGAGATCGAACGCTTGAATGGACGGGAACCTGATCACTCCTCAGCCAGCTCAATCGCGGCCGCTTTGATTTGCGCGGCGCGGATGCGCTCCAGGTCGAATTTCCGGCCCCGATCGAATTTGTAGATGCCGTTCTGTTCTTGATAGATATCCGTCAACTGTGTATAGCAGTAGCCGAACATGCTGACATCGTCGAGCAAAATGGCGCAGAGTTTTTCGAAGCGGTCGTAGAATTCTTCGAGGTCGCGCGGACGTTCGCCATAACCCCAGGAGTCCTCGCCCTTTTTGACATCCGGGTTCCACCAGATGCCGCCAAACTCACTGACGAAATAGGGCTGATCGCGGTAAGGAATCGACCAGCGCTTATTGCCGACCAGGCGCGCCGGCAGTCCCCAGCTATCCGCGCTGTTGAGATAGGGCTTGCCTTGCGCCGTACCCGCGTGCCGCTCGCGGAAGGTATCGGGATCTTGCGTATAATCGTGGCTGTCGTAGACATCGGCTTCGGGCACCCGGTGTGAATACCCCGAGGTGTCGAGCACCGGGCGCGTGCCGTCTATCGCCTTGGTCGCCAGGTACATGCCACGGGTGACGTCATCAAGCATGGTGATGCGGTCGGTCAGCGTTTGCCAGGTCTCGTTGAGCGGGCACCAACCGACAATGCTGGGATGGGAGTAGTCGCGTTCGAGGCATTCCAGCCATTGCGTGATGTAATCGGGACCGGGCTTTTGATGCTCGCCATCGAGTGGACCGTTGGCGCTGCAGCCCCAATCGCCAAATTCACCCCAGACGATATAACCCAGCCGGTCGGCATGATAAAGAAAGCGCTCTTCAAAGACCTTCTGGTGCAGGCGCGCGCCGTTAAAACCGGCGGCCATGCTCAATTCGATATCTTCGATCAGCGCGGCATCGCTCGGCGCGGTCATGATGCCGTCCGGGTAATAGCCTTGGTCGAGCACCAGGCGCTGGAAGACAGTCTTGTTATTGATCTTGATCGCCTTGCCTTGGATCGAAATGCCGCGCATGCCGGCGTAGCTTGTCGCGCTGTCAATCGTATTGCCCTCAGCGTCTATCAGCGCGATCTCGAGATCATACAGCTGCGGCTCGCCGACCGCCCACAGCTTGAGCCGATCTTCGGGCACTGGCAGTTCGAGCTGCGGCGACAAATCGAGTTCGGCCGAGCATTCCGCCGTCACGACCTCGCCGTCCCCGTCGCTCAGGGTGGCGCGCAGGCGCAAGCCTCTGGCGTTGGCGCTGATCGGCTGCTCCAGGCGAAAACGCTGATTGGCCAGATCTGGCGTGATCCGCGGACGCCGCAGCGAAATCGCCGGCGCCGGCTCCATCCAGACCGTCTGCCAAATGCCGGTCGTACGCACGTAGATAGCGCCTTCCGGCCCGTACTCGCGCGCTTGTTTGCCGCGCGGCTGCGGCCGCTGCCCGTCATCGCGGGCGCGCAGCACAATGGTGATCTCGTCGCCGGGCTCGGCGACTCCGCTCAAGTCGCAGCTGAACGGCGAAAACCCGCCGCGATGCCGGCCGACTTCCTGGCCGTTGACCCAAACCGTGCTGTCGTAATCCACCGCCTGGAAATGCAGCAAGACGCGCTTGCCCGCCCACGAGGACGGGATGGTCGCCCGCCGCCGATACCAGACGGCGCTGTAATAATCGTGATCGCCGATGCCGGACAACTCCGACTCCGGGCAGAAAGGCACAATGATCTTGTCATTCAGTTCGCGCTCCAGCAAGCCACGGTGGATGCCGCTGTCGCCCTGGTCAACTTCAAATTGCCATTCGCCATTCAAGCACAACCAGTCCTCGCGGACAAATTGCGGGCGGGGGTATTCGTTGCGCGGGATATCTGTCATGTTCTGCTCCTGCTTTTTGAGTCTGTTCAATTATGTTTTTCAAAATAAGTCGCTATGACATTCGATAATCGCGATATGAACCAATATTGTACAAACAGGGCGAGCCCGAAAGCCCGCCCCGTTGCTTGTGACTCGCCTTGACTTGTGCGTCCAGGCCCGTCCCTGTCGCCTGTTTACGTAAACCGCGTCGCTCTAGCGACGAGAAGGCTTACGAAATCGCGTGAGCGCGACATTCCTGGGACCTTTTCGCTGCCGCCGAGCGGCTACTCAAATAGGGCGAAGTCTTCCAGACGAGTCTGGGCGTCGGCCAGCGCCTGCTCGGGACTCTTCTCGCCGATCATGGCGGCTGACAGTTCCTCGTCCATCACCGATTCAAATGCGGTGCTCCAATTCTCGCGCGGCGGAATGACAGCGCTTGGGACGAATTCGGCGTATTCCTGACGGTGCGGATAGCTGTTGTACACGTCACTCGTCACGACCGATGTATTGACAGCCGAGTGGCCCGTGCGCGCCCATTCGATATTGTTGTCATTGAGGTAACGCAGGAAGGTCAATGTCGCTTCAAGCGTCGCCGGGTCCGGGTCCTCGCCTTGCGGAATGATCCAGGCGTGACTGCCAGCCCAGGCGGCCGGCTGGTCGTACACCGTTGGGAAGTTGTGCACGTAGTAATTCTTCAGCGCGCCTTCCGGATCGGCGACCTGGTTGTCGTAGAAGTTGACGACCCAGGTGCCATTGATATGGCCGCCGTTCTCGCCATTCAGGAAGATTTCTTCCGATGCGGGGTAATCGACATTGTCGGTGATGTGCCCTTCGTCGCGCAGCATAATCAGGAAATTCAGCGCGTTCAAGCCCGCTTCCGTGTTGATGTCGGGCAGACCGTCTTCGGCTTCAACGGTGCCGCCTTCTTGCTGATAAACCAGCGCCATCCAGTTGCGGCCTAGCCCCTTG
>JAPOOU010000066.1 GCA_026713245.1 Chloroflexota bacterium
AGGCGGTGATTTCGGGGCGACCTGCGCGCCCCTTGGAGATACTTTCCATGTTTCAACCGAAAAGGATACACTACCCATCGGTCCGCTATCCAGCTTGACCGGTGGAAGCATTCAGCAGATGTTGTAAGGTCAATTCATAAAACTGTTCGCGCGCTTGGTCCTGCACTGCGTGGCCGCAAGGAAAAACTTCCAGGCGACCGCGCTTTACCCGGTCTACATATCGCTGGCCATAATGTAAGGGATTCAGCTTGTCGAATTCGCCCAACATGATGATCAGGGGACAAGTGATGTCCCTTGCGAGGCTCAGGCTAACATCGCCGCCAGCGTCAATCATGCGGGTCATCGCCCGCACCCATGCGCCGGTGAACTTCGCCGCGTCGGAAAAGCCGTGGAGGCGTTTGTCTTCTTCGGTGATCCAGTCGCCGGGATAGCTGCGTTGAAAGACGCTTCGCAACTCCGGACCGAAGTTGCCTATCGCGCCGATCGCTATGCACGATGCGACGCGGTCCGGCGCGTTTCCGGCTGCGATCAGCGCCACTTCGCCGCCATCGGAATAGCCAAGAAGATGAACGCGAGAAAGACCGATAGCATCCATAAATGCCAGCAAGTCATCGCAGTCGCGATGGTAAAAGTTATGCGGGAAATCTCGCGGCTTGGGCAGCGACTCACCGTAGCCGCGCAGCGTCAAGCCGATAGCTCGGAAACCCTGCGCGGCCAGCCAATCGATCACGTGGCCTAGATGAACGCGCGCAGTGCCCAACATGCCGTGAATCAATATAACCGGCGTTTGGCCGCTTGATGGGTCCGTGTCCTCGTAGTGCAAAGTGGCGCCTGTGTCAGTCTCGATCAATGGCATGCGGCGCGATACCCTCCCGGCTGCCAGTCTCCCAGATTCCCGCAACACTGCCAAAAGGCGACAAGGCAGGCGCTACGTCCAATATGGTCTGCTGAGATTTGGCGGCCTTGCGCTGCTGAACGGCCCGCGAGATCCTACTGCGGCAATTGCCGGTCATGACCCAAATACTGGTATTCGTCCAAGGCTACTGGTAAGACTTCATCGAGGTGTTCGACTAGAACAAAAGTCAGCTCGCCACGGACATCTTCTGGTACATCGTCAAGGTCATTCTCGTTTTTGCTGGGCAAGATTATTGTATCAGCGCCAAGCCGATGCGCGGCCAGCACCTTGTCTTTGATCCCGCCTACTGGCAATATTTGACCGCTCAGGGTCAATTCGCCGGTCATAGCGATGTTGCTCTTGGCTGTACGACCTGTCAAAAGTGACGCCAGGGCTGTAGCCATAGTTACACCCGCGCTCGGCCCGTCTTTGGGCACTGCACCAGAGGGCACATGCAAATGGATATCGTATTCGTCATAAAACGTGGGATCTACCTGCAAGTCCGCCGCCCTGGACCGGGTAAAGCTGTAAGCGATCTTGGCGCTTTCTTGCATGATATCGCCCAATTGGCCCGTGTACTGGAAACCCTTGCCACCCTTCATTTTAGTTGCTTCAATGAAAAGCACATCGCCGCCGATCGGCGTCCAGGCTAACCCGGTAGCCACTCCGGGCACATCGGTCCTATCCTGCATTTCACTGCGGTGGCCAAAACGCGGCTTTCCCAGCAGGTCTTTCAAGGTTTCTGTGTCTACTGTATGGGAGTCGAACTCCTGCTCCGCGATTCGCGTGACGACTTTGCGCGCGGCCTTTCCGATTTCCCGCTCCAGGTGTCGAACGCCCGCTTCGCGCGTGTAATCGCGGATGATCTGCAGCAGCGCTTCGTCAGTGAAGTCCAGCTCACCGGTGTGCAAGCCGTTTTCGCGTCTCTGCCTCGGCACCAGATATTGCGAGGCGATGGCGCGTTTTTCAAGCTCGGTGTAGCCACTTAGCTGAATGACCTCCATGCGGTCACGCAAAGGACCGGGTATCGTATCTAGTGAGTTTGCTGTCGTGATGAACATCACGTCGCTCAAGTCGAATGCGACATCGAGATAGTGATCGCGGAATTCGGCATTCTGTTCGGGGTCCAGAACTTCGAGCAAAGCTGATGCCGGGTCGCCGCGGAAGTCCCGTCCCAGCTTGTCGATTTCGTCTAGCATTATCATGGGATTGCGCGATTTGGCGCGCCGGATGGTTTGAATGATCCTCCCGGGCATGGCGCCGATATAGGTGCGGCGAAAACCGCGAATCTCCGATTCGTCGCGGATCCCGCCCAAGCTCATACGGATAAACTTGCGACCCATGGAGCGCGCGATCGACGCCCCCAGGGAAGTCTTGCCGACGCCGGGCGGACCGACAAACAGCAATATGGCGCCGGAACGGTCGCGTCGAACCGGGTCAAAGCGATCGCGATCTTCGAATTCTTTTTTGCGCTCGGCGCGCAGTTTCCGTACCGCCAAAAACTCGAGAATGCGTTCTTTGACATCGGTCAAACCATAATGATCTTCGTCTAACACTTCCCTGGCGTGCGCGATGTCGAGCTTGTCCTCTGTGCGCTTGTCCCAAGGCATGCTGCAGATCCAATCGAGATAGGTGCGGATTACGCCGTATTCCGCCGCCGAAACGGACAGTTTTGACAGGCGGTTTAGCTCGCGGTCGGCTTCTGTCCGAGCCTCTTCCGGCATATTTGCGGCTTCAATCAACTGTCGGAACTTCTCAACTTCCTGCTGATCATCATCCTCTTCCAGTTCGCGTCGTATCGCTTTCATCTGTTCGCGCAGGTAATAGTCCCGCTGCGATTTTTCCATTTCCTGCTGCGCGTCTTCCTGGATTTTGCGGCCCAGCGACAGGACCTCATGTTCTTTGGTCAACAACTTCAACAAATGCCGGATCTTGTCGCCGACGTTGTTCATTTCCAGCAGCAGTTGCGCATCGTCAATGTCAATCCGGACATAGGTCGCGATCGAATAAACCAACTGCAGGGGATCTTCCACGTTGAGCGCGTTATTGACAAGTTCCTGCGGAATGCTCGGCACGAGCTCGGCCAAAGACGAAAATTTGTCGACGATGCTGCGTACCAGCGCTTCCATCTCAATATCGTCGGCGAAGACAACCTCGTCCTCGGGTATGCGCGTGACGCGAGCCTTGAGATAGGGGGTCGTACTGAGGAATTCGTCGATCTTGATCCGCTGCAAACCTTGTATCAAGAGCCGTACCGTGCCATCGGGCGTACGGAAGAGTCGGTGAATAGTCGCCAGAGTGCCGACATTCTGTACTTGATCCGGTCCCGGCGTTCCCAGGCTAGGATCTTTTGAAGCCACCAGCCCGACCATGCGTGTTCCCGCCACCACATCATCGACCAATTGAATGCTGCGCTCCTGCCCGACAGTCAAGGGTATCGCAGTCTGCGGATATACCACCATGCCACGCAACGGCAAGATCGGCAATTCTTCCGGCAGGTCAATTGCCGCGCCTTCATCTTTCAATTCGTCTTCGAGCTGGATGTCGATCGTCGTTTGGGGAGGATCGGCATCACTCAGTCTATAATTCCGAAACGCCATCCGCGTCAATCCTTTGTTTTTACGTCGTTAGATTCCACCTGCACCGATCGTTGTGGCAAGTAGGGAAGCTCGACTTGCATAATTCCGTTTTGATACGCCGCCGAAACTTTCTCCGCATCGACCGGTTGGGACAGCGCAAATTCTACGCGAAACTCGCCTGTTTCTATTTCGACCTGGTGAAAGGAGCGGCTTGTTTTCACTTCGGGCAATTGTCTGGCGCCGCTGATGACCAGCTTGCGATCAAGCAATGAAACTTTGAAATCCTCAGCCTTCATGGCCGCTATTTCTACCCGCACGACAAACCCGGACGCTGTCGTTACTACGTCGCTCGGTGGCCTGAATTTTCCTTTGTCTACTTTTGGGAGCATATCGTAGGACTCTCGCATCCTGTTCGGGCAGTTCCGTGCAACTGCGCAACCTCACTTTAATGTACCTGTGGGATCGTAAAAATAGTATCAGAGTTCGCTTCACAAGATAATTATGATGCATTTCTTAGACTGGATTATGCTCGCTTCGCTATGCTGGCCAGGGATACGTCTTGGAATCATAAGATTTATCAGTCATTTTCGTATGCTGCTTTCAGCACTTTGACTAAAATAGAGTCAAGCCTGAATCATATTAGTGTGGATGGTTGATCACATGGATGACCTGGACCGCAAAGCAAAATGGCGGGGTGAAAACCGAGCGCGAGAGCGACATATGGCAAGGCAACGGCGCCGGCAGGCGGCAAATGATTCCAGCCAGGGGACTCTCATACGTTTCGCGTCCAAGAGGTTGAGCTTTGGCAGGGCGAAGAATGCGACCCTGTTCCATCGCGGACTTACGTGGATGTTTTCCAGCAGGCAGCCCGTCGCCAAGTTGACCGGTGTTGTGGTGCTGGCAATTCTGATATTCTTCGTCGGGAGTTATGTGTTTACCGATCGCATCTTCCCAAATGTTTTTGCTCTTGGCGTGCCCGTAGGGGACTTGACCCCTGCCGAAGCGCAAGCCGCCATTCAAGCCAAATGGGACGGTGAAATCTATATCGACTTGACAGTGGATGGGGAACTCATCAGGCAGACAACGCCCGATCAACTGGGATTGTCGATAGATGTCGCGGCTATGGCTGGCAGCGCTCGCGCCGCAGGCCTTGCCGGTATCCCCTTCGGCCTCGAAGTAGCGCCGGCTGTGAGTGTCGACTATGGCAAGGCGCAAACCGTTCTGCTGGACATGACCGAGGTCATCTATATCTTGCCCTATGAAGCGGGATTCAAGTGGTCGGGCGGGAAGCTGGTGACTGTGCCTGGTAGGCAGGGCAGGCATCTTGATATTTCGGGGGCAATGGAAAAACTCTTGCAGGATCCGAGTCGGGTGCTGGCGGAGCGGCGGTTTGAATTGCCGACGATTTCCCTATTGCCGGATGTCATGGATAGCGCGCCCTTTATCGAAGAAGCGCATGCCTTTCTGGCCGGCGACGTTCGCCTGAATGGCTACGATCCCTATGTGCATGAAATGATCTCCTGGCATGTGGATCAAAAAACCGCGGCGGAATGGTTGATCGCAGGCGAGAACGGATTGGCAGTGCGCAAGAACGTTTTCAGCGCCTTCATCAAGAGCCTCAACAAGGACTTGGTAACCGGCTCGACGGCGCGCTTTATCGATGACCTTGTCGCAATCGAAAACATGCAAGATGGTTTGAATACAAACAACTCCAATGTCGTGGTGCGCGTCCAGCATCTACCCAAATCCTATTATGTCGAACATACCGACACTGGCTACAAGATAGGACGCAAGAACGGATTGCCGTATCAGCTGGTCTATGAGTCAAATCCCAATGTCAATTGGAGAGCCTTGAATGTCGGCGACAAAATTCAGATCCCGTCTCGCGATGTTTTGATACCGGAGGACCCATTGCCCCACAAACGCATCGTTGTTGATATTGAGTCCCAGTGGCTCGTCGCATTCGAATACGATCAAATGGTCTTCAGTTGGGCGATTTCTTCCGGACGCGAAACGGCGCCAACATATCCGGGGGTTTTCCAAATCCTGACGCACAACGATGTCGCATACGGAGGCAGTTATGCCCTATGCGAGGTTGAGGGGACCAATTGCGCGCAATGGAGAATGAACTGGTTTATGGGCGTCTATGAAGTCGTGCCCGGTCTGATGAACGGCTTCCACGGCGCTGTGCAACTGCCAAACGGAAACTATCTCGGCGGCGGCGGCGTATATGAACCTACAACATTTGGCTGCATCATGTCGCTCGATGACAATGCGGAACAGCTATATGCCTGGGCGGAAAGCGGAACGATCGTCGAGATACTTTCCGACGATTTCGAGCCCGAGAGCCGCCTGGGTGAATTTGCCTTGAATTACATCAGCACGATTGACACGACCTACCGTCCGATCTCTGCATAGGAAACGCGCTGTCACCCGGGGCGGCATAGATCTTAAAGCGCGCGATTCGACCTTGACGATTGGCTCGTCGGGCTTTATCTTTTGCCCTGCTGCGAATGGCAGCCAGAGAACGACCCTTTTTGACGAAAATGCCCGCGCAGGTGGGCGTTTTGCATTAGAGCGCGCTGCGTTCAATCGTGTTGAGCGCTCCTGCTTATATAATCTGCGCCGCTCACGCGACGAGAAAGCTTGCGGTTTTGCGCGAGCGTAGTAGACCTGTTCGCTGCCGACAAGCGGCTGTCTGACGCGAGGAAACCACTTATGAATCAAGCATTTGGAACATGGTCTAGTCCCATCACTGGAAAAGCGATTGCCAGCGGCATAAGTTTGCGCGACGTGCAATGGAACGACGCCGGCGATACGTTGCTGTGGTGGGAATACCGCGGTAAGACCGGCGTACTGCTCGTGAAAACAGGTACGGATGCGCCGCGCGACCTTACCGACATGAGTTTGAATGTCGCCGGACGGGTTGGTTACGGCGGCGGCGCGTTCACTGTTGGCGCCGGACACGCTTATTTCGTTGCCGGTGGCCGCCTTTACAAACAGGCGCTTGCCGGTGGAGCTCCCCGGGCGATCACGCCGGAATTCGGCAGCCTTGCGTCGCCCGCTGTTTCTGTGGACGGCAGATGGCTTGTCTATGTTCACAGTTATGAGCACATCGACGGCTTGGTGATAGTGGACAGCGACGGGAGTATCTTCCCGCGCAAGCTGGCCTACGGCACAGATTTTCTTATGCAGCCGGTGTGGCACCCCGCTGGCAATCAGATCGCATATATCGCCTGGAATCATCCGCAGATGCCGTGGAATGGCAGCGAATTACGTTTGATTCGACTGACGGATGACGATAGTGGCGTGCCCAATGCGGACGAGATTGTGACCGTGACGGGCGACCGCGATACAGCGATATTCCAGCCGCAATTCTCGCCGGACGGGCGCTACCTTTCCTACGTCAGTGACGAGACCGGCTGGGGACAAATCCATTTGTACGATCTGGAAACGCGTAGTCATGTCCGGTTGACCGAAACCGCAGCTGAACATGGTACGCCGGCTTGGGCGCAAGGTCTGCGTATGTACGGGTGGCGCCGTGACAGTCGCTCGCTCTTTTACCTGGAAAACGATTGCGGATTCTTTTCCCTGCGGTCTTACCATCTGGAATCTCGTGAAGACAGGCTGGTCACCGGCCTCGATCAATTCACGCACCTGGAACAGTTGGCGACTGCCGGCGGCAGTGATTCGGTCGCCATGATCGCTTCTTCCTCCTTGATCCCTCCGCGGGTAATCACGCTGGACAGGGAGTCTCGCTTGTCGATCCAGCGCCGGAGCCAGACCGAAAACCTGCCTAGCGGCCAGCTTTCCCCCGCACAGAGGATCACGTGGAAAGGCGACGATGGCGCCGATGTGCATGGACTGTTCTATGCGCCGGTGATGCGAGAGGACATGCCTACTGGCAAGCCGCCATTGATCGTAAATGTCCACGGTGGTCCCACATCTCAACGGACGGCCGAGTACTACAGCGAAGTTCAGTTTTTCACTACCAGGGGCTACGCCGTTTTGCAGGTCAATCATCGCGGAAGCACCGGCTACGGCAAAACGTACATGGACATGCATCGCGGC
Organism: Chloroflexota bacterium; assembly: GCA_026713245.1. Lineage (GTDB taxonomy): Bacteria > Chloroflexota > Anaerolineae > Aggregatilineales > Phototrophicaceae > UBA6055. The sequence goes on from JAPOOU010000066.1 coordinate 7,546, forward strand.
AATTGGGGCGTGTACGATGTCATTGATTCGATTAGCGGCGTCAATCACTTGGCGGAAGCTGGACAAATCGACCGCTCCAAATCCGTCATCATGGGAGGCAGCGCCGGCGGATTCACTGTCTTGCAGTCGCTTGTCGAACACCCTGGCTTTTTTAGGGCCGGGATCTGTTCCTATGGCGTCTCCAATCAATTTGGCTTGTTGATGGATACGCACAAATTCGAAGAACGCTATACCTATTGGCTATTGGGCGAATTGCCAGAGACAGCAGACTTGTATCGGCAGAGGTCACCCCTTTTCCGCGCCGACGAAATCGTTGATCCGCTGATCGTATTCCAAGGGACCGACGATGTCGTTGTACCGCAAGATCAATCCGATTTGATCGTGGCGTCGTTGAAACGTCGCGGTATTCCACATGAATATCACCTGTACGAGGGCGAAGGGCACGGATGGCGCAGACCGGATACGATTGAGGCCTATTACAGCGCAATTGAACGATTCTTGCTCCAACATGTTATATATGCCTGAGCACAGCCGCCTTGCCGCAATTTACGTTTGAGTATGGGATCCTAGGCTGATGTTGGAGAATCTTGTTTTGCTATTGGCCGGCCTCGTGGGACTTTTCTTCGGCGGCAACTGGCTGGTTCGCGGCGCCTCCAATCTGGCGATGTCCTTTGGGGTTTCAATACTGATTATCGCGCTGACCTTTGTCGCGATCGGCACATCCATGCCGGAGTTGCTCGTCAGCGCCCAAGCTGCGCTGGCTGGCAAGAGCGATTTGGCGATCGGCAATGTGCTTGGTTCGAACATCGCCAATATTGGCTTGATTCTGGGCGCCACGGGATTGATCGCCCCGCTGAGCGTCAAAGCGGTGATTTTGCGGCGCGAAATCCCCATCATGATCTTGTTTACCGTATTCACCTATATATTGACGCTGGACGGACAGATTGGACGCGTTGACGGCTTGCTGCTGCTCTTTTCTTTTGCCGGCTTCAACACTATGTTCTATTATTTGGCGAAAAAGGAGCAAGAAGCGCGCGATCGCCTGCTGGCGGATGTCGACGACGTGCAGATCACGTCCAAACTGGGCAGGCCAAAAGAACTCCTGTTTCTATTGCTAGGCATCGTTGCGCTGGTGGTCGGTGCGCGCCTGATGGTTGAAGGCGCCGTGAATATCGCCCGCCTGGTCGGCGTAAGCGAGCTGGTCATCGCCATTACTTTGGTTGCCTTTGGCACGTCGCTCCCGGAACTGGCGGCATCGCTCTCCGCAGCGTTTCACAAGAAAACCGATCTCGCGATTGGAAACGTAGTCGGCTCGAACATTGCCAACTTGCTGCTGATCCTTGGCGTGACATCGCTGCTGCGGCCGATCGCTGTCAGCCGCGCCGAAGTTCAGTTCGAGTTCCTGGTCATGATCGCCTTTGCCGTCTTGCTTATCCCCTTCATGCGTCATCAGAAGTTCGGCAGACGCCAATCGGCGGTCTTTCTGGGCGCTTATATTGCCTTCATCATCTACAGTCTGGCCGCTGACAACCTACAGATTCTGGTACAATGATGTCGTAGGCGCTTTACCTTTCATTTTGTATTGCGATTCTAGATTCCTGAGCCAATGAGGCAAATTGCCAGATGCGCCACTTGCCGCCGGTTGAACATTTTGAGAGCAGTACAGGCGTCGATATCTTCCGCTTTTCGATGCAGCTATTCCCCAACGGGTTCGTGGGCCATGCCTATATTCTCGAAGGCGCGGGTGAGTTGACGCTTGTCGATTGCGGCTCGGGAATCGGCACGAGCAATGATGACTTGCTCGCCGGTATCGCTGGCATCGGCGAGCGATTTGATCGCAAGTTCGGCTTGCAAGACATCGAGCGGATTGTCATCACGCATGGGCATATCGACCACTTTGGCGGACTGGCCTTTGTCAAGGAACATACCGGCGCCAGCGTCGGTATTCACGAGCTTGATCGTCGTGTGCTGACAAATTACGAAGAGCGCGTGATCGTGGCCACAAAAGCGCTGGGAATTTACTTCGAGCGCGCCGGCATTGAACCCGAATTGCGCGAGACTTTGTTCCAAATGTACGGCTTCGCCAAGAAGCACGTCACATCCATTGATGTCGATTTCAACATCGCGGATGAGCTTGTGATTGACGGCATGGAATTCATTCACACCCCCGGTCATTGCCCGGGCCAGGTTTGCATTCGCTTGGGGGATGTTCTGCTTAGCGCCGACCATGTCTTGTCGCGTACGACACCCCACCAATCGCCCGAAAGCATTACGCATTATATGGGGCTCGATCACTATGCTGATTCCTTGCGCAAGCTGCTGCGCTTTGAGGGTATCGAATTGGCGCTAGGCGGCCACGAAGACCCCATTCACGATCTCTATGGTCGAATCCACGCCATCCGCGCCAGCCACAACCGCAAGCTGGATCGAATTCGCAAGATCATGCGCGACCACGGCGAGCCGATGACGATCAGCGGTATTTCCCGAGCGATGTATCCGCAGGTCGAGGGATACCATGTGCTGCTGGCGATCGAAGAAGCCGGCGCCCATATTGAATATCTGTACCAGCACGGACATTTAACCATTGCCAACTTGAAAGAATTCGAGGCGGAAGCCAATCCGGCGATCCTTTATACTCTGCATGATTGAGCTGCGCCGGACAACATGGATCGACTGAAATAATGCGCATTCACACCGATTTCACGCAGAATTTACCCTCCGATTACAACTTCGACGTCAATGCGCCGTATAGTAGAGTATATCGGCTGTTGCCGTGTGCCTGTTCAAGCGCGGCGATACCGCGAACCAAAGGAGGAACAGATGGATGAAAAGCCCAAAAACGATAATGGCGATGCCAGTCGCGTGTATGAATTGGCGGGCTTGGTCGACCGTTTTGCCGCCAGCTTGATCGACAGTTTTCTCCTGATTCTCCCGCTATCAATTGCGGCGGTGCTCATGTCCTCGCCGGGTCATCAAATTCCCAAACAGCTACTGCAATTCGTGCTTTTAGCTGTCCCTATAACATATCACTGGTATTTCTGGACGCGGCGCGATGGCCAGACCCCGGGCAAGTTTGCGCTTGGCATCCGTGTCATCAAAACAGACGGCAGCGAAATCAACGACGTTGACGCCGTCATCCGCGCGATCGGCTACCATGTCAGCAGTGTGCTCTTCGGACTAGGCTTCATTTGGGCGCTCTTCGATAAAAACAATCAGTCTTGGCACGATAAAATCGCGCGCACTTACGTAGTCCGCTGCAGCCAACGGCGCAAAACCGTGGAAATCTTCGTCTAATCGGCGAGTCCGCGCCCGAATTACCTGACGAATATACCGATGTTCAAGCTTGGGCAACGTCTTGGGAAGTCCCGGTTTGAGGCGGATGAGGCTTATTTGGGGGCGCTGGCGGCCTTTCGGCGCGAAGACCTCAAGACAGCGCTCGCCAAAATCGAAAGCGCGATTGCCAGGCATCCCAGCCACGCCGAATATCACGCGACGCGCGCGTGGTTTCAACTCGAACGTGACGACACGTCGCAGGCTCGCGCCGGTTTTGATCGGGCGATCACCATCAATCCCTATGAGATGCTGGCCAACTATGGACTTGGCATGTTGGCGTACAGTGAAAAAGATTGGGAAGCCGCTGCCGGCTGCTTCCTAAACGCCATAGCAGCCCAGCCCGATCGGCCGGAGACAATGTACTATCTTTCACTTGTCCGGCACCGGCAAGGTGATAATGAACGGGCGCTCCACTGGATGCGAATGGCGCATGAAGCGTTTTCCGCGGCGGATGACAAGCGCGACAGGCAATGCCGTGCCTGGATGCGAGAATTCGCGAAGCTCGCCGACGAGGACGAGATTCGCGTCTAGTTGCCGGGGCCCGCAATCGTACTCGAATCAGACGTAATCTGAATATGCCCTCCACAATTCGCTTGACCAATGGGGTCGACAGAAATTCCGCGGCCGGATCTCGAAGACCGAGCTTGCGGAAGACCGCGGTCCAAATCGCTGTTTTCGCCTTCTGCGCTCTCCTTTTTCTCTGCGGCGAAAGGCCCCAGGTCTCAACGGCGCAATCCGACGCCGCGCTTTCGCCCATGTGGTGGAACGACCGTGTGTTCTATGAGATATTCATACGCAGCTTTCGCGATAGCGACGGCGATGGTATCGGCGACCTGCCGGGCATAATCGACCGGCTGGACTACCTCAATGACGGCGATCCAGCGACAACCGACGACCTGGGCGTCACCGGCATCTGGCTGATGCCGCCTGCCGAAGCATATAGTTACCACGGCTACGACGTTACCGACTATTGTGCTGTTGAGCGAGACTACGGAACGATTGATGACATGAAGCGCCTGATCGAGGCGGCGCATGAACGGGGAATCGCCGTCATTGTCGATATGGTAGTTAATCATACATCGAGTCGGCATCCCTGGTTTGTCGCGTCGCGCCTCGGCGAGGAAGCCTACGACGACTGGTACATCTGGGCCGATGAAGATCCCGGATATGTGGGACCCTGGGGCGCGGTCGCCTGGCATCCAGCCGGAGGCCGCTACTATTATGGCGTCTTCTGGGATGGCATGCCCGATCTTAATTTGTTGAATCCGGCTGTCACGCGGGAAATGTACGATATCGCGACATATTGGCTGCGGGAAATCGGCGTCGACGGTTTCCGCCTCGATGCCATAAAGCACCTTATCGAAATCGGCGAAAGGCAAGAAAACACCCCCGAAAGCCGCCAATGGCTAGGCGACTATGAAGCTCATTTGGAGTCGGTCAAGCCCAACAGTTTCACCGTTGGCGAGATTTTCAATGGTCCCTCGTTTATTGTCTCGCGCTATGTTGAAGAAGGCGCTATTGATATGGGCTTCGATTTCAAGCTGTCGGAAGAAATGATCAGCGCTGCTCAGAGCGGTTCAAATCGCAACATTGGACGCGCCCATCGCAACGCCATGCGAGACTATCCGCCAAACCAATTTGCCACCTTCCTCACCAATCATGATCAAGACCGGCTGATCAACCGGCTGCTGCATGATGTCGGCCGGAATAAGGTGGCTGCTTCGCTTCTCATGACGGGTCCCGGCGTTCCCTTCCTCTACTATGGCGAGGAGATTGCTATGGCGGGCAGCAAACCGGACGAACGCATTCGCAGTCCGATGCAATGGGACAAGAGCGCGTCCGCCGGGTTCAGCGTTGGCGAAAACCTGTGGCAACCACTACAGGACGCGGAAAACTTGTCAAACGCCAATGTTGCTGACCAAAGCGATGATCCTGATTCGCTGCTCAGCCATTACCGTCGTTTGATCCACCTTCGTAGCGCGCATTCGGCTTTGCGGCGCGGCCGGGTTACGGCCGTCGACAGTTCGCAGCGCGGCGTCTACGCCTTTCTACGCCATGATGATGAGCAAACCCTGCTAGTCGTGATAAATCTTGATGATGTGCCAGCGACCGGCTTTGAGCTCACTCTGGATGAGACCGACTTGTCATTGGGAAATGCAAGCCTGGCCTATGGTTCCGGCGCCGTTGCCACACCGCTAATCAACCCGCAGGGCGGCTTCGACGGCTATCAACCGGTGGAAGCGCTCGCGCCACAGAGCCTGATCATAGTCGAATTCCAGCCCCTGTAACATCAATGACATTGAGACAAATCGCTCGCCGGTCACCGTAAGGCCTCATGTCTGACATTGAAAGTATGCGCATTGGCCCATACAATGCGCGGCTATCACATAGCCACTCGCGGGAATCTCATCTTGGAAATTTATATAGGCGAATTGTCGGCCCTGGGCGCAGCTCTAAGCTTTGCGCTGGCATCGACGACATTTACGCTGGCCGGCCGCAAGTTCGGCGCGACCATGTCGATGGCGCTCAGTCTTCAGATTTCGCTCGTATTTCTGGTTCTGACGCACCATGCGATGCTCGGCGAGACTTTTCCCAGTTCAGCATCGCTCGACCGCTGGACCTTGCTTGGCGCCTCGAGTCTATCCGGCTTTGTCGTTTCCTCAGTCATGCTCTTGCGTTCATTTCAGTATATTGGACCTCGTCTCGCGATGTTGATCGGCTCGATTACGCCGATCGTGGCGGCATTGCTGGCTTGGGCATTTCTCGGACAGGGTTTGTCGTCCATCGCTGTGCTTGGCATTGTCGTGGTGGTTGCCGGCATTGGCTGGGTTGTATCCGACGACGCGCGACGCGACCTGCAAATGAAAAATCCGAATTACAGTCGCGGTTTGGCGCTCGCAGTTGGATCCGCGATCGGTCAAGGGACTTCATTTGCATTGATGTCGGAAGGCGTTGCTGGCGGATTCCACCCAATGAGCGCAAGCGTGATTCGCACGCTGGTCGGTTTGGTCATTCTGTGGCTGGTCATCATCGCGCGCGGCAAACTGCGGGAAAACTTGAATCTTATCTGGGCCGAGCCTCGGGCGCTGCTCGTTTTGACATTCGCCTCCCTGGTAGGTCCGGTAATCGGAACGACCTTGGTCCTGTTATCGCTTCAGTACACCAGCGTCGGCATTTCCTCGACCTTGACCGGCACGACGCCGATTCTCTTGATTCCGATAGGCTACGTCGTGTTTGCTGAAAAGATCACCCGGCGCGCTGTCATCGGCACCGTGATCGCCATCGCCGGCGTTGCCTTGCTGTTCGCGGCCTAGGCAGATTAGACGTGGTGAATTGTGAGGATGTGGATATCCTGTCTGTCTTCATGTTTTCGCGGCTAACCTCTCCTCGCCAATGACATGTGGAACGGCTGGGGGAGGGGTTAGTATAGTCGAAGCCCGCCATATTCACCGCTCCCAGTAAGATGCCCGGGTTCAGTCCAAAGACAGGAAGCGTGCGCGCCAGTTTAGGTCAACCATGGCGCTCACTAGATATAAGAGTTTGTGATTATGCGTGAGTGCGACAATTACGGGGCCTTTTCGCCGGTTACGCGCCGAGCTGCGCCGGTAGAATTGCGTCATAATTTCAGCCTGCATGATGACTGGCAGGAGCAGCATCCAGGCGCTCCGCGACCGCGCGGGCCCAGCGGCGTTTTTCAAGTTTGTCGGATACGGTTATAATTGGTGATAAGTTCGAATGAAAGTACCGAGGACTCGGCGATGACCGATTTTAATATCCGTCCCCTGGAACGATCCGACCGAGAGTGGGTGGCGCATTTTCTTGATGAGCGCTGGGGCACCACGCAGATTGTCTCCCGCGGCAAAGCCGTTTACGGTCATCTCTTGCCCGGATTCATGGCGGAACGATACATCGAGCCCGCCGAAGATGAAGCGGAATCCGAGGAGGACGAAACGGAGAATATCGGTCTGATTACGGTCCACGTGGGAGAAAGAGAATGTGAAATCACCACGCTGAATAGCCTGTCAGAGTCCATTGGTGTGGGTACGGCCCTGGTAGAGGCGGTAGAGAACTGGGCGCGTGAAGTTGACATCGAAAGACTCTGGCTGGTGACGACCAATGACAATTTGGCCGCGCTCAAATTTTGGCAGAAGCGGGGCTATGAACTGGTTACCGTCCATCGCAATGCAATTGCCGAAGCGCGCCGCATCAAGCCGCAAATCCCTATTTCCGGGCTTGACGGGATTACAATCCGCGACGAGATTGAATTGGAAAAGCGCATGTGAGAAAGCTGTCGCTCGACCGTCAAGGCAGCCCGAGACGACTTGATTATTACTCGTTTGAGCCGCCGGTTTTGTTTTCCGCGCTCTCTGCTTCGGTCTTCAGTTTCCGCTCGCGCAAGAAACTTTCGCCAATAATCAGCAAGACGCCGCCGACGATGGCGTGATCTGCCAGGTTGCTGACGTTTGATACGAGACCGGGTATATGATAGTGGATGAAGTCGATGACATGGCCGTATTGCAATCGATCAATGACGTTGCCGATTGCGCCGCCGATAACGATGCCCGTAGCCAGCGGCAGCAAACGCGCGCCCGACGCGGCGCTGCGAAAATGCCACAGCATGATCCCAATGATTAGGAACGCCAGCAGGAGGAAAACATTGCCCGCCGTCGGCAGGATGCCAAAGGCCGCGCCGGTGTTGGAACTGCGTGTCAGTTGGAAGAACGGCGCCAGTGTCGGGATTGGCTGGACGCTCTGGTATAGCTCTAGATTTTCGACTATCCAGCCTTTGCTGGCTTGATCGATTACCGCCGTGACAATCACTGCGCCGACCAGGATGAACCACTTGCGCATAAGCGCTCCACTATACCAGGATGCCGCTATTGTAGCATCGGATTCCCCTAACGTAACACGTGACTTATGATGTCGCTCCGGCAGTTTGGCAGCCCAATATGGCGAATGCTAGTCTCGTTTGGCTCGAGTTCCACTTTTTAGTAAACCCCCTTGCTCATGCAAGGAGAGGTTTGCTAATTTTCTGTGAGCGCGTTAGCCTTTTCCTCCGGTTGCGCGCCAAGCGGCTTGGTCGTATCGTTGCGCAATCTTACTGAGCCTGCGTTTGCACATGGTGAAAGAATGTCAGGTTTCGCAAACTGGACCCTGGATGAACAGAAGCGCTTCTGGTTTGGCTTGGCGCGCGATGTCATTGAACTGTGGGGACTCGGCGCTGCGAGACTGTCCTGGCTGGGATACAGCAGCAATGCGGTCTTTAAGGTGAGCGCCCGCGGCGGGATATACGTCTTGCGCTTGCACATGCCGGGGCGGGTCCGCGCCGCGTACCTGGCATCCGAGTTGACCTGGCTGCAATACTTGCGCCTGAATACGGACCTGTTGGCGTCGGCGCCGGTCCCATTGCAAGACAAGGCGGTGGACGTCCTTTTCACATCCCTGAGGCCAGCGCAACTGGCGCCGGAATCGGTCCTTTGCAGCCTCTTCGAGCACATTGATGGCGAGAGTAAGTCGGCCAAGGAACTAAGCGCCGATGATGTCCACGCAGTGGGTGTCTATCTGGGAACACTTCACCGTGAAGGGCAGATTGAGCCACCCGACGGATTCATGCGTCCGAGAATGGATTGGCAGGGATTGTTTGGCGCAGAGTCGCCATATACGGTTCAGGATTCCCTCATAACGACCACGGCCGAGCAGACCGAAACCTACGAGCAGGTAGAAAACCGCGTTCGGACCGTGATGGCCGCGATTGACCGCGGGCCGGACACTTTTGGTCTCATTCACGGCGATCTGCTTGCGAAAAACATCTTGCACTGTGATGACCAGCGGGCGGGGCTTGACTTTGAGTATTGTGGTTGGGGTTACTTTCTCTACGATCTCGCGCCTTTACTCTGGCAGCTCAAAGGGGAGCGCCGAAATGATTATTGTCAGCTTGAAGAGGCCATGTGGGCGGGTTATACGTCGAAGACAAGACTGGACGAGCGCATGCGAGCTCATGTGGAAGTATTCATAGCGGCGCGCCAGCTTTTGTCTTGCCGTTGGTTGCTGGCCAATGCCGGCCATCCTGCGCTGCGAGAGATCGCGCCGAATTTGCTTGAAGAAAGGTCATCGGAACTGCGCGAATTCCTGAAAACCGGCGTACTGCAACGGAAGTCGCTCACCTTGTGATAGCCCAGCGAGGCTTAATCCCTTCATGGTATTGAAACTTAATCTAGCCAAGGCAGATGCTTACAAGCTCTATCTTGCTTTGTCGGGCATACAGTCTTTCGCCATGACCATGGTATTCACGGTAAATCTTGTTTATCAGGTCAAACAGGTGGGATTGAATCCGCTGCAGTTGGTCCTGGTCGGCACTTGCCTGGAACTGACTGCCTTCTTGATGGAGATCCCAACCGGCGTCGTCGCCGATGTCTATAGCCGCCGCCTTTCCGTTATCATAGGCATCGCTCTACTGGGGCTGGGTTTCCTTGTCGAGGGCAGTTTTCCCGTCTTCGAGGCGCTCTTGATAGCGCAGATTATCATGGGTTTGGGATATACTTTTCTGAGCGGCGCGCAATCGGCCTGGATTGTTGACGAGATCGGACAGGGCAGGGCGTCTGCCGCTTTCGTTAGGTCAGCGCAGGTGGCGCAAATTACCGGTTTCGTCGCTATATTTGTCAGCGTTGCGGTAGCGAGCGTCAGTCTACAAGTCGCGATTGTTTCGGGGGGCATCGTCATGTTGGCGCTTGCGCTGCTTTTGGTCTTGCTGATGCCCGAGGAAGGATTCGAGCGTCATGAGGCGTCGCAACGAGAAAGCTGGACGACGCTCTTCGCTACTTTCAAAAGCGGCCTGCGCTTGGTTCGCCAACGGCATCTATTGCTTTTGATAATGGCGGCTACAATCATTCACGGCGCCTTCAGCGAAGGATTCGATCGCTTGTGGACCGCGCATTTGCTGGGTAACTTCGCTTTGCCGACGCTCGGTCAACTGGACGAGATCGTTTGGTTTGGCGTCATAAGCGCTGTCGGCATGCCGTTGAGCCTCCTTGCGATGGAATATATCCGGCGCAGCGTCGACATGACAAGCAATCGGTCAGTGACGATCACCTTGACCGCTGTTTACGTCGCCATGATCGGGGGTGTGTTGATGTTCACGCTGGGGGAGAGCTTCGCATTGCTGCTCCTGGGACTGTGGATAACCGGCGCCATGCGGGCGATCCGCAATCCGCTCATGGAGGCCTGGATCAACCAGCACACCGAATCCGGCGTTCGCGCCACCGTTTTGTCCATTCAAGGGCAAGCTGATGCCTTCGGGCAGATCGCCGGTGGCCCCGCGGTGGGCGCGATTGGGCACTTTTCTACCGTCCGTCTGGCGATATCGATTTCAGCCCTGATGCTGGCGCCCATCTTGGGCGTCTTTAGGCGGTCCTCCCGTCCCAAAGACTAAGGCAATTGTCGCAATCTTGTCCTTTGCGCTGTAGAATGAGCGCGTGTTTCATGCGCTGTAGAATGCGCGCGCGAATAGCGAAGGGAGACCCCTGCGAAATATGAATACAAACGCTTTGCTCGAAGAACTCAAGAATTTCGACACGCCGTCGATAACCAACGTGGTGGCTACATATCCCGCTTCCCCGCTCTGCCTGGGACTTTACAATCCCTGGAGCGAGAATTGGTACACCGATCAGTCGATTCGCTGTATGTACCCGGAACTGGGCCGTCGGGTCGGATACGCGGTCACCTGTGTTTATGGCCTGCCCGATCCCGATTTCACTCGGCTCAGTTTCGGCGACGTGCTGGACGCTCTGGAGGCGGCGCCAGGACCCGCGATTCTGGTCATTCAGCAGAAGTTTCCGCCGGAAATCGCGGGAAAAGTCGGTTTGGCGGGCGGCAACATGGTCTCGGCAATGCGCGCGATCGGATGCGTCGGCATGCTGTCAAATGGCCCGTCGCGAGACCTGGATGAGGTGCGGGAAATGGACTTTCAGTACATGCTCAGCGGCGTGACGCCGGGCCATGGCAATATGGCGGTCCATGCAGTAAATGTGCCTGTTTCGGTGGCTGGCATGGACGTCGCGCCCGGCGAGTTGATTCACATGGACGAAAACGGCGCCTGCAAGTTTCCCGCGGATCAATTGGAAGCCGTGCTGAACAACGCGCGCGCGCTGCAGAAAGAAGAAACCGCTCGAATGAGGGCCCTACAGGCGGCGAAGTCGGCGGCGGAACTGCGGGCGATCTTCTCCGGGCAGGCCTATGGCGATGACGATGACTCCTAGTCGGCAGTCCTAGCGTCAGAATCCTGTATATGTAAACTGCGGCGCTCACGCGACAAGCTGGCTTGGTAATTCGCGTGAACGCGACATTCTTGGAGTATATTCGCCGCTCACGAGCCGATTGGCTCTGCCAATGACAGCGAATCACCGCCGCGCGCGGCGCTTTCATAGTCGGGCGACTAGATCTTGCGTCATGAGTACTTCGCCGGAAAAGACTGGGGACAAAGCCAAAACGTAAAGCAGGAGGGCGACGATGCGAGGAAAACGCGTACTGATCACTGGAGCGACTAACGGAATTGGCAAAGCCGCCGCGCTTGACCTGGCGAAGATGGGCGCCGAAGTCCTTATAGTTGGCAGGGACGAGATTAAAACGCGCAAAGTCTTGCGCGACCTCATGTCCTTGAGCGGCAATACCAAACTTGATTTTCTGCTGGCAGACCTGTCTTCCTTCGCCGACGTCAGAGCGATCGCGAATGAATTCCTCTCCCGCCATGACCGGCTCGATGTTCTACTCAACAATGCGGGCGCGGTTTTTTCCGAATTCCGGGCGTCGGCCGACGGCTACGAAATGACCTTTGCGCTCAACCACCTAAGTTACTATCTGCTGACGTTGCTCTTGCTGGATACTTTGAAGAAAACCGCGCAAGAGCAAGGCGAGGCGCGCATCGTCAACGTATCGTCAAGCGCCCACCGCAACGCAACGATGCGGCTTGATAACCTGCGCGACCCAAGCGGATACAGTTTTATGAACAGCTACGGCTCCAGTAAGCTGATGAATGTGCTTTTTACTTATGAGCTGGCGCGGCGTCTGCAAGACAGCGCTGTGACGGTCAATGCCGTACATCCCGGTCTGGTGGACACCGGTTTCGGGCACAACACCGGGCGCGTTTGGGCTTCTGTAATCAAAGTCTTGCAGAAGCTGTTCGCGATTTCACCACAGAAAGGCGCGGAGACTCTGGTCTACCTCGCCTCATCACCGGATGCGACGGACATTAGCGGCAAGTATTGGAATAAAAAACAGCAGAAGCGGTCCAGCGAGATCTCTTACGATAGGGAGCAGCAGCGGCAACTATGGGAATTCAGCGCGGCTATCACCGGCGTCGAATGAACCGGCGATTATTTCTGTAAATCTGCGGGCAATCCGAATCCGCTATCGCCCTCGACGAGATCCGCAACCTTTTTGACCGCCGCAACTTCAATGGGTCCATAGACGTGCGGAAACGAAACGTCGTCGGTCGCTGGCGGCTTTGATGACGCGTTGGGATGAACAGGCGCCTCCCACAATACTTGAGATCCTAATTCGGATTCCTCAATGCATAGGATCAGCAGATTTCCCTCGCCCCGAAACATGCTATTGGCGACAAGCAAGATCTGGTCTCTTGAAGAGCAATGAATAAAGCCTTCGGATTCGAGTGAATGCGCGCGGTAGAGGCCGGTCGCCTGGGCATTGGCCCAGTTCGAACGGCCGGTGATATGATAAATCATCGCAGCGCTTGATCAAGGTCGGCGATGAGATCAGCCGGGTGCTCCAGGCCAATGGAAACGCGCAACAGGTTGGAAGGTGTATTCGAATCCTCTTCTATCGATTCGCGATGTTCGATCAGGCTGTGAGTGCCGCCAAAGCTGGTTGCGCTGGTGAATAGCCTCAGTTTATTCACCACGTCGATCGCGGCTTGTCGACCGCCGCGCACCTGTATCGACATCAATCCACTGCCGACGCGCATTTGCCGCCGGGCCAGATCATATTGCGGATGGCTGGGATGATGCGGATACAGCACGCGCTCAATCTTGGGGTGTTCCGCCAGGAAACAGGCCACTTCCGCAGCGTTTTCACTGTGGGCGCGGACACGGTACGACAGGCTCTGCATACCGCGCAGCGTCAGCCAACTGTTCATCGGCGACAAGACCGAACCGCCGATTCTCACCAGGCGCATGACCCGCTGCGCGAATTCGTCATTCTCGCGGAAGACAATGACGCCGCCGAGCACATCATGATGGCCCGCAATGTATTTGGTCAGCGAATTGACGACAATATCGCCGCCGAGCTGTAAGGGATTCTGCGCGGCCGGCGTTGCCACCGTGTTGTCGACCAGAACTGTCGCGCCGTTTTGATGGGCGATTTCGCTTACCGCCTTGATATCCGCCAGGCGTATCATCGGATTTGTCGGCGATTCAAAGATCACCAGCCTGGTCTCCGGGCGCATAGCGGCGCGAACGGCCGCCAGGTCGCTCATATCAACGAAACTTGTTTCCAGCCCCCATGGCGCGAAGAATTCTTTCAGTTGAACGCGGATCCCAAAGTACATGTCGTCGCTGGACACGATATGATCGCCCGGGCGCAAGGCTTGGAAAATCGTCAGCATGGCTGCCGATCCGCTGGAAATGGCGTGCGCCGCGGCGCCGTATTCCAGCTTGCGCATGGCGTCTTCCAGCGCGGCGCGATTCGGGTTCTGATAACGTGTGTAGATCAACTCGTCCGGATCATGGTCCAGGCCGGTTGTTTCGTATTGAAACGTCGTGCTTAGGACAATAGGCGGAACAATCGCTCCACTGGAGCGGTCGATTGCTGAATTGTGAACCGCATTGGTTTCGGGTCTCATTATTTACATACACCTTTTCTCATACAAGGAGATGGATCTTCTTTTTCTGCGCGCGCGGCAATCGTTTGCACCGGTTGCGCGCCGCGCGGCTGTGGCACGTGATTTAACCGTCATCAAAGATTCTGTCGGCGCCAATGATAGCGGTATTCAGCCGCTTCTGCCATTGCGCCCGGCCAGAATGAAGCGATATCTTCAGCCGAATTGACCGGATTGATGTAAAATCCGGATGTAAGCGTCTTCCTTTGGTTGCCTTTTAGACTTGGTAGCGATTACGGAGGGATGAACGATGCCCGATATGCTGGTTAAGCTATACGAATTGCCGCCGCTTGAACCCGAGATCGCCTTTCAGAGGGATCAAGGAATCACGATCAGACGTTGTATGCCGCCGGAAAAGCGGCTTGTCAGCGAATGGATCGATGAACATTTCAACCCCTACTGGTCTAGTGAGGCGGATGTTGGTTTTTCTACCCATCCGACGACGGTCATATTGGCCCACCGGCGCGACCAACTGCTGGGCTTCGCTTGCTACGATACGACGTTCAAAGGCTTCTTTGGGCCGACGGGGGTTGATGAGCGGGAACGGGGCCGCGGGATCGGCACTGCCCTGTTGATCAAATGCCTGCACGAAATGCGTAACGCCGGTTACATGTACTGTATCATCGGCTGGGCAGGACCCACATCCTATTACGAAAAAGCGGTTAACGCAGTGATAGTCCCCGGATCGGAACCGTCTTACGCATACAGAGGCTTGCTCGGCACCGATGCTGTTTTCAACGACGGCGCGCCAAGCGAATCTTTCCTGGAAAATCCCAACCAAGTCATGGCAAGGCAAGGCGTTGATTTGCCGAATACGCCACAGCATTGATGATCTCGGTCAATCCTCGACCCTTGCCCATCGAAATATCTTTGCCAAAAAACGTGAAAACTACATCGCCATTGATGGCCGCAACTTGCTCCAGTGGGGCTCCCGAGCAGGACTGATCGAGGATCGCGCACATCGCCATTGCCGATAAACCTTGCGGATTTAGCACGGCGAAATGAAAATCCAGCGTGCCGTCCGGGCGATCAATAGCCCAGACGAAAGCTTCGGATTCGCAGCCGATCACGCGATGCGCCTCCTCGTAAGGCTTGGTGGCGACCGAAGCCGGCACGGGTTCAAATTCGTCGGAAATGGCGATCAGAAAGTCGATGCGCTCATCCCGCGTGGAAATAAAACCGAAATCGTCGAGGTAATCCTGAAGCTTTGGCGGATATTCCGGCATGGGACGACCTGCTATAGCCGTAGGCGCGGCAGGGAGGGCGCTTGCGCCTTCCCCGACGCTGTCGCTGATTTCTACGATCCCCCTCGCCAATGCGACGAGAGAGCCTGTCATTTTCTGTAGGCGCGATTTCTCTGCGGACAGGTCGCCGATTACGCGCCGAGCGGCTGTGTCTGCTTACTTCTCGATTGGGACGCCGACGCTGTTGCCCCATTCAGTCCAGGATCCATCATAATTGCGTACATCGGAGAATCCCAGCAGATTCGTCAATACAAACCAGGTATGGCTGCTGCGCTCGCCGATGCGGCAGTAGGCGACCGTGGGCTGTCCCGGGTTCAGGCCGATCTCGTCGAGGTATATCGCTCGCAATTCCGCGGCGGTCTTGAACGTGCCGTCCTCATTGGCAGCGCGGGACCAGGGAACATTATCCGCGCCCGGTATATGACCACCGCGTACCGCGCCTTCCTGCGGGTAACCCTCCATATGCAGTTTCTCTCCAGTGTATTCGCCCGGGCTGCGGACGTCTACCAACTGCCCATTAACCTGGATATGAGCCATGACGCTGTCGCGGAATGCGCGGATCTGGCTGTCATCGCGCTCCGGCGCGCTGTATGAAGTTGGACTGATACTCGGCTTTTCGCGGGTGAGCTCGCGACCCTCTTCGGCCCACTTCAGTCGACCGCCATCCATAATCTTGGCATTGCTGTGACCGAATAGCTCAAATACCCAGAGCGCATAAGTTGCCCACCAGTTGCTCTTGTCGCCGTAGAAAACGACTGTCGTGTCTGGGGTGACGCCGATTCGGCTGGCGAGCGCGTCGAATCCGGATTTGTCCAGATAGTCGCGCCGCAGAGGATCGTTGAGGTCCTTTACCCAGTCCACCTCAACCGCGCCGGGAATATGTCCGCTCGGATAGAGCAGGGGGTCCTCGTTCGATTCGATTATACGGATACCAGCCTCATTTGCGTTAGCGGCGACCCACTCCGTCGAAACAAGTTTGTCGGGATTGGTATAGCCGCGACTGTTGATGTCACTCATTTTTTCGCTCCTTCTTCAACATATATGATCGGAATCCTGCCGGCGGTTCGTACCAGGTCGTCAATCAAAAAAGTCAACCCCGGCGGGTTGACTTCTTGGTTTCGAACAACCGTGTTGCTGGCAAAGCAAACAATCCCGCCTAGTCGTCGGTATGCCTACAACAGCATGAAATTCTCATGTGTATTCGTCTGCGTTTGCTCATGGACATACGCTAGCATAGCTTTTTCGACTTTTCAAGCAGCTATGTTTGTCGTTCGATATTGCTATGAATGCTCACCGGCCAGAATTAGAGAGTCAAATGCCGAATCTTGGACTCAGGTCTCCGGCGGCAAATCCAAAGCGCCTACAAGGTCGTTGATGCAAAGGACAGACTTTTCCAGTTGAAGGCTGATGTGAACGCCGTGCGGGACACGTACCTGAAATCGCGCGCGACCGATGTTGCCGATGAGGGGCTTGCGCTTGACAACGACGTAAACACCGGCGTCGTCTCTCTCGGCAGCCAGCTTCCAGCTCATTGACGCCCGCAGTCTCACATTAACATAAAGGTGATTGTCCTGGGACCGCGACAGATTGACTTCTGCGTATTCCGCTTCCATGTAGAAGCTGCTGGGAGGCCGAACCTCCCATTCGTAGTTGCGAGACTCTATCGTCAGGTCGCGCATATAACCCAGAAGATTGAGCGCGCCCCGCAGCTTGTTCAACTTCCGCATTAAAGTTCTTCCAGATGATCTACGACCCAGCCTTCATACGCCTGGCGCAACTTTAATGTGTATTGACCGACTGCGCCATCGCCTACAGGGCGGTCGTCGATCGCGACAATAGGAATAATGCCTCTGCTGCTGCTGGTGAGAAAGGCCTCCTGCAGCCCGGGCAGGTCATCCATATGCGGCGCTCGTAGGCACAGCGGCAAGATGTCCCGGCAGACCTCGAGCACGATCCGGCGTGATATACCCGCAAGTATGCCGCTGCCCGCTGTGTAGAGTTGTACGTCAGTGATCGCGTAGAAGTTGCTGGACGCCCCTTCCAACATGAATCCACTTTCGTCTAGCAAGATGATTTCGTAGATTCCCGGCGCGATCGCGTCTTGCAGTTTTGCTCGAATATGCATCCAGTCGCTGGTCTTGGCGGACGGCCCTTTCCTTCGCTCGGCGCCGGAAGTGACGCACCGAACCCCTTGGCTGACAAGCGCGTCATCTGGAGCATCGTAGGGTTCAAGCGTAATCAACAGCGTGTCCGGCCGCGATGCGGGTACGGTAATGCGAAATCGGACATCTCCGAATTCCGACGCCAATATCATTGCTCTCAGCGCGGCTCTCAGCTGCTGGCGATCGTAATCTATTGGAATGCGCTGGTATCGCGCGGAGGCTTCAAGACGATCCAGGTGCGCTTCAAAAAGCAGCGCTTTTGTACATTGCCAGGTATTGCCCACCGTATATACGCCGTCGATAGGTTCGAAAGCGACAGCCTCGGCAAGGCTGCTCGCTGCATATGCCACTTCTTCCAGGCCTCGTTGGCTGAGTCGGCGAACAATGGCAGGCATGTCAGACGCGGGGGCTCAACGCTGCAACCAGGTCTCGCGATAAAGATTCCATTGCGACTGATCAAGGTACTCGTCGGAAAAGATCGCCACGCCGGTTAGCCGGGACTTGTCGTCTTCCGCCAACCGAGACACGCCGAGTATAACACCATCCAGCGCGGCTGACATTGTTTCAACCGAAGGGTTGTGGGCCGCGCTCGGTCCACCATAGTTGGGGATGCTGACCAGAATCCGCGTGTCGCCCCCAAGCAGATTGACATAGGTTTCGACGTGGTAGGCCACCCAATTAATGTAGTCCAGCGTATCCTGCCGGTAGCTCTGGTACATGAGCAATACGACTTCATCGGCGGAAACCATGACGCGTTGTTTATAGTTGGACGACCACATCGTGCCCGGCGCTATCGATGTCAGCGGGACCAGCCCCCGGTCGGTCGGCGTCAAGTCCGCGGGCACAGCTACAGCGATAGGCTTCTCGAGGCCAATGGCGGACCGCACGCTGCGTATAAGTCGAATAAGATCATCGTTCTCGTCGAAGAGCGGTTTTACGTCGAGCATGATGCCGTCAAATCCCAGGCCTTCGACGAGCAAACGACTGAAATCCGCCACATTCTCGTGCAACGCCATGCTATCCAGGCGATAACCATCCGCCGGGTCGAGATTCGCCCAGATCTCGATCCAGGCGTATATCGCCGCTGCTTGATGCCGTTCTTTGAATCTTTGGACAAAGTCGGCGACGTCCGCCCGCGACTCCATAAAGCTGCCCTCGCCTTGTGCGCCACCGGTCCAACGACCGTCCATATTCAAGGTGCTTGCATAGGCAAATAGTTTCCCGATTTGATTCTGTTTCAGCCGACCGGCAAACTCGCTGATTCTGGCGTTATCGACCCGGCCGTGCGTCCAGGTTCTGTCCAGCCAGATGCCATTGTCATATGTGACTGTTTCTCCACCCTTCAATGCCCCCAAGCCGAATACGACGCCTGCGACAATCAAGATTCCGGCTGAAATGCCAAAGAAGATTCGCCATATTGGGGTCGACAACTGCGGCTCGCTCCGACTAGGGGAGGTTGAAACCGCCCGCTGCCGTAGACGATTGGAATTTGTCGTCGGCTTTCGCCTGCTAAACAGTTTAATGATGAAGGCCATTAGCCCGCTTTCTTTTTTGATAAACCGCGTTGCCCGGACGAGCGAAAGGTTAATTATGATGCTTGAGCGCCACAGAGATTTTCGCCGGTTGCGCGCCGAGCGGCTGCGTAGGAACTGCCTCTGGCTGTATTTTCGAACATGGACGCGGACACGGACATCACCAAATAATCGCGCCCATTTACGCCTTTCAAAAGTATAGCACAGTTACAATTGGGCACTAATAAGAATAGTCGGCAACTCGCGGTATAAAGCGCGGCCCCCTGCTATTGCCGCTTGGTTGGGGCTTACAAGTATAAGGACCGGAGCCGACTGAAGCGCTATGGAACGCCAAGAACAAGGTGCAGCCTGTTGACTAGAGGGGGCCCCAATACTATTAGACCAATTGCGATAGAAGTTAGCACGGTTAGTAATACTGAGGCCGCGGCCACGTCCTTGGCGACTCTCGCCATTGGATGAAGATCGGAAACTGCGAGATTCACCGCCGCCTCAATCGCCGCATTGAAGAATTCGGCCTGCCACACCATGCCGGTCGCGAGAAGGAGCAGCGCCCATTCTATCGGATTGACTTCCAGCCATATCGTCAATAGCAGGACTAGGAACGTCGCCAGCAATAGAATCCTGGTATTCTTTTGATAGCGAAACATGTAGCCACATCCCGCGATAGCGTACATGAGACTGCGCCAGCGGCTGGCGCTCACAACCGGGCTGTGCGCGGCAGGGTCGAGTCTTGTGCTATCCGAATGACCATCGGCGAGGCCACGGCCCATCACGCGCCTCCGTATTTGTCCACGATGTCGGGGTCTATCCCGATTGACGCCAGGGCCGCAGCTTGTTCATTCCACATCGTACGTTTCTCTGTTTCGGTATCGTGATGATGACCCAACAAGTGCAGGAGGCCATGTATAGCGAGCATGCAAATCGCGTTCTCAGCGTTTAGATTGCGTCGTTTCGCGGCGCGCTTGGCATAGGGATAGGCAATCAGGATGTCTCCGAGGTAGGCGCTGTTGCTGTCAGTATCGACGGGTGTTGGGCCGGCGGGAAACGACAATACATCCGTCTCGCTGGCAACTTGACGATATTTCAGATTCAAGCGTCGGACAGAGTCGTCGTCGGTTACAACAAGGGTCACATGCGAACGCGAATCCGCCTGCAGTTGTTTCAGGACAGTCTCGGCCGCTTGTCGAAGGCGAGACTCGGCCACCGGATATACTTGCTTTATCTGGATATCTACCGTGAAGCTCACGTGCTTTCATTCGCTTCGTCAGTAGCGCTCGCGCGCTGCATTTCGTGATTCGTTTTTGTACCGTTTCGTTTGGGAAGAGGCGGCACATCATCCAGGGGTTCATCGTCGTCCATGATGGCTGGCAAGGGGGCGCCGTCCGCGTCCGGCGGGGTCGATCTTGTCTTTGAAGGCAGTTCCGGCGAATTCTTAACGCCGGCTTTGCCTTCGACGTGAGTGTTGGCAGCCTGTCGCTCACCAGTTGCGATTGCGGTCTGAGATTCAGGAATACTTTCCGGCATCGGGGCGGCTTCGCTGGCCGCTGCAACGCTTGAAGCGGCTGACGGCTCTTCGCGCGCGCCGCCAGGGGGCACGGACTTGACAGCTCGGGCGTAGTCAATCCTTGTGTGGAACAATCCCTTAAAGACGTCGATAAAGGTCTCTTCAATCTTGCGCAGATCATTTAGCGTCAGATTGGAGGCATCCAACTGCCCGGCGTTTCGTTTGCTGTCTACGATTCGGTGAACCAGCTCGGTTATCTCCCGGTTGCTTTCCGGATGAACAGCCCGGATCGCCGACTCGCAACTGTCCGCCAGCATCAGAATAGCAGTTTCGCGGCTCTGTGGTATGGGACCAGGGTAGGAGAAGTCCGCAGAATCAACTTCGTCAGCATCTTTCGCCGCGTCCAGCGCGCGCTGATAAAAGACGAATACTTCGGTTGTACCGTGATGTTCACGAATGAAATCGCGAATGCGGTTGGGAAGATTGTAATTCTTTGCAATTTGGTCGCCTTCAATGACGTGGTCAACTATTATGTCCGCGCTGCGGTAGGGGTCATTCAGCCCGTCGTGAGGGTTGCGCATCTGCTGCTGATTTTCTGTGAAAAAATAAGGATTGCTCATCTTGCCGACGTCGTGATAAAGCGCCGCAACGTGCGTCAACTGCGTGTCGGCCCCGATAGCCTCTGAGGCTTGTTCCGCCAGATTGGCGACTTGCAAGGAATGCTGATACGTGCCCGGCGCCTCGCGCAGCAGGCGTTGCAGGAGTGGTTTGCTGGGCTGGCTCAAATCCATAAGCTTGAAGGGAGTAGGCAGATTAAACAGCACCGTCAAGATGTACATAGCGGCGAAGGATGTTGTCGGAACGATGAGCAAGCCGTTGAAAAAGCCCTGTATCAGGTTTGACGGGACCAGCGCGTCAAAACCAATCAAAAGCGCGAAGATTGCGACGACGGCGACATTGCTGATGCCGACGACCAAGCCCGACAGAAAATAGCTGTTCAAGCGCGCGGCATTGCGAAGTGTCAAGATTGCGCTGATATTTGCCGCTGCCACAAGACTCGCGTTTTCGAGTGAGGGACTTCGGCCCAGTATGCCGGCAAGAAACGCGAAGCCTATGGTGGCGACGATGGCAAGATTGGGGCGGCTCAATGCCACGTAAAGGATGCCCAGTGTAGCGGCGGGCATCAGATATATATTTGATGCGCCGAAGGATCGTACAGCAACCAGGGCGATCAAGAAGAGCGCCGCCTGCAGCAGCAAGCTTCCAGTATCCGCGAGCAGCAAGTGCAAATCAAAGCGACTGATGTACAGACCGATCATCAGTGTAACCATAGCGCTCGCCAGCACGGCGCGCAGAATCCGAGAGCCTCGGTTGCTCGTTTGCGCGAGAAGTCCCAACTCTTGTAAGGCCTCGAAAGATAGATTGTCGATGCGCTGATTTGCTGGCGCGACAATCTGTCCAGCAATAAAATGGCGCTGTTGCGCCTCAACGTTGTCGACCGCCGACTCACGGTCAAGCGCCGTTTGCTCAGGATTCTCGAAGGTATTGGCGCGGATGACGTCGCCTGTGATCATGGTTACGATATGGCTTTCCTGAGGGGACAAGCGCAGGCTGACCTGGGTCGGCAACTGATCGCGTTCGTGCTGCAAATCTGAACTGCGAATGGGATCGCGCATAACGCGCTCCAACACCGATATGATCTCGTTGCGGACCAATGTCCAGCGTTCCTCTGGCAATTGAAGCATCGCGACAATTGTCTCGCGGTCGCCATCAAGAATGAGAGACGTAATTTCGTTGACGTCGGCGACTTGCTGATCTAGCGAGGCGAATGAGTCGGCGCGAACGTTGTCGATGAATTGCAGGATATTTTCCGTCAAGACCCGCTGTTGACGCGCCACATTCGGATCGGGCGAGTGGTATACCGTGGGGACTTGCGCCAGGACATTTTGTCTTTCTTGTTCGGTCAGTATTTCACTGACGAACAAGCCCTCTTCTCGAGCAATGATGTCTTCTGCCGGCACCGAACCAACAACAAGATTGGCTGTGCTGCTTGCGCCCAGGAAGATGTCATCGAAAGCCACAATGGCCGTGCAGCAGCAGATAAAAACGAGCGCGAACAGCAGCAACAGCAACGAACGAAGCGCCAACTGCGTGCGATCTGGCGCGAGACTGAATCGTTCTTCCAGAATATCCCTAAGGCGGAGGACCATTGGTTCCACTCAAGATCTCTTTTGCCAGGGAGTTGACCTGTTTGCCGTCGGCGCGACCGCGAACCTGTGGCATAACAGCCTGCATGATCTTACCCATCTCGCGCATGGAGCTGGCGCCGGTCTCGTCAATTGCCCTCCGAATAATCTGTCGGAGTTCGTCCTCAGTAAGTTGGCTCGGTAGAAAGCTCTCAATCAGCTCGAGGTCGAATCTTGCGCTTGCTAATTCCTCAGCGCGTCCCGCCGCTTCCAATTCGGCAATGGTTTCGCGTTGTCGCTTGGCTTCCTTCTGCAAGACGGCTTGCGCGCCGTCATCGTCGAGCGAAATTCTCGAATCTATTTCGACCTGCTTTATCGCGCTGTTTAGCAGACGAATCGCATTGCGGCGTCTGCTGTCCCCGGCCTTCATCGCCTCTTTCAGCGCGGATTGCAATTGTGTCTTCAGTTTGCTCATAGTTCAGTCTTCACGTTCTCGTACTTCGCATCAGAACGAGTACGTGACCGATTCGCATTGGAAGCCGCCCATATTCAGGCATTTGATCTCTTGCCTTTGAAGAAACGCGTCGCTCGAGCAAACGACCGCGACGCAGCCTTGTGACCGTAAGCTATAAGCGTACTGTACCATGAATCACACCGTCCGTGTATTCTCCGAGATCGGTGGCGCAGACGCGGTTGCATAAATTCCTCGGGTGTACAGCCTTGACCCGCATATAAGTGTCCGTATAGCCGGTATGAACAAATCCATCCGGCGTAGCGCCAGTGATTTGCTCCCACAGCACATTCTGATACCTGCCCGCCAGCCTCGCCGCAAAGTTTTCTTCCATAGAATCGGATATGGCGAGTAGTTCAGCGCTTCGTCCTCTCTTGACTTGGCCGCTCACCTGGTGTTTCATGCGGCTGGCCGGCGTTCCGGGTCGGCTGCTGTAACGAAAAACGTGAAGCCCGTCGAATCTCATCTCCTCGATGAACGCGCGGGACGTCGCGAATTCACGGTCGGTTTCACCGGGGAAGCCTACGATTACGTCTGTTGTTATGCGCGCCCCGGGGATGGTCTCGCGGGCAGCCTGCATCAGCGCGCGAAACGCCTCTTGATTGGTGTTGCGCCGCATGCGTTTCAAGGTGGCGTCGCAGCCGCTCTGCAAGGGCAGGTGCAGGTGACGGCAAAGACGGGGATCCTGCCACAGCTCGAAGAAACCCGGCGCCAGATCCCATGGCTCCAAAGAGGAGAGCCGCAGGCGAGGCATGTCGCTATGCCGCAACAGCGCCCGCACCAACCGGGCAAGTCCGTCAACGCGGCCTAGGTCGTGGCCATAGCTGCCGAGGTGGACCCCCGTTAGCACCGCTTCTTGATAGCCTAGTTGGCGCAGTGTATTCACTTCCCGCAGCACCTCGTCGATCGTGCGGCTACGCCCGTGGCCGCGGGCAATTGTCGTTACACAAAACGTACATTCGTTGTCACAACCGTCCTGCGCTTTCACGAATGCTCGCGTACGACCTGGGCTTCGGACGGGCGGCCTCCGCTCGATCGGCTCACTGTCGAAGACCTTGATCTCTTCGCCAGTGACGAAAGACACCAGGTCCTCTTTGTCGGCATTACCGATTACGCGAGCGACCCCGGGCAGCGTATCAAGCTCCTTCGGCGCAATTTGCGCATAGCACCCGGTAACCGTGGTCTCGGCTTGCGGATTGGATCGATGGAACTCGCGGACGAGTTTGCGGCTGGTTTTGCTGGCCTCCTGTGTTACCGCGCAAGTGTTCAAGATAAAATGGTCGGCATCTTCCGGGCGCTCGACGACCTCGTGGCCCATGTCCTGAAACTGGCGAGCCATGGATTCGATTTCGCTCTGATTCAGTCGACAGCCTACCATTCGCAGATGCGCTTTCATAATTTGGCATCCCCTCCACCGGCAACGCTCGGGCTGAAAACGGTAACATTGTCGAAGTCAACGACTACGCCGCCGCCGCCTGTTTGCGTCGCTTGCGCGATCAATCCCAGTTGCCCTCGCAAGGGCTCCGGCGCTTGAAACCCGTCTACCATGCGTCCGCCGATACATTCGCCGTTTGTGAAGGTACTGCTCGCCCCGGGCTCGTCGGGAATGCAAAGCATGACATGTACGCCGTTTACAAAGAACTCTAGTTCCGATCCATGAGCGATAACGCGGATCCGGTTATGCGCGCCCAGGTCATGGTGTATGTCTCGAGAAGGGATCCACGTGCTTAATACTTCTCGAGCGCCGTCGACGATCCGTTCCAGCGCATAATAGCCATCGCTGCTAATGAGAAAAGCATAGTAGTTGCGGCCCGCTGCCGGGTCAAGGACTTTTCGCAGGGCTGCATTCAGCAACGCAGACCATTGGCCAATGCCGCAGAAAACCACGGCTGGCAGATCGCAGGCCTCTTCTGATGGGCTTTGCATGGCGAAAACGATGCCAAAGGCGTTGTCGATCGGTCCGGCTACTGCCCTAGCTGCAACGCTGACGTCAAATTCAACAAAATGATGACGCGCGACTGACCAACTCGCGGTTCGAGCGCTGGAAAGCGCCAGTCGCAATCGACCGTCTTCGATCGTCGCGCTCTGCTGACCATCGTAAAGATCCCACTCGTCAAGATAGCCGTCGAAGGCCGCGACATAGAGCAAGTCGCCCGGGACGCCGGCTAAAGGGTCCCTGGCCCGATCAAAACCGGCATAGAGGAGGTTGCCCGCGACCAGTGTCAGCAACAATACGATGATTGCTGACCTGGATCTTGCCAAGCGTTGCAGCCTTCCAAGACGGCTAGGGGTTTCCGTCACAAGGACATTACTCATCAATTTCCTGCCGCGCGATTGTATCACAGTCAACAGTTGGCGTAAACGAAATGCCCCGCGTACCCAGGGCAAACGCTTCAAATTGAAATGCTGCCGACAATGCCAAATTATCCGCCGTATTGATAATCTGTAGGGGCGTTTCGTTGAAACGCCCGCAAATCACAGCTCATTTTCGCGAGCGGCTCGCGGAGCCGCCCCTGTATTGTAGTAATTTTGCGGGGCGAACGGCGCATAATGGTTTTGAAACGATTGCCCTATACAGGAACCGGCGACCTACCCTCACTTGTGACGGCGACTGAAACGCGTCCCATTCGCAGTCTTGAAAGAAAGCCATGCTATATCGCAATTGGGAAGGCAATTTTAGCGGGTATAATGTTGCCACAGTCAGTCCCATAAAGCCGCGTTCAAAGGATGCAATAGTGTTGGATGCGCTCAAGCTCATGACAACGATTGAATTAGCGCACGCCGGTGATTGCGCATTGTTGGGCCTGGACCGCGAAGGCTATGTCTACGTCGAAGAACTCTATGGCGAGCACGACTGGCTGGCGCAACACAAAATTTCGACGAGCGCAGGACTGCTTGAGACGGTCGATGAACGATGCGGAATGGCCCCGGCGCCCGCGCCTTTGCCATTGCCGGCGCTACTCGCCAGACCCTCAAAAGTGAAAGTCTTCGATCATTTGAATTATACCGGGGCGCGCTGGCGTGGTCGAATGGTCGACGAGAGGATTGTGGAATTGTTGCGCGATTTGAGCGTCGCCGAAAAGATTGATTTGGTCGACTATTTGGACTGGGAAATTGACCCGCTGCGCCTGCTAGGCATTGCCGAGAGCACTGTCCTGTCCTGCTGCGCATATTTTGACGGCGAGTACCTGGTCTGCCGGCGCATTCGCCTTGCCTATCGCGTCCCGGCGGGGCAGAGAGACGATCACAGTCTTGATTGCGACTACGATTCCATTGAAGTACATCTCTTGCACCGATTGCCGGCAGATGCGCTTGAGCTGCCAGACTTGAGAGAGTGTTTGACAGATCTTGATCTATGCCGTCCGCTTGACTGTATGACAGTTGACAGGAAGCTCTACCTCGCGGATGGCGGAGAAGGCGACATCAAGTCCGCCCTGCACATATTTGAAATCGAGACATCTGGGGATTGGGAACAAAAGAAAACTGAGACGGTGAAAGCGCTCGACCCGGATTGAGCGCGGACCTTGCCCTAGCGACGGTCTTCAGCGACAGCGCTCGAGCGCAGGCTCTAGCGACTTGCCGCTCGCTTATGCTCCAGCGGAACGATATTTCCGGACCGCCGCCGCCGTAACATTCCTTGACAAGCGCGCGTGACGACGCTAGAGTGTTGACCGTAAGAACTGGCGAAACGAATTAGACAATGAATTTTGCCATATTGCTGCTGGCGCTGGTCCTGGGCGACCTTCCTTACGCCCATCTTGATCGAGCCAGGGGCCCAATCGTCGGCGTCCCAGGCGACTTGCTCTATGTTGCGACTTTCGACGACTTTCTTGACGAGTGGGATCTTTACGATGGTCAGCTGGTGAGCGCGACGATCGAAGACGGTCGATTGCGACTGTCGATTTCCAGCGCTCGAACCGCGGGTTGGTCAGTCGCGCGTCATCATTTTGTTGAATTTGACATCAGCGTTGCAGCTAGGGCAATAGCCGGACCGATCGACAACGCCTTTGGCATCGTTTTCGCCATGCGACAAGACCTTGACCCGGCAGCAGGCCCCAACTACTATGCTTTTCTCATTAGCAGCGATGGCTATTATGCGCTGGAACGGATCGTCGACGGTACTCGAGAAGTATTAAGCACTTGGATCCCTTCTGCAAGTATTTATCAAGGTTTAGGCGCGCAGAACACGATCCGCGTCATCGCGCAGGCATCCGAACTAAAGTTCTTTGTCAACGGAGCACAAGTGACGCTTTGTATTCCCAATGAGCCCGAGGCACCCAGCACGTTCGCAATCGGCGAATGTATCGGCGGACGCATGGTAGACGGGTTTCAAGCGCCGGAGCCCGTGCAAGGACAACTGGGATTGATCGCGCAAACGACACAGACAGGCGGCGGCGTAGTCGTTGATTTCGACAATATTACCGTTTTCAGCCCGAGCGTTGCTGGTGGAGAGGATGCCAAGTTATGAAAGTGCATCTGCGAAAGATTTCGACCGGAACCACTACCACTATGTCCATGACTATGATGCCCATAAGGGCGCATGGTGGAGGTTTCGGCTTGCTGTAAGCGATCTTAAGAAAGCAACAGACAGGCGCGTGGACAACCTCCACGCGCCTTTTTTATTGCTCTGGGGATGGAGAGAGGGACGAAGATGAGCAGGTTGACCATGAAATTCGGCGGCACATCGGTAGGCTCTTCGACGGCAATACGCCAGGTAGTTGTAATCGTTAGCGACCACCTGAAAAGCGGCGACGAATTGGCTGTCGTTGTCTCGGCGATGTCCGGCGTCACCGATCAATTGCTGGAGTCTGCTCGCGCTGCCGCGGCCGGGGATCAAAGTCGATACACGTGCATCAACGCCGACATTCGCGCAAAGCACTTTACGGTAGTCGAAGAATTGATCTCAAGCGAGTCGCAGCGCTCGGCTGTCGTGGGCGAGCTTGATCAACTGCTCACGGCGCATCTGGAATTGTGCGAGGCGATTCGCATTCTGGGCGAGGCGACTCCCAGAATATGCGACTCAATAGTTTCATTTGGCGAACGCCTGAGCAGCCGCCTTGTCACTGCCATCATGGTATCTGCAGGCCTGCCGGTCAAGCAGTTCGATTCCAGCCAATTTGTCATCACGGACAGCAACTTCCAGGATGCGGATCCGCTCTGGGATGAAACCGAATCGCGCATCAGCGAGCAGCTTTCGCCCGTATTGCGGGACGGCGTCACGCCCGTCATCACCGGGTTTATTGGCGCTACTCCGGACGGTACGCTCACGACCTTGGGGCGCGGCGGCAGTGATTTCTGCGCAGCTATCATTGCCGCCTGTCTGGAGAGTGATGAGCTGATTATCTGGACAGATGTTGACGGCGTGATGACAACCGACCCGCGATTGGACAGCCGGGCGCGTGTTTTGCCTTATGTCTCGTACCAGGAAATTGGAGAACTGGCCTTTTATGGCGCGAAGGTTCTGCATCCCAAGACCGTACAACCCATCGTCAGCCGTAATATACCACTACGTGTGCGTAATACATTCAACGCCGCGCATGTCGGGACATTAATCGGCGAACGCAGCCAAGCCAGCGAAACCGTCATCAAGGCCATAACCAATATCAACGATGTGAGCATGCTCACCGTTAGTGGCAAAGGCATGCTCGGCGTACCTGGCATCGCCGGGCGGACATTCCTGGCGACGGCAAAAGCTGGCGCGAACATTCTTATGATCTCGCAGTCGTCGTCGGAACAGAGCTTTTGCTTCACGGTCATCGACCCGGTGGCGGGCGATGTCAAGGCGGCGGTTGAACACGAACTCCAGCGCGAAATCCAGCATAACAATATCGATAGCGTTGATATCTTGTGCGATATTGTCATAATTACGGTGGTTGGATCGGGCATGCGAGGCACGCCGGGTGTCGCCGGGCGCGTCTTTTCACTTTTGGGCGATCAAAAGATCAACGTCCTGGCCATCGCGCAAGGTTCGTCCGAATGCAGTATTTCCTTTATCATCAACGAATCCGACCTGGAACATGCCGTTAAACAGTTGCACTCGCTGGCGCTGGAAACGGCCGAAAACGATCGCGTCAATGGCAGGGGGAGCCTCTATTGATAGGGTGAGACTCTTGCTAAAGCTCAAATAGCGGTGAGCGATTCAAGGATCGCCCGCCAGTGAGTGAAGAGAATTAAGTGGCCGGCACTTGCTTCCAGGCGCAAACGGGAGTCAGGAATCATCGACGCCATCCGCTGCCCAACGATTGGAGAAGAGAATCTATCTGACTCGCCCCACCAAATGTCCACTTGGATCCGAATTGACTGCAAATGAAAACTCCAGGCCTTTACCAGGCTGACCATCTCATCGGCGACAGCTTCGCTGCCGTTGCTTCGGATCTCTTCCCACATGTTGCGGCGCAGTGCGAAAAAGTCCAGGTTTCCAAAGACCTCCTGGTCAACCCTGGGCAGCGATGCGGCTAGTTCACGCAAGTATTGAGCGGAATCGCGCTGTGAATCAAGCAGAAAGAAGCCGCGCAGCAACCATCGGAAGAATGGCTCCATGCCGCCGGCCATCTGCAGCATTTTAGCATAGTAGGGGTGAACTGCCTGGAATCCCAAAGGATTGTCCATCGGCGGTAGGCTGCCCACCACAGCGCAACTTCGAACGATTTCGGGAAAGCGATAAGCGCAAGCCAAGGCATAGGGACCGCCGGCCGAATAACCGAGCACCGAGAATCGTTCCAATTGCAGAGCCTTCGAAAGCAACATGACATCGTCGACGACGTCCATCATGCCGCGCCCGGGTTTACGCGTTGACATGCCGTAGCCGGGGCGGTCGACGCCGATCAAGCGTATGCCAAGCCTCGTGAGGATCGAGTCGTCCGGGTGGCGCAGGGTTCGGTTGCCCCAGAGGTCGTGAAACATTACTACTGGCCTGCCTGATGGATCGCCAAATTCGGCGAATCCCAGGCGGCGGCCGTCCTTGAGTTGTGCCTGCCGCGCTGTTGCGACTTGTGCCAACTTCGGCATGTGTAACCAACCTTGTGCGGATAAAATTTGTTCTCGGGATTTGAGACGGTACGTATTCTAGCAGTCTTCCGCTAGCTATCCCACTTGCGTCTCGTCAACATCCGCGAGCGCTTGTTCAACGTTTGTAAACCGCGAGAATCGCCGGAACAGTGTCGAACGACGGTTGAAAGTAGTCGATGTCACGCACTGCCAATAACGTCGAACCGCCGCCATCCAGATTGAACGCGGTTTCGATTTCCAGATCGCTCTCCGCAAGGTACGCGCTCAGATCGCGGAGAGTCGGTCCCAGAAGGGGCGCCGAAATGATCAGAATGTTCCCGGCTGCGTCTTCAGCGACGGCTGTGCGCCGCGCGCGCTCTTGCTTTGCTTGACCAAAATAAGCTTGTTCGCCGTTCTCCACAAGAAGTGGGAATCCCTGAATTGCTTGTTCCGCGGATTCCAGATTGCGATTCGATATGCTGTGGTTTGCAAGGACGGCTGCCCGGCCACTAATGACGACAAAGCTGCCGCCGCGCTCGAGATATGGGGAGCCGTACGCCTGGTCATCACTGATAACGAGCCCCAAGGCCATGTATGAGGGGTCGAAGAAATTGGCGTTTGCGATTGCGGCGGCTTCAGGCTCGCGGGCGCGCCATTGAGCCAGGCTGTATGGCCTGGCGGGACTGTATTTGGCGCGAAAGGCATAGTTCCGAGGGTCGATACGCAATATCTTTAACTGATTCAGTTGGTCATTGTCTTGTGCGATTTCACGCCATTCCAGTCCCGGAGCGATAACGGTCCATCCCGGCCGTAGAACAGCCGTACTTGGCGCTTCGGCTATCGCGCCCGACAGCGCTTTCTGTTGCATGTTGCAGGCCGATACCATTAGTAGCAGCGTCAGCAGCGAGTATCTCCAGCAGAGCGACTGCGCCTTGCCCGCCATGCTATGACCGTATCGATTCGCGAAACTTACTTACGACAATTGATCGGCGATGCCGCGGATGCGCTCTACCGCCTCCTTGAGCAGGTTCAGGTCTTCCGCGAAAGAGAAACGAATATGAGCGTCCTTGCAGATCCCGAAGGCACTCCCTGGAACGCCCACCACGACGGCTTTATCAAGGATCAAGGACGCGACTTCCTCACTGCTCTTGCTGGTATTGTCAACTTTGGGGAAGGCGTAAAAGGCCCCTTCAATGTCCGGACAAGACATGTTTGCGATATTATTGAAGGAATTCACCATGAAATCACGGCGTTCCTGATAAGACTGCCGCATCATCTCTACGCATTCCTGCGGACCGTTCAGCGCCGCTACGGCCGCGTGTTGCGTAAACGTAGCCGCCGAAGTCGCAGTCTGGGAATTGAACTTGCCTGCGGCGCCGACAACCGCCGTTGGACCCGCCAGCCAGCCCAATCGCCATCCGGTCATCGCATAGGCTTTGGACATGCCGTTGATAATCACAACACGATCGCTGATATCGGCAAGCGAGGCCAGCGAAACAGCCGGGCGACCGTCGAAGTTGAGCTTTTCGTAAATCTCGTCGGATATGACATAGAGATCGGCTTCCGTCGCCAGCGTAGCAATTTCTTCAATCTCGTCCGACGACAGCATGTGCCCGGTTGGATTGCAAGGGGAGTTGATAATGATCGCTTTGGTTTTGGGCGTGACGAACTCGCGCAAGTCCTCCAGGCGCAATCGATAGCCATCGTCGCTGCTTGTCGGTACGGTCACCGGTACGCCCCCGACCATGGTGACGATCGACGGATAGCTGACCCAGTAGGGCGCCGGGATCAAGACCTCGTCACCAGGATCCAGCATCGCTTTTAACGCCAGAAAAAGCGCCAGCTTGCCGCCCGGCGTGACGATGATGTCGCTCATGGGATCGACCCTAACGTTGTTGTCCCGCTCCATTTTCGCGGCTATCGCCTCCAGGAGCGGTCCTATGCCTTTCGAGGGCGCAGCGTAGCGGGTCTCGCCATCGCGGATCGCCTTAATGCCTGCTTCGACAATATGCGCCGGCGTATCGAAATCCGGTTCGCCACCGGCCAAACCGATGACAGAGTGGCCTTCGGCCGCCAATTGCTTGGCTTTGTCATTCATAGCGATCGTCGGGGATTTGGCGATACGCCCTGCAAGCTTGGTAATGCTCGGCATGTTTAACCCTCTTCGCTCTTCGCTTGTCTTTGCAATCCGCCGAGGAGTGTAGCGGTTCTGCATTCTCGATAAAAGGGTGGGTCAGCGCGACTGTGTCGCCAGGTCAATAAAGCGGCGACATCGTGGCTGCCCGCCAGAAAGGGTGCATTTCAATTTTTTGGCAATTAACCACCGAGAACACCGAGATTTAACCTCAGGCCTGCCAAACAGGGGGCGATGTAGGGGCGTTTGACAGTCAGTGTC
>JAPOOU010000174.1 GCA_026713245.1 Chloroflexota bacterium
CGACCCGCTGCGGCGTCAGCGGCTTGCGCCCGACATTCGGCCGTGTCAGTCGCTACGGCGCCATGGCGCTCAGCTGGAGCATGGACAAGATCGGTCCCATGTGCCGCTCGGTCGAGGATTGCGCCCTCGTTTTCAGCGCCATTTACGGTCCCGATGGGCATGACCTGAGCATCAGTCCCGAGCCCTTCACTTGGGATCCGGCCCTCGATCCGCAGTCCCTGCGCGTCGGCTATGTCGCAGCGGGCTTTGAGCCGGAAGCGGCCGCGACCGACGATCCGGAGAAGCAAGCGCTCTATCGCACAAACCTGGAGAACAGCGTCGCCGCGGTAGAGGTCATGCGCGCGCGCGGCTTCGACCTGATCCCGATCGAACTGCCGGCGCGCGATACCAGCGGACTTTGGACGATTCTGGCTGCCGAAGCCGCCGCCGCCTTCGATCAGATCACGCGCGACGGCTCGGTCGATACCATGGCGCGCCAGGACGACAGCGCCTGGCCCAACGTCTTCCGCGCCGCCCGCTTCATCCCCGCCGTCGAGTACATCAACGCCAACCGCGTCCGCACGCTGTTGATGGCGGACATGGCGCGCCTGATGGCTGACGTCGATGTCTTCATCGTGCCCAGCCACGGCGCCAACGTCCTGCCCATCACCAACTTCACCGGGCATCCCACCGTGGTTGCGCCTAATGGCTTTACGGACAAGGGCACACCCACCAGCATCTCCTTCGTCGGCGGCCTCTATCAAGAGGCGGAGACGCTCACCGTCGCCAAAGCCTATCAAGACGCCACCGACTGGCATTTGCAGTATCCGCAAATTTGAGAAAATCTGAGCAATGTGAAGATGTTCGAATTGCGATTGAAAAGACCTTCCCTCTTTATGGGCTGAGGAGCGGACATGTTTGAAGTAACACGATACGGTAGCGACGGGTCAGCTAAAAGCGTAGGGCTGTGTCTACGCGCCCTGACCCCTACAATGATCATTTCTGGCGAAAATTGTAGGGGCGACCTATCAGGTCGCCCGAAAATCACCGTAATAATCTCATGTTTTGCGGCGATATCACGCCTGATGTAGAGGTGTCCACTCCTCAGTTCGTTATGGGATCCCGAGTGGGGGCAAATATGCTACCCCAACAGCGCCGCAACCTCTCCCCGCACCCGCGCATCGTCCTCGCGCCGATGCAGGTCGGTCAGCAGCTTGCTGCTATCGAGCTCCATCGTCCGCCACAGCGCCCAGGCCGCGTGCCCGCGCACCAGCGCGCTCTCGTCGTAGAGCAGTTGAATCAAGTGGGGAATGGCGCGCTCGTTCTTCCAATTGCCCGCGGCCACGCAAGCGTTGCGCACCAGCCGCTCGCGTTTGATGCGCTCAACCGGCGTCCGCCTGAACATGGCGCGGAAGGAATCGTCGTTGGACATCAGAATATCCGTCAGTTGCGGCGCGACGCGGTCCATGTCAAAGGGCAGGAAAGCGACCTCGTCGGTTTCTTCGGCGAAGCGCTGGAAAGGGCAGACATCCTGGCAGATGTCGCAGCCGAAAATCCAGTTGCCGAATTGCGCGCGCAAGTCACGATCGATCCAGCCCTTGTTCTCGATGGTGTGATAGCTGATGCACAAGCGCGAATCCAAGACGAAGGGCGCGGGAAAGGCATCGGTCGGGCAGGCCTGCAGGCAGCGCGTGCAACTGCCGCACATGCTCTCGCGATGCGGCGCGTCATATTCGTCAAATTCCAGCGAACTGAGGATCTCGCCGATGAAAAAATAACTGCCCCGCCGCGGGTGGATCAGCATAGTATTCTTGCCGATGAAACCCATGCCCGCTTGCTGGGCGTGGCTGCGCTCCAGGATCGCGCCGGTGTCGACATAGACCTTCTGCGCGATCTTCCGCCCGGCTTCGTCCGCCAGCCACTCGGCGAATTGCCGCAGCCGCAGTTCCAGCACGCGGTGGTAATCCAGGCCCCAGGCGTAAGCGGCGATGCGGCCGCGCGCGGGATCGTTGAGGACCTTGTCCTCCGCGTAGCGCGCGTAATAGTCCATGCCCACCAGGATCAGCGACTTCGCCTTCGGCAAGATCTTGCGGGGGTCCTGCCGCCGCTCTACGCGATCCGCCCGCGCCATATAGCGCATCTGGCCTTGCATGCCTTGTTGGATCCAACGCAGGTATGCCGCCAGCGTCGGCGATGGTTCCGCGCGTGTCACGCCACAAAGGTTGAACCCAAGTTCTCGCGCTTTTCGGCGTAGGGCTGTCAAGGTAACGGGCATAGAAGTTTCCGCTGCAACCGGGCTGCCACCGCTTGTCACTGGCCCGATTCTACTTGATCAAGCGGCGCCTTGTCACGCGCGCCGAGCCCCGCCCGGAGCAAGCCGGGCCGTAGGGCGCGTCAATATTGAGAGGGATTCCTGCCCAGGACGACGAAGACCCGATGCGAAACATC
The DNA here is from genome assembly GCA_026713245.1 of Chloroflexota bacterium. Taxonomy (GTDB): domain Bacteria; phylum Chloroflexota; class Anaerolineae; order Aggregatilineales; family Phototrophicaceae; genus UBA6055. The sequence continues at coordinate 2,428 of JAPOOU010000174.1, forward strand.
CAATGGATCCGCCGGGAAAGAATCGCGCAGCAGCCCCTGCATATCTTTGTCGAAGGCCAGAACTTGCGGTTCTTCCAGCGAGGCGGCGACGCCGGCGCTGGCGCGAACACGACCGCGCCAGGCTTCATGGCTATAGGTCGCGTCCAGGTCGAAGGAGAAGGTCTCCAAGTCGACGAAACCGGCGTCGCCAAGATGGTTCAGCCAGCCCGGGTAAAAGCCGTTGCCGCCGCCCAGCGACCAGGAAGGATTGTGTCGCATAATCAGCGCTTCGGTCGCCGCAACCACGTTCCCGGCGCGCGGCAGCCAGTCAAAATGCGCGATGACGATCGCGCCGCCGGGCACGAGTACCCTGGCGATCTCTCGCGCCGTTCGGACGCCGTCAAACCAGTGCCAGCATTGCCCGGCGGTCACGACATCAAAGGACTGTGAGGCGGTTGGGCATTGTTCGGCCCGGGCTTGGACATACGCGCTATGCATACCCGCGTCCACATCCAGTACCCGCGCTCGCGACAGTAATTGCGGCGCCAGATCCAGCGCAAAGGTGCGGCAGCCGCGCCGGGCCATTCCGCGAGCGATAGATCCGGTACCCGTGCCCAGGTCCAGCAGGCCTGTACCGGCGCCGATGAGGCCCCTGGCCTCTAAACGAGCGAAGAATGCTTCGGGGAAGCCGGCCCGATGACGACTGTAGTCGCCTGCCGTGCGTCCGAAATCGGCGCTTATGCCGCCCGCTGCGCGAAGCTGCTGCCGGCTACGCGCTTGCCGGGGGATAATCGATATCCCTGAGCGCCGCTACAATGATGTCCCGAGTAGCCGGCGGGTCGAATTCGATCTGAACGGCCCGCGTCCCCACATCGCCGTTGACGCTGCTAACGCCCTCAAGCTCGGTCAATTCATTCTTGATCGCTTGTACGCACCCGGCGCATCCGATGTTTGGAATTTCAAAGTTTAAGCTGTGCATCCGCTGTACTCCTGACTAGGTCACTCAATTTACGGATTCATCGGCGCAAGGCTTACATGAAGGCCTGTATACCCGTTTGCGCCCGACCAAGGATCAGAGCGTGAATGTCGCTTGTGCCTTCGTAAGTGTTGACGGCTTCCAGGTTCATCACGTGGCGTATGACGTGAAACTCGTCCGAGATGCCGTTGCCGCCGTGCATATCGCGGGAGGCCCGGGCAATGTCGAGCGCCACGCCACAGGAATTGCGCTTGATCAAGGAGATCATCTCTGGCCATGCTTTGCCCGTGTCCCAGAGGCGCCCGACGCGCAGCGCGCCCTGCAAACCCAGCGTAATGTCCGTCATCATATTTGCCAGTTTGAACTGAATCAGTTGATTCGCCGCCAGCGGACGACCGAACTGCGTCCGTTCCAGCGTATATCTGCGCGCCGCCTGCCAGCAGAACTCCGCTGCCCCCAACGCGCCCCAGGCGATGCCGTAGCGGGCACGGTTCAAACAGCCGAACGGGCCTTTCAAGCCGCTGGCATTAGGCAACAGATTCTCGTCCGGAACATAGACCTCGTCCATCACGACTTCGCCGGTACTGCTGGCCCGCAAACTGAACTTGCCCTCGATTGCCGGCGCCGACAGACCATCCATGCCTCGCTCCAGAATGAACCCGCGGATTGCGCCGCCGCCGCCGCTATTGTCTCCGTACGCTTTCGCCCACACGATGAATACGTCGGCTATCGGAGAATTCGTGATCCACATTTTGTTGCCGTGTACAATCCATCCCCCGTCGACCTTTGTCGCGCGCGTTTCCATAGCGCCGGGATCGCTGCCGTGATTCGGTTCGGTCAATCCAAAGCAGCCGATCCACTCGCCAGTGACCAGCTTGGGCAGGTATTTCTCTCTCTGTGCATCTGTCCCATAGGCATAAATGGGATAAATCACCAGCGAACTCTGCACGCTCATGGCGCTGCGATAACCGCTGTCGACCCGTTCAATTTCACGGGCGATGAGCCCGTAAGATACGTAGCTTAAACCGGCGCCCCCATGTTCTTCAGGTAGCGTTGCGCCCAACATGCCCAGATCCGCCATCTCGTAATAGATTGCGCGGTCGAAGGTCTCGCTGCGGTTGGCCCCCAAAATGCGCGGCATGAGCTTTTCCTGGCAGTAATCGTGAGCCAGATCGCGTACCATGCGCTCTTCTTCGCTCAACTGATCTTCCAGGACAAAGGGATCGTCCCACTGAAACTGACTTGGCATCTGTACCTCTGCATTCCTCTTGACAACCATCTTACCGAGACTCGAAGCCAAAGTGAACGTGGAATAAAGGTGAATGCGGGACCGCGATTGCGCTGCTAAATGGATTTGTCTGTTCACTGCCAATTCAATAAGCGCTACAATAGGCTGTCGGATATGGCAGCCTCGGGATTCGCTATTGAACGATACATCCGATGTTCATGTGACCACATTTGGCTTATGTGATTTGATCACGCCTTCATAACGGAAAACAACAATGGCGCAAGACAAAATCGTTGTGCGCGGCGCGCGCGAACACAACCTGAAGAACATCGACGTGGAGATCCCGCGCAATCATCTCGTGGTCATCACCGGGCTATCCGGTTCTGGCAAGTCGTCGCTGGCTTTCGATACCATCTTTGCCGAGGGACAGCGCCGCTATGTTGAGAGTTTGAGCAGCTATGCCCGTCAGTTTCTCGGGCTTATGGAAAAACCGGACGTTGACCAAATCGAGGGGCTTAGCCCGGCCGTATCCATCGACCAAAAGAGCGTCAGTCATAACCCGCGTTCGACGGTTGGTACAGTTACCGAGATTTACGACTATTTGCGCTTGCTATTTGCCCGCGTTGGGATCCCACATTGCCCGACCTGCGGCGTTGAAGTTTCCGCGCAGAGCGCGCAGCAGATTGTCGACCAGGTGCAGAATATGCCGCGCGACGCCCGGATTCAGGTACTGGCTCCGGTGATTCATCGCAAGAAGGGCAACCACGTAAAGGCTTTGCAAGACATTGCTAAACAGGGTTTCGCGCGCGTGCGCGTAGACGGCAACGTGCGAGACCTGGACGAGAACATCGAACTTGACCGCTATGTGATTCACGATATCGAAATCGTGGTGGATCGCCTGATCATTCGTCACTACGACGATGCGCTGACCGACGAAGCGACAGCATTTGAAACGCGCCTGACGGACGCCATCGAAACCGCACTGGAACTCGGCGACGGCAGAACCATTATCCAGGATGTGACCGATCGCGAGAACTCGGTTGATCATCTCTTCAGCGAAGACCTGGCTTGCCCCAACGGTCACGGCAGCGTCCCGGAGCCGGAACCGCGGCTCTTCAGCTTCAATACGCCCAGCGGCGCCTGCCCAAGCTGCCAGGGATTGGGATTCAGCCTCGAGATTGACCCGGATATGGTAATACCGGACAATAACCTCAGCATTGCCGACGGCGCGATTAACGCCAATGGCTGGAGACTTGATGACAAGCATGGCTGGACCTGGAATGTATTTCAGAGCTTTTCGGAGAGATATGATTTTCGATTGGATTTGCCCTGGAAACGACTCGCCAAACGTCACCAGGATCTGGTTCTCTATGGCAACGGGGGCGAAAAATTCGAGGTCAAGTACTTGCATACCAGCGGCTATGAACGGACCTATCCCGCCAGCTTCGAAGGCGTGATACCAAACCTGCAACGCCGCTATCAGCAGACCGCGTCCGACTACATCCGCAACAAAATTAACGAATACATGCGCGAGATCCCCTGTCGCGAATGCAATGGACAGCGGCTGCGCCCGGAGGCGATAGCCGTCACCATCAATGGGGAAACGATTCACGACATTACCCACAAGGCCATCGACGAACTGAAGGATTGGGTTGATTCTCTGCGTGGCGACAGGGCAATCCTCAGCAAGCGCGAACAACAGATCGCCCACCAGGTGCTTAGGGAATTGGAAGCGCGTGTTGGATTCCTGAGCAATGTCGGACTTAACTATCTGTCATTGTCTCGTAGCGCAGCCACGTTAAGTGGCGGCGAATCGCAACGCATTCGCTTGGCGACCCAGGTGGGCAGCCAGTTGACAGGCGTACTCTATGTCCTGGACGAGCCCTCGATCGGCTTGCACCAGCGGGACAACAAACGGTTGATCCGGACATTGACGGGTTTGCGCGACTTGGGCAACACAGTTCTGGTCGTAGAGCACGACGAAGACACCATGCGCTCATCGGATTGGTTGATCGATTTGGGACCGGGCGCGGGCGAGCATGGCGGCCAGGTGGTCGCCGCCGGTACGCCTGAGCAGGTCGAATTCGCGGATGGCAGTTTGACCGGGGATTATCTGGCAGGTCGATTCGAGATTCCCCTGCCGGAAAGCAGACGCACGGGTTCCGGCGCATACTTGACCATTGAAGGGGCGCGGGCCAACAACCTCAAAAGCATTGACGCTCGCTTTCCACTCTGCAAGTTGATCTGCGTGACCGGCGTTAGCGGCAGCGGGAAGTCGTCATTGGTTGTCGAGACGCTTTATCGACGCCTGGCGCAGTTGATCAATAAGAGTCGTGAACGCGCCGGCCCGCACGATGCTATCACCGGCGCAGAGGAGATCGACAAGATTATCAACATTGATCAAAGCCCAATCGGTCGAACGCCGCGCAGCAATCCCGGCACTTATACCAAGATGTTTGATGATATACGCAGCCTGTTCGCGGAATTGCCGGAAAGCAAGATCCGCGGTTACAAAGCCGGTCGCTTCAGCTTTAATGTCAAAGGCGGACGCTGCGAAAACTGTGAAGGGCAAGGGCTGATCAAGATTGAAATGCAGTTTTTGCCCGACGTCTATGTACAGTGCGAAGTTTGCCGAGGATCGCGCTACAACCGCGAGACCTTACAGGTTCAATTCAAAGGCAAGTCCATTGCCGACGTGCTGGATTTTACGGTTAGCGAGGGATTGGATTTCTTTGAGAATCTGCCCCGCATCCGCCGAAAGCTCGCTACGCTTGACGCTGTGGGCCTGGGATACATAAGGATCGGACAGCCGGCAACAACCTTGAGCGGCGGGGAGGCGCAGCGCATCAAGCTCAGCCGGGAGCTTTCCAAACGGGCGACGGGGCGCACGCTTTACATCCTTGACGAACCGTCGACTGGCCTGCACGCGGTCGATGTTGCCAAGTTGATCAATGTACTGCAAGAGCTTGCCAACACTGGCAACACGATTGTCGTTATCGAGCATAACCTGGACATAATCAAGATTGCCGACCACATCATTGACCTCGGTCCTGAAGGCGGCGGCGGCGGCGGCGAAATCATCGCGCAAGGTACGCCCGAAGAGGTGGCGGAAGTCGAAGAGAGTTTCACCGGTCATTACCTGAAGCCTTACTTGCGCATGCCGCAGCCGGTATAGCCCAATAACCATATGGCGTCGTTCTGGTTCATCTCCGCGCCCTTGTACAGCCACACCGATTGGGGCGGCTTCCTCAAGACGGCGGGGGCTATGCAGTCCCGGGGGCATGAGATTCTTTGGCTGAGCGAAGCGCCGCTGCAGCGCGCGCTGGACGCCGTCGGCATCCCGTTTCGCCAAGTCGACAAAACCGGTTGGCTGTGGCCCCCGCCGCCGCCGCCGGATTTGACGGCGATCCCCCCGCAGGAAGCGGTGAACATACGCTATCGACGCGCGCTCGACACCTGGCTCAGCGAAGAGCTGGTTGCCGAGGCAGCGAACGGGCTCCTGCGCCTGGCAGCCGAAATCGGCGCGCCGGAGGCCATCGTTTCCGATCCCTTTCTGAGCGCTTCCGCCATCGCCGCCGACGCGCTGGACATCCCGCTGGTCATCTGTGGTTGGCCCGCCCAGACGACGCTGGACGAGAACAGTTTGTTTCCAGTGCAGCGGGACCTGAGCAGCGATAGTCAGCAACGCATTCAACGGCTCTGTGGACAGTTTGGCATCACCGGGCGCAACTTCTCCAAGGGAAGCGCGCCCTCTATTCGCAGCGATCTGTTGCACGTTACGTACTTCACACCGGCATGGTATCAGTCCGAACTGGAGACCATACTGCCGCAGACGCAGTTCGTCGGCGGGCGCGTTGAAACGCCGCGCGATGAACCGCCAGAGTGGCTGGCCGATATCCCCAAGGACAAGCCGCTGGGTTTGGTGACATTGGGCACGATCTTCACAGGCGATTTAGGCTTTTTCAGTTGGGCGGCGCAAGCGCTCGCCAGAGAAGGCATCATCCCCATCGTCACGATCGGCTGGCATCCGATCTCTCCGGACAAAAAAGCTGAACTCAAGCGCGCGCTGCCCGCAGGCACGCGGCTCTTGAACTGGGCGCCCTATGACCAGGTGCTCGGGCGCTGCAAGATCGTCATCCATCATGGCGGCATGGGCACGACGCATCAGGCCTTGATATACGGCCTGCCACAGATTGTGGTGCCGCACGCCGCCGATCAGCGCATTCAGGCGCGGCGCGTGGCCGAGGCCAAGGTCGGCTTGCACTTGACGGCACATGATGTGCGGCAGGGTCAACTGCGCGAGGGCGTGCATGCCATTATGGATGCGGACTGGGTTCAGGAGAACGCCCGGCGCTTCGCGCACGAGATGGCCGCGCTGGGCGGCGACGAGCGGGCGGCGGCGTTGGTTTCAGGGGTTGTTGGGTGAGGACTCGATGATCGATTGGGCGAGCCTGTAGACGCGGGAGCCGATTTGGTTGAGCCAGCGGTCATTTGTTTCAAAGTCAGACCTTCTAGCATTTGCTATGGCAGTTTCAATTCCTGGCAAGTAGTCTGATGACTTGAGATTCGATTTGCTATATGATCCGCAGATGGACATCAATTCTCGCTCTAATCGAGTTCTGCTTCCGATTCTGCGATTTGCTTGAAGTTCCGTTTTCTCCTCTTCTGTATAATCGTCCAGAGATCGGTGATGAAGCACGAGCCATATTTCAAAGGCCGGATTGCTATCTGCTACGTAGAATCTCTTTTGAAGTGCTTCCTGTGTGACACGGCTAAGCATGGGAACTTCCCATCTGTCCCGGTCGATTACGAGCCACAATTCATCATTGTCGCCAAGCTCGTATTCATTATTGAATTCGGTAAGTCTGGCTAAGACATGTTCCGGCGACGAATCCTCAGATTGAATGGTCTCTACGTGAACACTAGGATGATTGAATCGTGTGTCTGCTGCAAGGTCGTCAAAATAGGTTTTCTCTGTTTTAGTACCTTCCGTAACGATGACAAAGAGTTTCCTAATGTCTCTTCTGCCAGCAATCCGCTCTCTGTCGGTATACCGCCTTGTCCTCATGTCTCACGCAACCACTCGAGGCTGTCAAGGCTGGGACTCACGGGAATCGCGCCGAAGCGTCCGAAAAGATATCCTTTTTCGATATTCATTTTCTCTGGAAGTCTAAACTCTTCGAGCGAGTAGAGCGACGAAGCGCCAGTTGATTCCTTCTCTAAAAACCAGATTTCGTCTCGCCTAAGAAGGTCCAGATCCAGTAGCCCTGTATCGTGCGACGTCACTACAAGTTGACTCTCTCTGTTGCCTGAATTCTTCAGAAAGAGTTCGACGACTTTGCCGGTCAAATGTGTATGCACGCTTCTGTCTAGTTCGTCAATAATGAAGACGTGTTCGCCATTGCTATTGTGCAAGCCTAAAAGTGCTGGCATGAATTCGAGCAAGTGTCGAGTGCCGTCTGATTCCGCCGCCAAGTCAAACGCAACGTAACGATTATCTCCGCTAACTTGATGCAGCGTAACGAGTTTGTACCTTGAGTAGTTGTTATCCGCATCTGCAACAAGATAGTGTTCGTTTCCATATTGACCAAATATTACTTTTTCGTCGGAGTCTTTTGGTATTTCCTTGACGAGCCCTTTGACATGTTCCCTAAACTTGTCTGGCAATTCTGATGCGGCATCGAATTCGATTTCTACTAGATCTACATTGTCGATTCCCAAGTCCAGAAACCCAAGTACGTCCCTAAGCCTGTCCCGAAAATCAGAGTCTTTCATCATTCCAAGGCCAAGGCCTTGCGTCGGAATAGAATCAGGAAACACTGGCACAAGCGTTCGGTCAAACCAATCGTAAATATGTGCAAGAAATGGAATCCTTTGTTCTTTAAGTTCCAATTCAAGTCGTTTGTATTCGGTCAAGAACAATTGACGCGGATCACCTGACTTGGGTAAGAAATCTGTGGGATCATCTTCATTTTTGGCTAGTACAGGAATCTCGCCAAATTCGATGTCCGTCTTACCTTCCGCAGATGTTTCGCGCTCAAACATCATTCTAGCGCCTTTGGGATGAATCTCGTGCAGAGACTCCTTATGCACTCGCTGCCGATCTACTGCAAAGTAATACTGGAAACATTGCGCGATACCACATTGAATCTCAAACAGGAATTCCGAGGGCTTCGCAGCACTTTCGCTGTCAAGTAGAAACGGAGTTAACTCAAGGTATTTTGTGCTCAGTGATCCCGTAGTTATGAAGTCTTTGGCAAAGCTCATCGCCTTGATCAAATTAGTCTTTCCAGATGCATTTGGCCCAAAGATCACCCCCGTCCTTAGAATTCGCATATCTCGAACATTATGCACATGGTCGGGGTGCTTGCGAGACTCGCCCGCTACCATCGAGAACTCGACCTCGTCTTTGAAAGACAAAAAATTTTCAACGCAAAACCGAATTAACATGACTTGTCACCTCCGTTCTGAAAGTGTGAACAATCACGTAACAAACATTGTCCGCCAGTTTCGTCGGAAATGCAATGGATGCAAGATAGCATGAGAACAAGCATCCACGCTACAATAGCCCCCATCTAATCCACCAACGACGAAAGCGCAATCACCATGAACCTTCCCCTCGACAACATCGGACGCTGGCGCTGCATCGGGCCCTTCCGCGGCGGACGCGTCGTCACTGTCGCCGGCGATCCCACCGACCTCGGCGCCTTTTATTTCGGCGCTTGCGCCGGCGGCGTCTGGAAGACCGATGACGCCGGTCAATACTGGCGCTGCATCTCCGACGGCTACTTCAACACCTCTTCAATCGGCGCGCTGGCAGTCTCGGAAGTGGATCCCAACGTCATCTACGCCGGCACCGGCGAAGCGACCATCCGCATTGATGTCTCGCACGGGGACGGCGTTTACAAATCCACCGACGCCGGGCGCAGTTGGCAGCATATCGGCCGGGAGGATACCCGCCACATCGGCAAGATCCGCATTCACCCGCGCGACCCGGACATCGTTTTCGTCGCGGCATTGGGACATGCATTCGGGAGGAATCAGCAGCGCGGCGTATTCAAGTCGAGGGACGGCGGCGCGTCCTGGGAGCATGTGCTCTTCGTCAGCGACAAAGCCGGCGCGGTGGACCTCAGCATCGACGCGAACAATCCGCGCATCATTTACGCGTCGATTTGGGAGGCTTATCGCAATTTCCACATGATCAGCAGTGGCGGCGAAGACAGCGGCATCTGGCGTTCTACCGACGGCGGCGACACCTGGCACTGCATCACAGAGAACAAGGGCTTGCCGCATGGGGTTCTGGGCAAGATCGGCATTGCCGCGTCGCCGGCCAAACCCGGCCGTGTCTATGCCCTGATCGAGCATCAAGACGGCGGCATGTACCGCTCCGATGACTATGGCGACTCATGGCAGTACGTCGCGCGCAATAACGATATCATCTCGCGCGCCTGGTATTACATGCACCTCACGCCCGATCCGCAGGACGCGGACACGGTATACGTCAACAATCTGCGCTTTTGGAAGTCCATTGACGGCGGACGCACATATTCGATGATCGCTACGCCGCATGGCGACAACCATGACCTATGGATTGACCCGAATAATCCCATGCGAATGGTGCAGGGCAATGATGGCGGCGCATGCGTTTCCCTAAACGGCGGGGCCTCCTGGTCGACAATTTTCAATCAGCCGACGGCGCAGTTCTATCACGTCGCCGCTGACAATCGCGATCCATACTACGTTTATGGCACGCAGCAGGACAACAGCAGCGTCGCTGTGCCCAGCCGCAACAACAAGTCCTCGCTGATGTGGATGGATGGCTTTATCGCCGGCTCGGGCGAAAGCGGCTATATTGCGGTAAAACCGGACAATGACGACATCGTCTTTGTCGGCGCCATCGGCAGTTCGCCGGGCGGCGGCAACTGCTTGCAGCGCTATGACCATAGCACCATGCAGTTGCGGCTGGTCACCACCTGGCCGGAGTATATGGCTGGCGAAGCAGCGGCCGACCTCGAATATCGCTTTGCCTGGACCTACCCCATCGTCTTTTCTCCGCACGATCCGAATACGCTCTACGTCGGTGGGAACGTGGTTTTCCAGTCTACGGACGAGGGTCACAGTTGGCAGCCGATCAGCCCGGATTTGACGCGCGCCGATCCCGAAACGCTCAAGGTCACCGGCGGGCCGATCAACCGGGATGCTGTGGGCGCGGAGGTCTACGCAACCGTCTTTGCCTTCGCCGAATCGCCGCAGGAGCCCGGTGTCTTATGGGCGGGCTCGGACGACGGGCTGGCCCACATCTCCAGGGACAATGGCGCGACCTGGCAGAACATTACGCCTGCCGATCTGCCCGAATGGTCCATGATTAGCATGCTGGAGCCCTCGGCGCACGACTCCGCAACGTGTTATATGGCTGCGACCCGTTACAAACTGGATGATTACGCGCCCTATCTTTACAAGACAACAGACTATGGACAGTCCTGGACGCGTATCAACGAGGGCATAGCGTCTGATGATTTCACGCGCGTAATCCGCTGCGATCCGGCCCGGGCGGGCCTGCTCTACGCGGGTACCGAAACGGGCGTCTACTGTTCCTTCAATGACGGGGAACACTGGCAACGACTGCAGCTCAATCTGCCGATCACGCCGATTCACGATCTGCTTGTCAAACGGGACGATCTCATCGCCGCCACGCATGGTCGCTCGTTCTGGATTCTCGATGATCTGACAGGTCTGCATCAGTTGGGGGGCGAGGCAGCGCAGTCACGATCCCTTCTTCTCCAACCACGTGATACCCAGCGCCTTCTGGAGAGCATTGACGGGCGGCGCCTGGTCGACCAGCCGGGCAAAACCTATATGAGTTCCACCGGCGTCATGGCCGCTTACACGCATACGCGCACTGAGGAAAACGCTGTAGAACGCAGCTTCCTCGATTCGGGTGAGAATCTGCCGCGCGGCCTGATAGTTACGTATTACATTCACGAGACTCCCGAAGACAAGATCAGGCTGAGCTTCTGCGATGAGAACGGGAATCTCTTACGCGAATTCTTCAGTATGGACGACGAAGATCGAAAGTCACAGAAAGAGAAAAGGGATAAATCTGCAATATTCCTCACTGCCAATGTCGGATGGAATCGCTTTGTCTGGGATATGCGTTTGCCGGACTCGCCGAAGTTAGACGGCGATGATGTGCAGTTCGAGCGCATGCCCGGACCCACAGTTGTGCCCGGCATATACCAGGTCGCTCTACAGGTTGGTGATGATGTTCAGACGCGGTCATTCAACCTGGTGAAGGACGCCACGTCTGAAGCGTCGCAAGACGAGCTTGAGCGCCAATTTGACTTGCTGAAGACGATCTACGATCTCTACGCGCAAGCGACCAAGTCAATCAATGCCATGCGGGGCCACCGCGCGCAGTTGAAGAGCCTCTGCCAGCGGCTGTCTCAATCTGACCAGAGCAAAGACCTGGCGGAACGCGCCGGCGCGCTGCGAGAAGCGATCCTCGAGATAGAGAAGGAGATTTTGATCCCGGACTTGCGTGCAGGCTGGCCGGGACGGGTCAACAGCGGCACGGATCCATTGCGGCGCTTGAGCGCGTTGCCATCTGTGGTTTCTTTGGGAGAGTACCCGCCGACAGAGCAAGCGTATCTTGTATTTGAAAAACTCTCGGGGCTAATTGACGATCAGCTCAAGCGCTTCGATGCGGTGAAAGAAGGCGACATTGCGGCGTTTAACCAGGAGCTTGCATCGAGAGGCGTTTCCCTGGTCGGCTAGAACTGCCGCGCTCTAGAGAGTGCCTCGCCGGCAGACGGGGCTTTAGTTCTTGCCGAAAAAACAATCCCGGAAAGCTGTCCGCTACTTGCAAAGTCGCTTGCGCTCGGGTTGGCCCTTCGGTGCCCCTCACGACTGAGGTCACGACAGTTTCGTTGGCCGTGTTTACATAGAGACGGGTCAGCTAATAGCTGATCCCGACAAGTATCGTTCATGTTTGAAAGCTGTATGGGCGGCCTATTAGATCGCCCGAAATCGCCTCAAAAAGTATAGGTTGCGAGGTGGTTTCTTGACCGACGAAAACTGTCTGCTCCCGCTCTCCGATGCTAAGGGGTTTCCGCCCCGCTTATCGGGGACGGAAATCCCACAATGGGTGCGCGTGGACACCCACAAGAACTACGAGAGGGGAGCCAACGTTGCGCGCCCGCGCTTGAAAATCGCTAATCCAAACTTGCAGCATCGGAAAACTCGCGTTGAGGCAACGTCGAAACAAGCTTCCCCCCATTGCTATGGGGGGATTGAGGGGGGTAGACTAAAGGTGGGCGCGACTTCCTGAGTAGCGGACAAGCCTTGCAGGGGCGACCGGCGGTCAGTGTCGGCGCGACCTACACGACCAACCTGGTCGCCCGAAACACACCCCGCTGCGCCCTCGAAGGCCCATGTCTGAACCCGTATGGGGCGACCAACCTGGTCGCCCGAAAATCACCCCGCTGTGCCAGCGCTCGGTGTCCGCGCGACCCTCAGTAGTTCCAATACAATAATGCGAAAACAATCTCATTTGTGGCGAAAGTTCTGCATCTAATCCCAATCCCGCCAAATGCGCTCCCCCTCCCAGAAGCATCGGAAAGGGGGAGCGCGCAAAAAGAAGATGGTATTTTCTTCATATTGTTGCGAATTCAGGAATGACCTCAGGATTTTCAGCGTTGAGTCACCCTTCCCCAATGCATTGGGATATGAACTTCCCCCGTGAGGCGGGGGACCGAGGGGGCAGGCCGGGGATGGAGTAGAAAAAACGCCCGCTCCTCAGCCGTCTAGCGGGAGAGATCAAGCTTAGCCCCGCGATTTCCCCGCAGCAAGCAAACCCGATCTA
>JAPOOU010000171.1 GCA_026713245.1 Chloroflexota bacterium
TGCATGAGGGTGATCTTTTAGAAATGTTATAAAAGACAAAAATGTTAAATATATAATGTTATACTATTTGGGGGGGGGGGGGGGGGTAGAGTATCATTGAGTTTCACCACAATGCGTTCCGCGCTGATCCTATCAGCACATTTATAACATAACTATGCGCGATCTGTAAAGAAATCCGGGCGATTGCCCTGAGGGAGACTTAGCGATCCTTGGATTTGAAGCGCGCCAGGTTCATATTCTGAGTGGAAGCAATTAAGTAATGCAACTTTCGCTAAAGCAACGATCTGTAGGGGCGACATACCAGACTCTGTTGAAAATCACGATTTACGACCAAGCTCTGTCACCGCTGCATAAGAACAAAAGCTCATAATAGCTCATAATGGCTTACTAAGCTCCCCTTCTCCATTGCAATGGGGAAGGGGGCGGGGGATGGGGTAGAATTTCAACAGACTCTACCATATCGTTCGAAACCACAAGTCGCAGCGGCAACGGGCGACCAGATTGGTCGCGTAGGTCGCGTAGACACTGACCGCCGACACTGACCGCCGATTGCCCTTACAAGGCTCACATTTTTGCGCGACTTACTTACACTTACTTGTGTGAGCCAAGTTATGGCTTGCGAGCGGCTTGGACCTCGCTTCATCCGCATTCTTAAAGTGAAATCTTGTACGTGTTATGATAGTCTCAGTTGGAACGATGTAAGGAGCAGGACGATGTTTTTTGAGTTGCGCATTTATCCGCTACAGTCCGGGAAAGCTGATGAATTTGTCAAGTATATGGACGAGGAAATCATTCCTTATCAACTGTCCAAAGGTATGATAATACTGGCGTCCTTTGTCAACGACGCCCAAGATACCTACGTTTGGATTCGCCGTTTCGCGAGCGACGAGGAAAAAGACGCGCTTTATGATGCTGTATACAACAACGACTACTGGCGGAATGAAGTCAGCCCGAAGCTCCCTGAATTAATGGACGGCGCGGGAATGGAAGTCACCATCCTGCGGGCGACGCCGCGTTCTTTCATGCAGTAGCGGCATGCCGTCACCAAGGCAGGACCGCTAGAGGAGAATGAACCATGACCGAACATTATCTTGATGACAGTGTCACGCAGCCCTTTTGGGACAACTCGGTGACGCCGCGCCTGAAGATCGATAGCGGCGATATCGTGGTTTTCGATTGCGCTGAGCCCTGCGGACAAGTGACGCCGGCGTGGACTGTCGACGAATATGAGGTCCTTGATCGCGGCAAGGTACACGCGCTAAATGGTTCAGTTTGGGTCAAGGATGCCCAACCCGGCGACGCGCTGGAAATCGACATCCTCGATATGCGCCACAAGGGCTGGGGATGGTCCGCTCATCGCGCCGGCGCCGGCTTGCTGCCGGAAGATTTCGACTACAGCTATCTGCATCACTGGCGCATCGAAAGCGACACTTGCTTTTCCACCGAATTGGAGCACATCAGCGTGCCCTTCGAGCCGCATCCCGGCGTCGTGGGTGTGGCGCCGCGGGAAGCGGGGCGCTTTATCACCGCGCCGCCGCGCGCCAACGGCGGCAACCTTGATGTGCGTGACATGGTGATCGGCTCGACAATCTGGATGCCGGTCCTGGTTGAGGGCGCGCTCTTTGCCACGGGCGACTGTCATGCGGCGCAGGGGCAGGGCGAGGTTTGCGTGACTGGCATTGAAGCGCCGATGACTATGACCATGCGCATCAAACTCCGCAAGGATTTGCGCTTGGAAGAGACGCAGTTGCGCCGTCCCAGTCCGATGAGCAAGCTCGATAGCCGCGGCTATCACATCACAACCGCGCACGGGCCCGATCTGATGACGAACGCCAAAAACGCCGTCCGCTACATGATCGACTGGCTCTGTCGCAATCATCAGATGAATCGTAGCCAGGCTTATATCCTCTGTAGCGTCGCCGGCGACCTGAAGATCAGCGAGATCGTCGACGCGCCCAATTGGGTGGTGTCCTTTCACATGCCCCTGGCCCTGTTTCGCGAATAGGATCGACTTTTCATCGGCGACGGGGCGGCATGCCGGGATCCGGACTCTGAAATCCTAACGATTCTTTAACCACATCAGCGCGGCAACCGGCCTGCTTAACAGCCAGAGCAGGAGCATTTTGGGGCTTCCGTACTGCTTGCGACAGTAGATCATCAGATCACGGAAGAAGATGCCCGTCGCGAACCAACTGAGCGTGGATGATTTTCCGTGGTGCTTGATCTTGGCGGCTGACAGGAAGAATGCGCTCTTCTGATGTTGGCAGGCGAGCGCGTCTTCCGGGAAGTACAGCAGCAGGTCGCCGTCAAGCCAGAGGTCTTCGCGCCTCATTAATGTGCAGGATCCTGGAATCACTTTGACTTCTCGGTCGCTCTGACGATCCCAATCCGCGTAGTAGAGTTCATCGTGGACGCGGCGTCTGGCGGTCGGCAGCAAATGGCCCAGGACACTGTAGTCGAGCAGCAGGCTGAGGTATGTGGGTATCTCCGATCCGGTGCGCTGGACCTCGCCGTCCGGATGGCGCAACTGCGCGGTTACGCCGGCGTAGCCCGGGTTTTCCAGCAAGAAGCGATGCATGAGCGCCAGAGCGTCTGGCGCAACTTCGGTATCGGGATTGAGCAGCAGGACAGTGTCCGCCGTCGCCCGTTTGATGCCGATATTGTTGCCGCCGCAATACCAGGTATTGATCGTCTGCTCCAGCAAGACAACTTCGGGGAATGCGTCGCGGACCATGTTCGCGCTGCCGTCTGCAGAGGCATTGTCGACGACGATGACTTCGATCCGCAAGCCAACGCTCTCGCGCAGCGACTGCAGGCAGTCACGCAGCATTTCGCGCGTGTTGTAGCTGACAATCACCACTGACAGATCAGGCATTTTTGTATTGCACTCCGTGTTGATTCTCTAGCGTTTGAGTTAGGTATTAGAAAATCCTGCAATCAAGCAATACTTGTAACTGGAAGACAACATTAATGTAATTAGACGAACGTTGACACCGTACGTGAAACGATGGCGCAATCCGAAACAGAAGTGCAGGCCTGCACACAATCCGAACGCATCGTCGCCCTGGAAGCTGCCTACGCCCATGTTGCCACCAAGTCGGACATAGCTGACATGAGAACCGAGGTTGCTGACTTGACAACCAATATCGCCAGCCTGCGTACAAAGGTTACGTCCGATATTGAGACCGTGCGCAGTAACCTGAAAAACATGCCTCGGATGATCGGCGCGATCATCGCCGCGGCTTCCGTGGCGGTTGCCGGCGCAAACCTTTTGGTGACATTGGCATTGCGAACCTGAATCACGCTCGCGAATACTTTCTTCTGCTGACAGCTACTCTTCAAATTATAACCATCTTGCACGCTAAGGACTCGGCAAAGCCCCTGATTGTTTTGCCTACGGCCCAACTGTAGGTGAATTGCCTCAGCGTCTGGCGCAAACTGACCGTCTCCGCTAGCATGGTCCCCGCAGTCGCAATTGAACCCAGGGGAGGGCTACCGTGAGATTTGGAGTCGTTTATCCACAGACGCAATTGGGGGCGGACCCGATTGTGATGCGCGATTTTCTGCAAGCTGCCGAAGATTTGGGCTACCATCACCTGCTGGTTTATGACCATGTGCTGGGCGCCAACCCCGCCCGCGAAGGCTGGCAATCCGGCAGACCGTATTCTTACACGGACAGCTTCAACGAACCGTTTACGCTTTTCGCCTGGATGGCCGCCCTGACCGAGCGCATCGGCTTTATGACCGGCGTTCTGATCTTGCCGCAGCGGCAAACCGCCCTGGTGGCGAAACAGGCGGCGCAAGTCGATCTGCTATCGGGCGGTCGTTTTCGCATGGGCATCGGCGTCGGCTGGAACGAAGTAGAGTACACGTCGCTGGGCATGGACTTTGGGACGCGCGGCGCGCGCTCCGAGGAGCAGATCAAGTTGCTGCGAATGTTATGGACGCGCGATCTGGTGACCTACCGGGGCCGCTTTGATACGATCGATGACGCCGGCATCAATCCCTTGCCGCAACGGCCGGTTCCCATTTGGATCGGTGGTACGGCCGATGTGGTATTGGAGCGAGCGGCGCGCATGAGCGACGGTTGGGTGGCGCAATCGGGTGATCCACAGCTTTATCGGGACCATACGGCCAGATTTTGGGCCTTCGCCGAGGCTGCGGGCAGCGCGGACCGTGTGGGCTTGCATACCCGTCTGAGCACGCAGCAAGTGCCCGAAAGCGAGTGGGAAAGTTATGTCGCCGGTTGGGCTGAGCTCGGCGCGACCGAGTTGGCGGTTTATCCACACGGCGAAGCACTTGACGATTATCTGGGACGCTTGCGGCGCTTCAAAGAAATGTTTGGCTTGTGAGTGCCCATTCAATACCGTATTTGCTAAAGCAAGCCATGCGAAAATATATCGGCCAGCCAGGGCGAATCCGCAGTTTGTGATCGCGAACAAGCCCCCGCCGCAACCGTAATGAGGGCGGACTTTTGACAGCTTTGCTCCGTCTCGCTACACGTCATATTGGCCGGCGTCTCTTCCAGAGCGCGCTCTTCGTCCTGGGCGTCGCGCTGGGCGTCGGCGTGATCGTCGCTATCGACATCGCCAACAGATCCGCCAGCCGCGCCTTCGCCTTGAGCAGCGAAAGCGTCACCGGCAAGGCGACGCATCAAATCGTCGGTGGACCCAACGGCTTCTCGTCAAACCTTTACACGCGCTTGCGCCTGGAATTTGGGATCAAGGTCAGCGCGCCGGTGCTGACCGAGTTCGTGAGGACAATTGGCAGCGATCAAACCTTGCGTCTGATGGGCGTTGATCCCTTGGCGGAACCGCCCTTCCGTTCCTACCTGCGTGGCGAGAACGAAAGCACAGACTTCGAAGCGCTCAATCAAATCATCGCTGTCCCGGGCGCTGTAGTGATCAGCGACGCCTTGGCGGGCAGGCTCAAGCTGGAAGCCGGCGATGATTTGGAGATCAGCGCCGCCGGGCGCTTCAGCAACGCGCAGATCGTCGGGATACTCCAATCGGAAAACAATAGCAGTCGACAAGCGCTCGATGACCTGATCATCAGCGACATCGCCACCGCGCAAGAATGGACGGGCATGGTCGGTCGGCTCAGTCACATTGATCTGATCCTGGACGAGGACGATACCGAGCGCATACGCTCCCAGTTGCCCGACGGCGTATCGCTCCTGAAAACCGGGCAAGGCGATGCGCTTGACCAGATGATCGCCGCCTTCGAGATCAACTTGCAAGCGATGAGTTTGCTGGCGCTGGTGGTCGGCTTGTTCCTGATATACAACACCGTCACTTTCAGCGTGGTTCAGCGCCGCGGCATGATCGGCATATTGCGCTCGCTGGGCGCCACCCGCGCGCAAATCTTCGCTTTCATCCTGGGAGAAGCGTTGATTCTGGGCGCTGTGGGTACGGCGCTGGGGCTTGCGCTTGGCATCATCATGGGCCGGGGCGCGCTTGCGCTGGTCTCCCAAACCATCAGCGATCTCTATTTTGCCGTGAATGTGCGCGGCATCAGCGTCGAGGCCGCGACACTGCTGAAAGGCGCAGGCATCGGCATGCTGGCGAGCATCGTGGCGGCTCTCTTGCCCTCGTTGGACGCCACCCGCACAGCGCCGGCCGGCGTGATGAAACGCTCGACCGAAGAAGAACAGACCCGACGCCTGCTGCCTCATATCACAGTCCTCGCGGCCCTGCTCAATCTTGGCGGGCTGCTGCTCTTGCAGGTCCCTGGCGCGGACCTCTACCTTAGCTTCGGCGCTTTGCTCATGATCATCGTCGGCGGGGCTTTTTTCACACCGGCGGCGCTGCTGATTATGATGCGCCTGTTGCTACCCCTGGGCGGGGCAATTTTTGGCCTGCTGGGGCGCATGGCATGCCGCGCGATCACGCGCTCGCTGAGCCGCACTTCGGTCGCGGTCGCGGCCCTGACCATTGCCGTCAGCGTCATAGTTGGTGTCAACACAATGATCGGCAGCTTTCGGGGTACCGTGGCCGATTGGCTGAGCAATTCCCTGGGAGCGCAGATATTCGTCTCGCCGCCGCTTTTTTCCAACAATAACGCGAGTATCGATGTCGATGGCGCGGTGCTGGAGCTGGCCCGCGCGGTCCCGGGGGTCGAGGCGGTTTCATCAGCGCGCGCGGTGACAGTCTACTCGCCTGACTTTCCCGATTTTCCGCCGGTTAACTTGTTGGCGTCCGACTTTGATATCGCCGGCGATAATCGCCGCTTCCGCTGGACTCAGGTTACGGTGAAAGATCATCAGCAGGCGCTTGATGCCGGGCGCTTGATGGTCAGCGAGTCTTTTGCCAACCGCCGCGGCATTGACGAATCCAATAACAGCATCACTTTGTCCACGGACCATGGCGAGCGCGGCTTCGAGATTTTCGGCGTCTATTACGATTACAGCACGGATCAAGGCACGGTTTACATGGCGCGCTCCGTTTATGACCGATATTTTGACGACTCCTTCGTGACGTCGCTGGGCATCTTTCTTGAATCGGGAACGGATGCCGATGCCGTTATCGAGGCATTGCGCGCGCGGTTGACCGACTACGACCTGCTGGTGCAAGACAATGCCGGCTTGCGACAGGGCGCCCTGGAGGTCTTTGATCGTACCTTCGCTATCACGATCGCCTTGCGCCTGTTGACGACTCTGGTGGCCTTCATCGGCATCCTCTCGGCGCTGATGGCCCTGCAGCTGGAGTGCACGCGGGAATACGGCGCAATGCGCGCCAACGGCATGACCTCCCGTCAACTGACACGCTTCACCTTGATCCAGACCGGGCTCATGGGTCTGGCGGCCGGCGTCCTGGCTCTGCCCATCGGCACGCTACTGTCGCTGGTGCTGATCTATGTGATTAACCTGCGCTCATTCGGCTGGACGATGCAATTCATATTGTTGCCCGGCGAATTCCTGGAAGCCTTTCTGGTGGCGGTCAGCGCGGCGCTGCTGGCAGGAGTATATCCGGCCTGGCGCTTGGGTCGGCTGAAACCGGCCGAGGCGCTGCGCAGCGAGTGAAGGCCTTTGCCTCTCGTCATAGCGACGTCAACGATTTACAATCCTCATTATGCCTACGCCCTTCACCCACCTCAGGATCGCCCAAGACTTGCTCGACGACGACGCCCTGCCTCCGCTCTATCGCGACTTGCTGCTCCGGCAGCGTCCGGCCTTTCAACTGGGCAGCATAGTCGCCGATGCCCGCGTCGCCAGCGGCGACGGGCGCGAGGTCACGCATTTCTACGCCTACGGCCAGCCCATGGTGGAGCGCCCCTGGCGCGCGATGCTGCGGATGCATCCACAACTGCAAGCGGCCGGGGACGAAGCGCGTCTGGCCTTCCTGGCCGGCTATGTGGCGCATTTGGCAACGGACGCAGCCTGGGCGCTGAAAATGGTGCGGCCGCATTTTTGGGGCCGGGAGTGGCTTGGCGTGGAGCGGCGCGACAAATTCTTCGCCCTGCATTTGATCCTGACGGTATTGGACGAGTGCGACGAGCGGGCGCTGGAAGACTGGCAGGCAGCTTCGCTGCGCCGTTCCCAGCCACAGGGTTGGCTGCCCTTCATGTCCGACGCGACTCTCTCCCATTGGCGCGATCTGGTTGCCGGGCAACTCGATCCGGCCGGCGACAGCCTGACCCTGGCGATATTTGGCCAGCGCCTGAAGATGGACCCGGCGCTTGTGCGCGAGGCCCTCGATGATCCGGCGGCGCTGCAGCGACGCCTTTGGCGCTTTATTCCGCGGCCGCTGCTTAACGAAGTGGCGCGACTCTGTTATGTATACACGCGCGATCAGCTTGCGGCCTATTTGACCGAGTACATGCCGGCGCTGGCTTCCGCGTGAATAAGTCCCGGCATGCTCGCAGGGCGGCGCTCGTCGCCGACAACCGTCCCCGCCGATCCCGGAGCATATTCGCAAGCGCCGTCGACAAAGCGCCGCTTGGTTGGACGTGGCCTGGGCCGCAAAAGTTAAGATTTCAGGGCGTTCCCGCGGCCAGATTCATTGAGCCGCGCCTGATTTCTTGTTAGAATTGTCAGACAACCCGCCTATCCACGGACAAGCCCGATGAAAGCGGCAGAAAAACAGACGATCGCCGCCAGCGAAAACGACCTCAGGAACAACCGTCTCGGTTTGATGAGCGCGGCGCAGATTGCTATGCTTCAGACACATATTGATCTGTTTCAAGCGCAATCCACACAGGTCATCAAGCGCTGCGTCGGTCTGGCGATACTGGTAACCGCAGCTGTAGTGCTCTTGTCCTTTGTTCGCGTATTGCTGCTGCCGATCGCGCTCGGCATCGAATTGGTGATGGTCGGCATCATGGTGTATTTCACCAGCAGCGTCAGCCGCTTTGCCCAACAGTTGGTATTTGACCGCGATTCAGAAGCCGTGCGTATCATCAAAGGGCGCACCAGTCGTTATGCCCTGCGTACCCATCCCTTCTATCATTCCTTGCGTGTAGAGCTCGAAACTTACAAACTGCTGGACGTATCCCTCGTCCGGGAGTTCGCCACCGGCGAGCTGTACCAACTTTACGTCCTGCCACACTCGGGCGTGATCATCGCCGCGGAACTGATCGCTGAAAAAGGTTTTCGCTACTTGCATTAGGTCCTTCCGGCTCACATTTTCGCAAGATGCGAATACTTCGCGCATTGCCGTGGTAGCGCGATATCCAACCCCATTTCTCCAATTTGTCCAGGTGGCGGATGACACCAGAATTGGACTTGAAACCCTGCGATGCCGCGATTTCGCCCAAGGTCGGTGGAAAGCCGCGCTTGTTGGTATAACGACAGATGAATTCAAAAATGCCTATGCTGCGATTGTCGCGGTATTTCAATTTCATTTACATTTACCTTTTCTTTACATAGACGCGATATTATGATGACCGCTATATTCTACCATAGAATAGAACAAATGTTCTAACAATGCCTGTCTATTTGACATCAAACCCGACGGCGCAGGTTGATCCCGCGCGCTGCGCCTATGGATCTGGGGTTTTCGGGATAGGGTCAGTCTAGGCTGCATATGGTGGATGTTTCCCCTTTTCGCATTTTGGGGCTATGCGGTAAACTTGCGGCATTGCGCAGGACTAGACAAGTGGAGATGCGGTTCGATGGCAAACACCTCCCGTCAATGGTTTTATTCCACGCCCGAGGCGCGTCCCTATTACATTGAGGAGCGGGTCAATCATAGTTTGTGGAACAACCGGCTGCAGAACGTTTTCATGAGTTGCACGCGCGCGGAGGTGCCAATCAAGATGGAAGGCAGCCTCGATGGAATGCCGATGTTCTTCGAGTTTGTGGCCGGGCAATATTTCACCTTGCGCCTGGGCGAAGAACGCAAAGAGGTTATCGGCGCCATCCGACAGATTCTTCTTGGCTTGAAGCCCGTTTTCACCTATCAGGACAGCGATGGCATGTTCGTAGTCGAGTGGCATACCGACGGCGGCGATGCCCGTTGGAAGGAAATCCAGGGCAATCCCGCATTTCAAGGCCTGCGCAGGATGAAACTCAACTAGCGCGGAGCCTGCGCCATAGTCGACCAAATTGCTCGCCCCCATGCCTCATTTGTGTCGATAGGCGTAGGGGCGACATACCATGTCGCCCGACACTCCGTGCGAAGCCCGTCGAGTCATGCGCGGGCGACCAGAATGGCCGCCCCTGTTTACGTTAACCGCGTCGCTCATGCGACGAGCAGGCTACCGATTTTGCCTGAGCGCGACAGACCTTTTCGCCGCCGCCGAGCGGCTGATATCATGGTGGACGGCGCAATAGCTCAAGCGAACGGAAAAGGATGTTCCAGAATTCCCGCGTCGAGCCGGATTCAATTAGCCTCTTGTGGCGAGATCGCCGCCGGGCAAGCGCCGCGTCCTCACAGTCCTTTGGTCCGCACGATGACTTGAGAATCGAGGGCATCGCCGAAGAGATTTCACCTTATCGCGATTACACCCGCGCGATTCGCGACATCCTTTGCACGCTGTTGACCGATATCGAGACTCTGGCCTATCGTCACGAGGTGCTCGACGACTGTCTTGGTCAGCCGGACTTCACCGCGGGGCTGGCAGTGTTGCTGCCCAAGATTCGCGGCTTGGGCGAAACTGTCAGCGATATCCGCGCCCGCCGGCACGAATTGGCGCTGGTGCTTTCCCGCTTGACGGAACTCGAGAATTATGTCGAATGCGCCACTGAGTTGGATGCGCTGCTGCAACGCGCTCGGCCGTCGCTGAGGGCCCCCGCTTGGCATAAGCTGGCGGAGCAAACGGCGCAGACTGTGCAAGATCCGCTCTTCCAGCAGATGGCGGCGGAATTGCCGGAACTGCGCGAGCGTATCCGCGAGATCGTCAGTGTCACAATCGGCATCAATCTGTCGCCGGACCTGCGACCGGTGGCTGCTACCTTGCTGTCGATCAACCGCCGCCGCTTCAAGGGTCCCCGGTTCTTTCGCAAGTTATGGGGCGACGATGGCGAGGAGGAAATGCGCGGTATCGGTCCCTTGCGCCACGCGCCCTCGACAAACGGCGGCGGCATCATGGCAACGCGGCGCGAGACCCTGGATCGTCTGGGGGGCAACAGCCTTTTCGGCGATTTGCGCAAAATCCTGGATGATGTGATTCGACCGATCAATCGCGCTCTGGCTGCTTACGCTCGGGTCAACAGCCGCGCGCTGCGCGCCATTGAAAGCGAAATTGCCTTCTACGTCGGCGCGGCGGAGATGATTTCAAAGCTGCGCGCACAGGGCCTGCCCATGTGCAAACCGACCCTCTTGCCCCCCGAGGAACGCCGTCTGGACGCGCGCGGAATGGTGAATCTCGATCTCGCCTTGCGCCTCAGCCGACAAGACAGGGGGTCGGACTTGGGATCAGATATCGTCGGAAACGATGCTCGATTCGATGACGAGGGCCGCATCCACGTTTTGACGGGACCCAATCGCGGCGGCAAAACCACCTGGATGGGCGCGATCGGCTTGCTGCACGTGCTGGCGCAATCGGGCTTGTACGTGCCGGCGGCTGCGGCGACCTTAAGCCCGGTCGATGCCATATGCCTGCACTTCCCGGTCGAAGAAGATCCGGAGATGGAAAGCGGCCGGCTGGGCGAAGAAGCCAGGCGCCTGCGCGAGATCTTCAGTCGCGCGACTTCGCAAAGCCTGATTCTGATGAATGAATCGCTGGCCAGCACCAGCGCTACGGAAAGCTATTTTCTGGCGCGCGACGTCCTAAGCTGCCTGCGTATCTTGGACGTCCGCGCTGTCTTCGTGACACATTTGCACGAATTGGCCGTCGACTGCGGAAGTATCAACGATGCGGTGTCGGGCGAAAGCCGTGTGCAGAGCCTGATCTCGGAAGTCGAAGAGGACGAATCCGGCGTTCGCCGCACTTACCGTGTGCTGGCGGCGCCGCCGCGCGGCCAGAGCCATGCGCGGGAAATCGCCCGGCAGTATGGCATCAGCTTCGAGCAATTGCGGACATTGGTGGAAAAGCGGCCGTCCCAATCTGGCTAAGGAATGAGAATGCGGAAAGGCTTTTTTTCAACCCCACGCCCGGCCCTTGCCCCCCGCAGTCCCCCCGCCCATCGGGGGGCGGAAACCCCGAAGCTTCAGAGAGGGGGAGCGCTTTTGTCGGGATTGAGATTACATCCAGAACTCTCGCTATAAATTAGATCACGTAGCATTGTTTTGTTGGAACCAGATAGAGCACAGATAAAATGTTGCGGCGACATCAAGGACGCGTGTAGCCGCTCGGCGGCAGCGAAAAGGTCCCAGGAATGTCGCGCTCACGCAAAATCGTAAGCCTTCCCGTCGCATGAGCGACGCGGTTAACGTAAACAGGGGCGAGCAATCTGGTCGCCCTCCAATAAACCCTCTGTGCCGGCGGTCTGTGCCTACGCGGCCTACATGTCCTGTCAGGCCGCCCGAAAATCTTTGACGTACTCCGCTGGTTCGACTGCCCATCCCACGCCCGCTTGTCATGGCGCCGTTCCTTTGCCATAATGCCAGCATGTTTAAGTAGTCGATGGAGCAATGCCGCATGGCCAAGCGCAGGCGCAAGAAACCCAATATCTCCAAAGCGGTGCTGGAGCAAGCGCGTCAGTCCGCCGCGGGCGAAGAGGCAGTCGCGAGCGAAACGGAAGCGACAGCGCATGAATCCGCAGCGGCCAATATTGACGCCGGCGCCGTCGTCGCCGAAGCCCCGCGCAGACAGCGCCGCCGCCGTCGGGACCTGCAAGCCGTGCAACTGGAACGGCGCAAAGACGAGGGCGCGTTGGATGCCGAGTATGTGGCCGATCTGCTGGCGAACCCCACCAAAGAAGTCAGCGAAGAAGAACTGCGCGCCGATTACGGCTTCGTGATCAAGGACCTGCGCAACATGGGCATCCTGGCGGCCGGGCTTTTCGTGGCGCTGGTCCTCGTCTCGCTGCTTGTCCTGTAATGTGATATTCGCTCGGCACAGGCATCTGTCGGTGCATTTTTGGAGCCTGGGGCCATGACAGGTTGACAGCGGCAGTCCCTGCACGTTGTCGCCGCTTGCGCGGACGAGCCGGCGCAAATGTCTGGGACGAAGGCACTAGAATATGCGCTAAAGCGTCTGGCGGTAGGTCTGCAAGACGAATAGCTTCACAGGTCATGTTTCGCGTTCGGAATGCCGCGAAGCCAATTGCGGGCGGGCCGTGTATAATGAACATTCACATTCTTCGAGACTGAGGTCTGCCTGGCATGTCCTGGTCAGCCTTACAACGATTCGTCCGTCGACTGTCGGGGCCGGTAAGCCATCTGGTGGCATTTTATGCGGCCTTGGTCGCCGTGTTTACGCTCTTGCGTCTCATGCGCGTCAGCGGCTTCTGGTTGATTGACCTTGCGAATACCTTCGCGCCCTATTGGTACATGCCCCTGGCGCTGACCTTTCCCTTGTCCATCATCGTCGCTCGCCAAGGGACTGCGCTTTCGCGCTTGGGAAAGCGTCGTCCCCGGGGCCCACAGCCGCTCGGCGGCAGCGAGAAGGCCTACCGCGCTGCTTCAATAGGACATAGCCGCTCCTTGCCTGAGCATGGGGGCGCACCAAGAAAGAAGGCGAAACGTCATCGCCGGGCATTGCTGCCGCAACTGCGCGAGCGCTGGGGCATGCTGCTGCAAATCGCCTTGATACTCGTCGGTTTGCTCTGGTTTGCCTGGCCCGGCCGCTATAAAGCGATTGAACCACCGCAAGGCGAGACCTTCTCCCTTGTGACATTCAACGTGCAGGGCAGCAATGCGGAGTTGGACATGGCGACCGATTGGCTGCTGTCCGCCGGCGCCGATGTCATCGTATTGCAGGAAACGGCCGAGGGATACGACCATCGTTTGCAACGCCTCTACGATATCTATGCGCACGAAGATCATATCGAGGGCAGCGTACGCATCTTCTCTCGCTATGCCATCCTCGAGCGGCAGATTCTATCCATCGAAGGCGAGCCCGGGCGCTTGGCCCTGCGACTTCTGCTGGATCAGAACGGACGCGAGCTGGCAGTTTACGCCGTGCACTTGGTGTTGCCACAGGCGAATTGGCATCCCTCGACGCATTTCGCGCTTGATATGCTGTTGCGCTACAACGAAACGCGCCGTAACGCCCAGGCCCGTCGACTGCTGCAAATCTTGGGCCAAGAGAGCAAGCCGTACCTGGTTGCGGGCGACTTCAACATGAGCGACAGCTCGCTCATCTATGACGAGATCGCCGCCCGGATAAACGACGCCTGGCGGGACGCGGGCACAGGCGCCGGACGTACCTGGCCGGTGGCCGAAATTATTGGCTTGCCGCGGATTGTTCACCCCTTCTTGCGCATCGACTATATTTGGTACAGTGATGAATTGCGTACCGTGTCCGCGAGTATTGGCGGCCCGATCGGTTCCGATCACCTGCCGGTCAAAGCCGTCTTCGAGTGGGCAAGCGACTAGAAGCCCCGGGTCGGCGGATAACTCCCGCGAAAACGATATTCGCAGTTCTTGGCCGGTTGAGGCTCATTGCTCGGGCCTTGCCGCAGGCTTTCAACATTCTGTCATCGGTCTTATACTGAGATCATGGATGCCAACCTGCAATTTATCCCCATCATGATCGTGGGCTTCGCCGCTGCCTTGTGCTTGACGCCCCTGACAAGACAAATCGCCATGCGCCTTGGGGTGATGGCGGCGCCCAGCCGGCGCAATATCCATGTACGGCACATGCCGCTAATGGGCGGGGCAGCGATCTACGTCGCTTTCGTGCTATCCGTCCTCTTGTTCAGCCCGCCGACACATATGAAAGAACTGGGCGCGATTGTCGCCGGGACCACCTTGCTGGCCTGGATCGGCTACCTGGACGACCGCAAACACCTTAGCCCGCGTCTGCGCCTGCTGGTCATGGTGGCGGCGGCCTTGGTGGTCACGCTGGTGGGCGTGCAAATTCGCCTTTTTGGAGTGCAGTGGATCGATATCCCGCTCACCTTATTCTGGATCGTCGCGCTGATCAACGCCCTAAACTGGATCGACAATATGGACGGCTTGGCCGCCGGCACAGCTGCAATCGCTTCGGGTTTCTTCCTGTTCATGTCGGTGACGCAAGGGCAAATCCTGGTCAGCATGCTGGCGGCCGCGATCTTCGGCAGCGCCATCGGTTTCTTGACCTATAACTTTAATCCTTCCAGCACATTCATGGGCGATATGGGTGCCTACACGCTGGGATTCGTCTTGGCGATTCTGGCCATCAAGCTGAAATTCGCCCAGCAATCGCTCAATGTGACCTGGATGGTGCCTGTGCTCGTGCTGGCATTGCCTATTGTCGATATCAACCTGGCGATTCTCACCCGCTTGATAGAAAGGCGACCCCTGATGCTGGGCGGCAAGGATCATGTCTCGCATCGGCTGCTGCGCATGGGTTTTTCGCAACGACAAGCTCTGCTCTTGTTGTACGTCTTTTCCCTGGCCTTTGGCGGCATTGCCGTTGCCGTCAGTCAAATCCCGGAGCAACAAGCTATGCAGGTCGGGACGCTGGCGCTGGCGCTGTTGGCATTGATCTTCGTCGCGCTGGTTATACTGCGCAAGCGCTATCTGCCCCTGGAAAAGATCGGCGCCTAGTTTTTATGGCCCGGAAAAAGTGTGCCCCTGGTTTGTGGCGCCAAGGATAAATCTCGTCTGCATTTTTCATTGAAATCTGCGATAATGCGCCTCAAGTTCAACTGCGCTTTCTCGGAACAAGTGTGCGGCCCATGACGCGAATTGCAGTCTCGGATAACATGCTCGTTGACTATAGCGAAGATCGCTGGCGCTTAATCCAACTCGACGCCGCCGCTGCGCCAACCCTGCTGGTCGAGGTTAAGGCGGGCAGGAGCTTCCGCTATGACGATGATTTTGGCAACCAACGCGCCTTGCCGCCGCTGGGTGAAGTCGCAGCACGAGACATCGGCGAGGTGGTGTTGGGCTGGTCGGAGGAAGAGGCCGCCTGGCAATTAGGTATGACACTTGCCCCAGACTTGTCATTCTCGCGCAGTAGCCGCTGGTTTGAAGTGCTGCGCATCAACGATCCCGATCAGTCGCGCAGCCAGCGGACGGTTCAGCAGATCGGTCTGGCTCTGGCTGATGTCTTGGGTAAACCCCTTGTGGCTTCAGAGCCGGGGGATGTCGCGCCAGAGCCCGAGCCGATTCCCGTGATTGATCTTCCGCTTGATTTGGGCGACTGGGTCTTGCAGGCGCGGACAGAGGCGGGTGATAGCGAACTGCAATTTGCGCGCAACCGCCGTTGGATCCGCGCCAGGTTCCGTCAGGCCGCCTGGTACGGCTTGTTGGCGGCATTTTATGCCTGGGTCTCCATCGCCTCACTAATGCATGAATTGGCCCTGCCCAATGCCGGGACGCTGATTCCCGATCCCAGCCTCTTGCCGTACTTGGGACTTGGCGTGTCCCTGTTGCTGCTTTTGATGATCGCGCTGCAAGTCAAGCAGATTATGCTAGAACCGGATACCTTGCTGGTCCGCGCCGGCAAACAGGGCGTCAGCGCCCTTCGTGGCGAGGACTTGCGTTGGCAGGTTGACGCGGGCGACATACATTCGGTATACGCCAGTGAATTGGTCAAGAAACGCGGTCGACAGCCGGTTGTCTTTCATGGCGAGATAAATTTGCAAATGATCGACGGCAGTTTTCGGCGATTGCTGGTCGAGAACGACAAACGCGCCGATGCGCTGCTGCCCGGTTGCGACGCCGCAGTTGAAAAAAACCGCCCTACCGGTGTCAGCGTATTGGAACCGGACGCTGTCGCCACCGCGCTGCAAGCCGCCGCCGTGCATGTTGCCGTCTGCCTCGGGGACTCGCCCGTCTGGTACGACCGCCGCTACAAATAGCGCGCTTTCCTATGATCGCTGGTTTTACGAGCCATCACCCGGCATGACAACTGTAAGAGTTGTCCGATACTCCATCGCGCTGGCGCGTTTTCTCTGCGCCGGTCTCCGAGGCATCGCTGAAGTGCGGACAGCTTTTTATTTCGCAATAAATCGCTATAGAATCTGTATCTGTCACGGTGATTTTCGGGCGACCCTTGGGTCGCCCCTACAATTTCCAGACTTTGAAGGTCTCTGTAGGGGATCAGCCTTGGCTGACCAGTCGCATTTGCGTCCTGTCTTTCTGAACGTGTCCGCTCCTCAGCCGAGGCGCCAGGGAAGGGGAGCGCTTCTGGTGAAAGCGGAGACTTGCTCGAGAAGCGGCGCGGATTCCGGGTTTATTTCCGTTTTTCAGCGATGAGTCACCCTTCTCCCTTTGTGGCTCAGGACACGACTGGTATTGATTTCGCGCAAATCTCAAGGCCAACCCCTGTAGTGGTCCCGAAAACTTGGACACTGGCTCGAGAAACTTCATCAATTCTCGCCCAACTGGGCAAACCGCGACTATATAGTCGCCCTTTGCTTTGCCCTTTTTGCTATGCTCGTACCACTTGCTGCATCCCGGAACAACCCAGTCGCAAGGGAAAAAACGCATGACCGGAAAATTCTGCTTCAGGGAGAACTCAAAATCCCTGAAAGCTAGTGAACACAAGGGTTTTGCGCTGCCAAGCCGCTCATATCTTCCCCTAATATCAAAGGATTCTAGGGTGAATTCAGATCCGTTAATGTGGGTTTTGCGGGGGAAATGAAGGGGCTGTTTATGTTTACTGCGGCGCTGATGCGACAAGCTGGCTTACTGTTTTGCCTGAGCGCGCCAAATCTTTCCGCCAGTTACGCGCCGAGCGGCTCTGTGCCAATATCAAGCCGGGGCGCGCTTGAAGCTGCTTGTCTTATGCCACAAGGACTGCGCAAGCAGCCCGATCCGCCAAGGCAACTGGCGTATTGTCCGAAAAAAGTATTTCTTTGTCCGCAAAACGGACAAAGTCGGACAAAGTTCAAACACAAATCAAACCAGACCTGCCACAGTAAGCTCGGCGGATATGCCGCCCGCCGTCAGTCGCTTGCCTGCTCTCTTGAAACCACGCTGGTTCTGTCCAGCATTCTCCTGCCACAAACCAAAACCCTCCCAAAATTCTGGGGAAAATGTGCCCAGATTTATAGGACCACTACAGTTGAAAACCGCCGCGTCGCCTCTGTCAGGATGTGGTTTTGGGGATCCCCGATTCTACTTGTGCCGAGTTCTGACTTTCGCCGGACTGGCGTTATAATACTGGTGCAATTCTTTAACGGCGGGATGACCCGCGCTACGGAGACAAGCTATGAAAAGCACAGTCATCGTTGATCCCAGCTTCCGCCGCATGGGCGAGATATTCTCTCCGGAAGATCGACAACGGCTTATAGACCTTGTCGATGTCGTCTGGGGGCGCGACGAGCCGATGCCGGCGCAGGACTTTCTCGCGGCATTGCCATCGGCTGATGCGGTGATCTGCGCCGATTGGCGCTACGGCGAAGTGCTGGATCAAGCGCGGCAGCTCAAAGCGATCATCACTGTTTCCGGCGCCTTTCCGCTGCGCTTGGACTACGACTATTGCTATCGAAATCGTATACGAGTGCTCAGCGCTGCGCCGGCTTTTGCGCGGCAGGTGGCGGAGTTTGCGCTGGGGATGGCGATTGCCTCGGCGCGCGATATTGCGCTTGGCGACCGCGAGATGCGGCGTGGAACGGAAAAGTATTTGCACCACGGCAACGTCGGTACCTTTCTGTTGTACGACAAACCGGTGGGTATGATTGGCTATGGCAGCCTCGCGCGAGAATTGCACAAACTGTTGGGGCCCTTTAGCGTGAAGATCTCCGCATACGATCCTTGGCTCAGCGACGGCTATCTGCGCCGTCAGGGGGTGGAGCCGCTGTCGCTGGAGGAATTGATCGCGCGGTCGCGATTGATCTTTGTGCTGGCGTCGCCAACAGCCGAAAATCAAGCCATGATCACGCGCGAGCTCTTGGAATTAGTCCAACCGGGCGCTGTATTCGCTCTGATAAGCCGTGCCCACGTCGTCGATTTCGCTGCGTTGACGGAACTGGTTCTGGCGGGGCGCTTCAAGCTGGCGACTGATGTCTTCCCCACAGAACCCCTGGAACGCGATCATCCCATCCGCGCCGCCGAGGGCGCCTTGCTTTCCGCGCATCGCGCCGGCTCGGTAGGGGAAGCCATGTACGAATTGGGGCAAATGGCGCTTGACGACCTGGAAGCCTTGGTCAAGGGACTGCCGCCACGACGCCTGCAATCCGCCGAGCCCGAACTCAGCGGACGATATGCCAGCAATCGCGCTAAGAGGAAAAGATAAACCTAGACATATTCGCAGAGCTTCCGCGATATACGCAGGCATCGCGCTCGATTAGGCAGTGTACAATTGAGGTGTGATTACCCTTCCCCAATGCTATAACACTTATGTGAGTGGCAGTCAGAATTGAAATGCCGTGGCACAAACGGGCGAGGTTTATAATTGAAGAGCCATTAACCTGAATTGCGCATACCTATCGTGTAGGCGATTCTAGTTCATTTGAATCTCGATTATCTGATTCAGCAACAGCCTTGCGGGTATCTCTCTCACTCAAGCGGTCAATAGCGTCTCCGCTTTCTTGGCCAGAATGCGCGGTATCGTCAAGTTCTTCAAAGTGGGCTTCAAGTTCAACTTCTCCATCCGCTGCCTTCGCGCGAAACCATTGAACATTCGTAAGCAATAGGGCGGAGAACAACAGAAAACCTGCGGTGTATTCAAATGGATACTGATTGATAGCCGCATAAACAGCTACCCCAAACGACAGAATACCTACAAGCAACCGCGCAGCATTTTGCATTTACCGCCTGGCAGCCATGTATAGCATCACCATCGCGAAAATGATGAATATCAGCGTTTCTCGAGCCGATCCCCCTTCGCTTATTCCAATGGCCAGTCCTATACCAGACATTGCTAGCATTGCAGCAATGTACAACGGGTCACGCACTTTCATTGATCGCGCCCTTCTACTAAGCCAGCTAGTTCTCTGCACGAATGCCCTGCCTGTTAACCTTGAATGAAGATATAGATATTGTAAGCGATCAACGTAAGCGCTTCAAAAGATTTCATGCACTATATACCATATTGTCCAGTACAATACTCGATTCTTGACTGGATCTGGCACATCCTATTTGTTGAAGTTTGTGACTTATTCTGTGGTCCTCCCACACCCTGCGAACTTCGCCTCAATCAAGTCATGAATTTCCAAGACTGTCACCTCCATTGCCGAATATGGACTTGTTTCCACTTTGCGCCAATTCAAGTATTGAGACCAGCATCCATTTATGAATAGGCACGGAAACTACCGCTCCTTAATCTTGAGTTTGTGACTTGCTGCATGATCCGTTGGCAATAGCTGTTGCGGTTCTGGCTTTACTTTGCTCATCACGTCAATTCTTGACGGTTCCAGATAAACCGAACGCTAAACAGGCTAGCGTTTATCGCCCCTTACACAACGCCGCGCATCGTCTCCTCGCGCAGGTGCGCCACCACGGCCCGCAGCGCCTCGTCCTCAGCGGCGCCATCGGCCTTGCTTTGATGATAGACTGCCAGTTGCCGGTCAGAACTGGTGCCCTTGTCCAGAATGGTCTTTATGTAGTTGATGTCGTCGCGCGAGCCAAGCTCGTCAACGACATCGTCGATCATCTCCAGCAACTCATGCGTCAGGAAACGCATGGGAACCGCTTCGCGCTTGCCATAGTCGACCAGTTGACCATCGAGCCCCCAACGCACAGCGCGCCATTTGTTCTCGGCGATCAATTCGTTGGGATAGATGCGCCAACTGAGGTTTTGATTTCGTAGTTGGATCAGCTTCGCGCAAAGCGCTTGAATCAGGGCGGCTATGGCTACGGCTTCGTCAACCGTGGTGCAGATGTCACAGACCCGGACTTCCAAAGTGCCGAATTGTTCTTGCGGACGCGCGTCCCACCAGATCTTGGTGTAGTCGGCTTTGCCGTCGGCGCGTTCTTTGCCCAACGCGCCAACGCGACCGAAGGTTTCGATCATCGTGTTGAAGTCGGTGAACGAGGAGAATGTCGGCGGAATGCCCGTGCGCGGCAGATTCTCAAAAATGATGCTGCGGTAGCTCTTCAGCCCGGTTGGGTGGCCGTGCCAGAACGGTGAACTGGTCGAGAGCGTTAGAATATGCGGCAGGAAGTAGCGCAGTTGATTCTGGATATCAATCAACAGATCGAGTTGCTCGGGTTCGGTGCCAAAGCCGATATGCACGTGCATGCCAAAGATTAGCATTTGGCGCGCAACCTCTTGCATGTAGTTCTGGAGGTCTTCGTATCGCTCGCCCGGATTGGGCTTCTGTTCTTCCCAGCGCGCGAAAGGATGCGTGCTGGCTGCCATGATGCCATAACCATGGCGCTGCGCCACCGTGTCCACCTCGCGCCGCAGCCGCTGCAACTCCATGCGCGCTTCGCCAACATTACGACAGATGGCGCTGCCCACTTCAATCTGTGATTGCAGAAACTCCGGCTTTACCTGATCGCCGATCTGCATGATGCGATCATCGTGCAAGAGTTCTTGAACGACCGCTGCCAATTCGCCGGTGGCCGGGTCGATCAGTTGATACTCTTCTTCAATGCCGATGGTCAGTGGTGCGGAATGCATCTCATCACCCCCTTATGGCATACCTGCGATTCTTAAGAATGGTAACATAATCCCCCCGCTTGGCAAAAGACCAATGCCCCCAATTCTGTTAAGTTTCGATGGCGATTATTAACGGGAAGGGACGATTCGGCGTGTTGCCTATCGTGTGCGAGTCGCCAGCGTGCCCCAAAAACGCTTGTCCGGCAATTGGCAGATTCGCATCCGAATCTGATCAATCACCTAGCTCCCCCGTTGCAACGGAGCTAGCGGAAATGTTTGAAGAAACGCAGTACGATAGCGACGGGTAAGCCACCGGCTGACCCCTACAAGATTCATCGCGAAAATTGTAGCCGAGCGCAAAATCGTAAGCTTTCTCGTCGCTAGAGCGACGCGGTTAACGTAAACAGGGGCGACCGATCAAGTCGCCTGAAAATCACCGCCTGCCCTAAACCAGCGGCCAGTCGCGCACTTCGCAGCGCTGCGCCCAGGCCTCGTAAAGCGCGCTCATATTCCCGACGCGCTCGCTTTCGCCCACAGCAAGGTCATTCAATTCCGTGCGGTCGTCGATCATATTGTAAAGTTCCCAGGGACCCGGGTGCTTGCTGACCAGCTTCCAGTCGCCGATGCGCAGGGCGCGGTTGCCCTCGTGCTCCCAGTAGAGCGGGTTCTCGCGCTGCCACTCGCTCTGCTGAAGCGCCGGCAAGAAGCTTTCGCCTTCGGCCGGCTGTATCGCCTGCCCGCCATACTCGGTCGGATAGTCTGCGCCCGCCAGTTCGGCACAGGTCGGGAGCACATCAATGAATTGGGTCGGGCTATGGACAAGCGCCCCGGCGTCGACTTGATCCGGATAGTGCACGATGCAGGGCGAGGAGATACCGCCTTCGTGCACCCAATGCTTGTAGAGGCGGAAGGGAGAATTAGAGGCGTTGGCCCAAGGCAAGTCATAGCTCATATAGGTATCGGCGGGCCCGGGCTGCAGATCGCGCCGATTGCCGATCCGCACCGGGCGTCCGTCAGGCAAGTTAGGCACATAAGAATTGATCCAGCCATCCTCCGCCAGATATTCCGCGCAGCCGCCATTGTCCGACAGGAATATGATCATGGTATTGTCGGTGATGTCATGCTCATCCAGCCTGGCCAGGATGCGGCCGATGCCCTGATCCATACGGTCGATCATGGCGGCATAGGTGGCCATGCGCAGGTCTTCCCAGTCGCTATGCCTTTCTTCGGGCCAGGGATGCGAGTCCTCGTCGCGCGGGGAGATCTGCCAGACCGGATCCAGGATGCCCAGGCTGTTGAGTTCTTCGTGGCGCTGTTGGCGCAAAGTATCCCAGCCGGCGCGGTACTTGCCTTGGTATTTGGCGATGTCCTCCGGCAGGGCATGCAGGGGCCAATGAGGCGCGGTATAGGCGACGTGCAGGAAAAATGGCATGTCATCACCGCGCGCGCCATCAATCATCGCTATTGCCTGGTCGGTGATGTCATCGGTGTAATAGAACCCGTCGCGATGCTCGTCGACGAGCTCGCCGTCCGCCATCAGGGCATGGGGATGAAAGAAACTGCCGGCCCCGGCCAGCGTGCCAAAGAATTGATCGAAGCCGCGATCCAGCGGGGTGGGGTAGCCGGGCGCGCCGGGCCGCCAGTCGTAGCGATGACGCGCCACATATTCGCCGCCGGTATGCCATTTGCCAGACATCAGTGTACGGTAGCCGACGCCCTTCACAACTTCGGCAATCGTCACCGCGTCATCGCGCAGATAACCCTGATAAGCGCGCGTGCCGCGGTTCGACATCATGTGCCCGACCCCGGCTTGATGCGGGTAGAGGCCGGTCAGCAGCGCCGCGCGCGAGGGGCAGCAGCGGGCGAAGCTGTACATCTGCGAGAAGCGCGCCCCTCCCGCCGCCAGGCGATCGAGGTTGGGCGTGGCGATCTCCGCACCGAAACAGCCGATGTCGGAGAACCCCATATCGTCTGCCAGGATCAAGATGATGTTTGCTTGGGACATGGGACCTCATTTCGTATATTGGCCGAAAAGCCATCCTGAACTTCGGGTGACTTGCCGCGCATAGCTATTGCATTCGGGCGTCGAAAAAGAAATATATACGTTGAATATTGCATATTACATGACTATTATATAAGATTTCCTGTGGCAGGCGATTGGTTGGCTGCCAGCCTGCCACAGGAAATGTTGAACGGTGAAAACCTGACAGGTTTTCGCTACCAGTATACCTTATCCGATTGCGCCTTGAAACGCTCCGGGTTTTCCATTGACGGGCGCGCTCGCTCCGCGCGCATCATCGGCGAATTCCGTTCCATGGCAGCGCAATTTAGCTAAATGACGCGGCAATCCAATCGCCGGGCAGCGGCCGCTTTCGCTTCCACTGAGGGAGGAAATGATGGCTGTCCGGCGAATTATTGTTGCAGCAGCAGTGTTGTTTACGGCGGCGCTTTCAGTATCAGCGCAGGTCACGATTGCGCCAGAAAACCGCTGTTCGTCCTACGACCGTAGCGATTATTCTTATCCACAGAGTATCGAGTTGCGTATCATCGCCGAAAACCTGGATGGCAAGATTATCAGCCCGTACACGGAGGAAGTATTCGAAAGCAGGTTTGAAACAGATATCGAGCATATCGTCGCTACGTCAGAAGCGCATGATAGCGGCTTATGCGCTGCGTCTGGTTCGACAAGACGGCGATTCGCACAGGACTTGGATAATCTCACGCTCGCCAGTCCCGGCCTCAACCGCCACCAGAAAAGCGGCAAGGACCTGGCGCAATGGACGCCAGCCAAGAACGTATGCTGGTTTGCTCAGACCGTCGTGA
Organism: Chloroflexota bacterium; assembly: GCA_026713245.1. Lineage (GTDB taxonomy): Bacteria > Chloroflexota > Anaerolineae > Aggregatilineales > Phototrophicaceae > UBA6055. The sequence goes on from JAPOOU010000171.1 coordinate 23,851, forward strand.
TTGTTAAAGCGAAGTATAAGCTGTCGATGGATAACAGAGAGGCGAACGCCGCAAGCCAGATCCTGCAGCGCTGCAACCCCCGCGAGGAATGTCAATCGCCAGACCTTGCGGATACACTGAATTGCTACGTCGGCATATCTCCGTCGAGCAATGTGTCAGAGCCCGCCTCGGACGAAGGCTGCTTCGCGTATAGCGCCGCTACCGTGGCAGGCAATATGAACATCCGGGCCGAAGCGTCAATAACTGGCGCGAGAATCGGTGTGGCGCTGCCGGGCACTTACGCGCTTATCGGGTCCGAGCAAGGCGAAACCTATTGCTGGCTCAATATCAGCGATGGCTGGATTGCCAAGACAGCGTCGGTCCGCGGGACGAATGCTTCCGTCCCGCAGCCCACCGGTCAAGACCCAGCTAGAACCTGCTTCTTGCACGATATCGCCTATGTGACCGGGGCAATGAATATCCGGGCGCAACCATCTGTCAATAGCGCGAAAATCGGCTTGGCGCAGCCAGATACTTACGCTGTCTCAAGATCTGCGCAAGGCGAGAGCTATTGCTGGGTGAATATCGACAGTGGTTGGATAGCCAAAACACAAAGAGTTAGCGGAACGAAGCCGGTTGTCAGGCGGTCTAACCAGCCCGTTTCTCAACCCGTCGCGCGACAAACATCGCAAACTTCGACACAAACACAGCAAGAACCAGCGCAACCGCCCGCACAGCAGCCGGCAGCCCAGAATGCGCTAGCGCTTTATGACGATAATGGCAACGGCAGGATTACCTGCGCCGAGGCGCGAGCTCACGGTATCGCGCCGGTACAACGCGGACATCCCGCCTACCAATACATGAATGATCGCGATAACGATGGCACTGTCTGTGAGTAGCGCTGCGCTTGGTTAACCCTTGTGCTGGACCATGAAAGCCCGCGCCTCAGCCATGCTCGGCAGCGATGGAATCGCGCCTTCCTTCAAGCAGGTCAGCGCGCCCACAGCGTTAGCGAAGTCGAGAATCTCCGGCAGATGCGCGGCGTAATCATCGCCATGTTCCAGGATGCCGATCAACATGGCCGCCACAAATGCGTCGCCGGCGCCCGTGGTATCGCGCGCGCTCACAGTATAGCCATCGTGTTTGATCGTTCCGCCATCGCGCAGGTGGATCACCGCGCCGCCGGATCCGTACGTGACGCAGATCAATTCCATGCGGTCGCGCCATAAGGGCGCAATCGTATCGCCGCCGGTGAGGAATTCCAGTTCCTCGTCGCTGATTTTGAGCAGATTGGCGTAGTCCAGCCCAGAGATCATGCCGGCTTTTGCAGCCGCCTCGCTCTCCCACAAGGGCAGGCGCAGGTTGGGATCGTAGGAAATGAACTTGCCCCCCGCGACAGCATGCTCAAGCGCCATCAACAGAGCGGATTTCGCCGGTTCATGGATCAAAGTAATGCTGCCGTAATGAAAAACGTCGTGCGCGTCGATGACCGATTTTTTAACATCTTCCGGCCGCATCAGCATATCGGCGGAGGGATGGCGATAGAACATGAAGCTGCGGTCGCCGTCGGCACTGTTGGAGACAAACGCCAGCGCGGTGCGCGCCGCTTCCGAATACGTCAAGCCCTCAATATTGACGTCTTCGGCGGCGAGTACGCCGGCAAGATGCTTGCCAAAGGGATCATTGCCGACCTGTCCCATGAATGCGCTACTGTAGCCCAGACGGGCGACGGCGGCGGCGACATTAGCCGGAGCCCCGCCCGGCGCCTTGATGAAGCCGGAAGCGTCGCCGACCGTGACGCCCATTTCCAGCGCGACGAAGTCTATCAGTAGTTCACCGAAAGATAAGGCGGACATGGGTCATTCCTTGTCTTGCGCCGCTGGATTTGAAATAGAGAGCGACTCAACCGCCCGCCTGGTCGCGCTCGATGAATTCGTTGATGAAGCCGCCGCTATCGCTGGCGACCAGCGCGCCGGTCACGAAATTTAGCTCCAGTTTGCCCATTAGCTGGATCAATTGGGTGATCTGCTGGCGCATGATCAGCATCATGTCGTCCCAATCGACATCTTCCGGCAGGCTATGTTGGCGCAGATCGCGCATGCTATCGAGGTAATCCATGGCGGGATCAATATCGTCGAATATCAATTGCCCGGGCAGGTCGTGCCGGACGACCGCGTAAAAATGCCGCGCCAGGATGCGGGTGCCGTTCTCCAGCGCGAAGGAATCGCTGGGAAGGGTGGGCGGGTGCACGTGGGCGCCGTTCGCGCTGAGCAAGACGATAGCGCGGCGAAACAGTACTTGCAGTTCGGGCAGGTTGTGGATGCTGTTTGTGCTGGCGAGCACTTTTCCGCCCGGTTTAAGGACGCGCTTGATCTCGTCCAATCCACGATCGATGTTGTCCAGATGATAGAGCATGTGGTTGGCCATCACCACGTCAAAGCTGTCATTGGCATAAGGCAGTTGCAGCGCATCGCCCAAAGCGAGCCGGTCGCTTTCGGCAGGATGATTGACCAGCATGAAGGGAGACAAATCCAGAGCGAAGTAAGTGATCTCAGGAGCGCGGTCGATCAACTGCGCGTAATGATTGCCGTGGCCGCAACCGATATCGAGTACCATGTCATATGTCTGCCAAGCCAGGGTATCCAGGGTCCAGTTCACGATATCAAATTTTGGAACGGCATACCTGGCGTGCGTTTCGTCTTCTATGCGCAGATACGCATCCGTCTCGTAGTAGCGACGAATGCCTTCCGCTTGAGCCGATCCAGACATGGTCAATCCAAAGGGGCGTCTGACCCATTGACTTGCGCTGACTTAACTATACTACCGAAAAAGCGCGACGCAAACAGTTTCATCACGGCGGCATTGCACGAAGCGGCGCCCGGCTAGCCGGCAGTCTCGCCCCAGGTTTCCCAATAGGTCAATTCCCCGGCCGGGACGCGGTCGGCTTTCTTGAAAGTTTCGCCGCTGAAATAGGCGACAGGCAGCAAGGCGGCGGTGGTGATGCCGTCGGGAATGCCCAGGATCTCGTTGCACTCCTTTTCATGGCTGAGGTGCAGCGTCGTCCAGGCCGCGCCGATGCCGCGCGCTCGCAAGGCCAGCATCAGCGACCAGGCTGCCGGTATGATCGAACCGTACAAGCCGGCGTTGGCGGCCGGGCTGCTATCATTCGCTCGGCCCTCGACGCATGGGAAGATCATCATCGGCACATCGCCCATGTGGTCGGCCAGGTAGCGCGCCGAGCTGATCACGCGTTTCATCTGCGCTGACGGCTCTTCGCCAGGCGCAGAACGCGCCGCTACGCCGGCGTAGGCGTACCAGGAGTCCTGGTAATATTCGCCGATTTTGGCTCTCTTTTCGGCATCGGTGAGGACCAGCCACTTCCAGCCCTGCCGGTTGCTGCCGGTTGGCGCCTGGATGGCGATCTCGATACAACGCATGACCGCCTCACGATCGACGGGACGTGTCAGATCGAGGCGCTTTCGTACGCTGCGCGTGGTCTCCAGTATGTAGTCGACAGAATTCAAATCGAAATTCATCATGTCTTCCTTTCCAGGTTCAAACTCAGTCCGCTAGGATTCATCTGATTGAAATTGTTCTTTCAGCCAAAACGTAATCAAGCCGCTCAGGCTGTCGTAATCCGAATCGAATAGCCGCGTGCCATGCGCGCGTCCACGGTACATGCGCGCAGTGACATCGCCCTTGGCGTTGTGGAACATCTGCCGAATCGCTGTCGCGCTGCTGCTGTCAGCAACCGCGGCAACCAACAGGGCGGAACGATCCGCCAAGCCGTCGACCAGCGCGGCCTCGGGCGTGACGCCGCGGTAATCCAGGCCCGGCGACAGGCCAATCGCGCCCACGCAGACCGCGCTATCGGCGCAACTGATAATGGCGACATTGGCGCCGATGCTGGCGCCCATGATGGCCAAACCGCCGTCGCCGAGATGCCCTTCGCCGTCAAGCCAACTGATCCAGTCGGCCACATCGGCAATGGCGGCCTCCCAATCGCGCGATCCGCCGGATTGGCCGTGCCCGCGCATATCGACATTGAGCAGGGCGTAGCCGGCGCCTTGCAGGTCGGGGATGATGGGCGCGTAAGCGGCGCGCGCGCTGTTGAGCATGTGCAAGGCGACGATTACCGGCGCGCCTTCGGGCGCGGCGTAGAAGTCGGCGACAAGCGCGATGTCGTCAGCGCTCTGCCGCGTTATTGTTTCTGATGTCGGCAGGTCTTGCGCTGTGATGATGAAAGAGAGGAAGAGGAACAGACTGATTACGAGAGTGAGGATTTTCAGTTGACGCATTTGTTACTCCTGAATGGTGTTGAACTTTAGGATAGCACGTATTAGAGTAATCTGAATATGCTTGGCGCTACCCGTTGTTCTGAGTTTTCTACAATATCTGCGAACTGGATACGTGAGGTGAAGAATGCATACAAGAAAAGTGACTCTGAGCGACATTCTTTCAAGCCAGCGACAGCACATTATTCCGGTGTTTCAAAGACCGTATTCCTGGACAAAGAAAAACTGGGAGGAACTTTGGTCAGATATTCAATCGCTAGTCAACGAGGGTGACAACAGCCCTGAACACTTTTTAGGACCGATGATAATTGATCGCGGAGATACTGGTTCGTATGTTCCGGAAAAATACTTGGTCATTGACGGACAGCAGCGACTTGTGACGCTTTCCGTTCTTCTTTGCGCATTACGTGATATTGCTAGGAAACACGAGATTGAGCATTTTGCGTCATCTGTTGAAGAGTTTCTAGCATTCAAGACGACAGAAGGCAAGCCGGAGCGGAGATTATTGCCGAGGTCAGCTGATAGGTCTGCATTTGAGAAAATTATCGACGGTAGCTCAACTGCGCTGGAAAACAAACAGCCGATTGTCAAAGCATATAGGTTTTTCTTGACCCGAGTACGGGCGGAGCTACGAACAGGCGAAAGAGAAACATTTGCTTATCTCAACGACTTGTTTACGGTGATTGTTGCGCGGTTAAAATTTGTTTCGATTACGTTGGAAGACAGCGATGATCCGACGAAAATATACGAGAGTATGAATTTCAAAGGGAAAGTGCTGCTGGTAGCAGATTTGATTAGGAATTATGTTTTGATGCATCTTCCTAATGGAGACAATCAGGATGCATTTTTTAACGAAGAGTGGGAACCGTTCGAGAAACTGTTCACTGACAATGATCGTGACCAACCAGATTCAAAGGAATTGGAAGACTTTTATTACAGGTATTTGATTGCACAGCGTGATTATTTCGCAAAACGGCTAGTTTACTCCAAGTACAAGGATCACTTGAAAGACTTCCTAGAGGATACCAAATCCAAAGAGAAGAATACTGAAGCTACAGAGGCAAAATCGGATTCGCTGCGTAGACTATTGGACGATCAAAAACGGTATGCTACTTATTATTTACGTATCATACATCCGCATCGTGAAAACGATCAGGAATTGAAAGCGGCTTTTGAGCGATTCGGTTATTTGGATGCACGAACCGCCACGCCGCTTTTGATGTCACTTTATGCTCGATACGATAATGACGCAGATACTGGCCATATAAGCAAACGCACTTTTCTGAAGATGACCAATGCTATGGAGAGCTTCATCATCCGGCGTTCAGTATTGCGGTTAAGGACAAGAGGTTATGGCTTGGACTTTGCGCAAGCTGTGAGGAAGTCGGAAAGTCTGCAGGGGCTTTGGGATCATTTTGACGGCCGGGACTGGCCAGAGGATAGCACAATTGAAGAAACATTAGTTGAGTTCCCATTGTATTTGCGAGAGAGAAAGAAGGCTCGACTTATTTTGGAGCAGCTAGAGAATTCTTTCGGCCATAAAGAGCAAGTTGATCTTAGTGACCCCGACAAGATTCAAATCGAACATATATTGCCACAAAAAAAGGAGCTATCTCCCGAATGGAAAGAAATGCTCGGTGAGGATGCGTTCAAGATTCACGAAAGATACCGCGACACGCTTGGCAATCTCACGCTTACGGGTTACAACCAGGAATTGGGTGCGAAATCATTCCCTGAAAAGAAGAAGGAATATGCCAAACATGGGTCAGGTAGTCACTTAGAACTCAATACGTACGTATTAGCTCAAGATCAATGGACTGTGGAAGAAATCAGAGAGCGAGCAAAATTGCTAAGTGAACGTGTGATACAGATATGGCCCCGTCCAGATAAGCCACAACAGACCGAATCCTAGGGTCTACTGTCTATTCTTTCACCAACGTCACAAAAACTCTCTTCCGTGTCACATTCAGATATGAATTCAGTCAAACGCTCCCAATCGACTGTCGCGTCTTCGTTGCAGAGAAGTTGATAGAATTGCAATAAAAGCCGGTGAAGGCTTCGATCACGTGCTTCCAGTAATTCAGTGCGCAGCGGGAGTTTCTCAGGTGAAAACGCTCGAAGGATTTCGAGATACAATGTAGGACTTCCCGAGACGGATTCCCAAGACTCGCGTCGGTATAGTCGCCGATTATCCCCATCAATTCTTGATACGCTTTCGTCAGAGATTTGCGCGGTGCAAGCCGCGACTCCTAGCAGGAAGTTGTCGAAAATACGCTCATCCGCCGAAGCTATATATCTTTCCATGCAGCGGTCTAATAGGCTTATGGCATCACTTACTGTCGCCCGCAGCAAATAAGGATTCCTGTTCTTAAACACATCCTCAAGCGTCGCATTGTTCAGCGTGTCGAGGCGTTTTTGCTGAAGTATGTGCAGGTTCGCTTCAATATACTGACTGACCTCTTTACTGAAAGACTCTGTCGTCGTCGTATCGTGTATGTATGTCATTTCTTCCCCTTCTTCCCGCTCCGCCCCAGCAGAAAAAGCAGGCACAACACGACCAAGCCCAAAATCGCCATCTTGTCATAAGGCGAAAGCTCGGGCGGCGCCGGCGTATTTGATACGATGCGGATCATATGCGGCATGTCCTTGTCGCTGTGCCGATAGATCACGCGCTGCTCCTCCGCCAGGACCTCGTACTCTCCGTCGCTGACCTCGACGCGGTAGCCGTCGGGATATTGCGAATTGGGCA
>JAPOOU010000285.1 GCA_026713245.1 Chloroflexota bacterium
CCCCCCTCCGTATACATACTGTATCTATACTGTTACCCAAAAAGGGGGCAAAATGAGGGCATCTTCCGAGCATTTGAGGACAAATTGCGCTTCATTGAACGCTCGCGTCTACAGATTTTGTGCTTGAGGGTGGAAGATGGGAGCTTGATGCGCCAACAATTTGAAATACACCACGTATCCCGGTAGGCGTTGACAAACACATAGCTCTTCAGTATGATAATTCGAAGTGTGTAAGACGTACCTTAATGATACTGAGTCTCATAAGCGAGCGGCGACAATGTCACAGCAGCGCTATCGATTGGGCAATTTGGACTGCGCTAACTGCGCGCGCGAAGTGCAATCCGCACTTGAGCGCCTCCCCGACGTGCAATCGGCAGTAGTAGACTTTGCTAGTAGCGAATTAGAGATTGAAGGGGAGGTAGCATTCGATACGCTTAAGGCGCGCGTCGAAGCCTTGGGCAAGACGATTGAAGCCCCCGATGTTTTGAAAACCTATATGATCGGCAACATGGATTGCGCTGGCTGCGCGCACGAAGTGGAAGCGGCCGTCTCCAAACTAAACGGTGTGCATTTCGCCGAGGTCGATTTTCTCAGCAACAAATTACAGTTAATCGGCGATGTCGATTACGCGCGACTCAAGGATCGAGTCGAGTCGCTGGGAAAGACTATTTCCATAGATACGCTTGCCCAATCACAAGACGTCGACTCAACGCGGCGCGCGGGCGTCTTCGGTTTCTGGGACTTCCTGCTGGAACGTCCCGCGAGCCGCATGGCGGTTTATGGCGGCGCTCTCCTTTTGCTCGCAATCGGACTGGATTTGTCCGCGATTGCCCCGCCGGATATCAGCAACCTGGTGTATGTTTTGGCGATGACGGTGGCAATCAGACCGATTGCCGTCAGCGGCATCAACTCATTGCGTATCAGCCGCGAGTTCAACATTAACTTGTTGATGACGGTCGCTGCCCTCGGCGCCTTGGCTTTGGGCGAATTTCTGGAGGCGGCTACAGTAATCTTCCTGTTCGCCATAGGGGAAGCGCTCGAAGGCTTTACGACGGATCGGGCGCGCGACAGCTTGCGTGGTCTGGTGGCGCTCAAACCGCCCACTGCAAACCGAATCGTGGGCGACCGCACGGAAGTGGTCCCGGTGGAGGCGCTGCGCATTTCGGATCGGATTCGCGTATTGCCCGGCGAACGCATTCCAATGGACGGTACCGTGTTGGCGGGCAACAGCGCCGTTGATCAGGCGCACATCACCGGCGAGAGTCTGCCGGTGGAACGGTCGCCGGGCGATGAAGTTTACGCCGGCTCTATCAACGGCGCCGCGACGCTGGACTTGCGCGTCGATCGCCTCGCCCGCGACAACACACTAAGTCGCATCATTGAATTGCTGCAACACACCCAATCTCGCCGGGCGCCTAGTCAGCGCTTGATTGATCGCTTCGCGCACGTCTATACGCCCTTGGTGGCGTTAGGCGCGCTGGGCGTGGCGTTTATTCCGCCACTGCTTTTCGGCCAGCCATTCTGGGATAGCGCGACGGGTACGGGTTGGTTGTATCGTGCGCTGTCGATGCTGGTGATCGCCTGTCCCTGCGCGCTGGTCATCAGTACGCCTGTGACCGTGATCAGCGCCATCACATCCGCCGCGCGGCGGGGCGTGCTGATCAAAGGCGGGGCTCATCTGGAGGCTTTGGCCGGCGTAAAGGCAATCGCCTTCGACAAGACCGGCACCTTGACGCGCGGCAAGCTGGACGTCGTCGCGACGGCGACCGGCGATTGCGATCACGCCGTATCCTGCCAGCCTTGTGACGAGTTGATATCCTTGGCGGCGTCGGTGGAAGCGCAGAGCACGCATCCTTTTGCGCAGGCTATCCAGGCGACGGCCGGCGCAAAAGGCATCGAGTATGGCGCCGCGGCTGAAGTGGAATCCCTCACAGGCTTTGGCGTGCGGGGCAAGGTCAACGGTCAGCCTGTGACGATCGGCAGTCATAGTTTCTTCGATAATGAATTCGATCATACTGCGCAGTTGTGCGCGATCGCGCGGGACTTCGAGTCGGCGGGCCAAAGCGCTGTTATGGTGCATGACGGCGACCAGGTGCGTGGTGTGATTGGCCTTTCCGACATGCCGCGCGAGGAAAGCAAGCGCGTGGTCAGTGAGCTGCGCGAAATGGGCCTGGCCTCCGTGATGCTGACCGGCGACAATGAAAACGTAGCCGAGTCCATTGCAGGACTAGTCGGTGTTGACCGTTTTCGTGCCAGGCTGTTGCCGCAAGACAAAGTGAAGGCCGTTGAGAACCTGGAAACAGAATATCAACGGGTGGCGATGGTCGGGGATGGCATCAACGACAGTCCGGCGCTGGCGGCCGCCACAGTCGGCGTGGCCATGGGCGCGGCGGGCAGCGCCCAGGCGATGGAGACAGCCGATATCGTCTTGATGGCGGACAGGCTGGATCTGCTGCCGCGGACGATCCGCCGCGCGCGTTTTGCCCAGCGGCTGATACGCGAGAACATCGTGCTGTCAATCGGGCTGAAGCTGGTCTTCCTGCTGCTGGCTTTGACCGGCAACGTGACCATGCTGGCGGCGGTCTTCGCCGATATGGGCATGTCCCTCGCCGTGACCTTGAACGGGATGCGCGCTCTGAGGGAGTAGTCACGCGCCAAAGTCGCGCTCAATGACCTGAGAGAAGAATTGCCTCGCTAGGCTTTCTACCTTCGTTGCCTTAATGCCCTGTTTTGTCAAAGCGACGAAGGTCTGTTCTTTTATGTCAAACCCAACTTGATAAATGTCAGGAATGTTTGATTGTGTGATATCTTGAAGTTGCTCATAGTTATTATCAATATCTTTCGCAATGATTAGAATAACCTTTGCACGTTGCCACAGTCTGTGATCTGAAGCATATCCATAAAAAAATAGATACCTTGCACGGCTGTCTCCACGTCTGAATTCGATTCCAAAGTCCCAAGTTCTTTTGGCAGATCGACGATCACGCAAACTCAAGTATTTTTCAAAGTGAAGTGTTCCGTAGCCCTGGAAGTTTAATGAAACGCTGCCTAACGCGAGATTCTCGTTCCACGCATCCACCGTCTGCTTGTAGTAGCTTTTGAATAGCTCCATAGCTCGTCGCCAGACTTCATATTCATTGCGTGCCCGGTTAAGTTCCGGTTGCTGAAACTTTTTTGTAATAGAGGTGAGCCACTCTTGATGTTCTCTCTGTTCAGCCGCCGCTATCTCCCACTCTTCCAGGCTTTCTTCTACACTCTCGTAGATCAACTCAATGAGAGGTGTGAGATCGCTGGCTTGTGAGTCTTCTAACGCATGATAATAACGCAATCTGTCATCGCGTGTGATAATGCAAATGGGATAACCTCGACGCATTAAAATGAGGTTCATCAATATCCGGGCGGTGCGCCCATTGCCATCAACGAAAGGATGTATTTGCGCCAGCCAAGCGTGCGCGGCCGCCGCGCAAAGGATTGGTAAATCTGATTCAGACGTATCAGATGAGGTGACCTGTGAAATATAGGTACCCAAGTCATCCATATCTATAGGAACCATATGTGCGTCAGGAGGCTTGTATTCGGAACCAGAAATCTTTACCGCCCCTGTACGGTATTTGCCAGCAAAGTCATTTTCAATGTCCTTTAGAATCAAAGCATGGATTTGCCGCAAGTCACTTAGCAAAATCGGCGAAGCATTTGACACAGCAAGCTCTTCCATAAAGTCCAGCGCTTCTGACAGGTTTTTTGCTTCAGCTTGGTCTTTGAGTGTCTTTCCAGCTAACGTCATGCCCATTTCGACAACCAAGCGCGTTTCGCCTATGGTGAGTTCATTCCCTTCGATCGCGTTGGAATGATAAATGCCTTTGATTTTGAAAAAGTTGTGTATACGCCTTAGCACTTGCGGACTAAGCTTACCAACTCGCCGCATATCTTGAACACGATGGTCTAAATCCAACAGGCGCTTTTCAAGAGTCACATAGTATTCAAATGGAGTTCCTTTGACCTCTTTGAACGAATTCATTTGAGTTCCTTCTCACCAGCGGGGATGCGTGGCAAGACTATAGGCGTCGTGAAAACTGTGCGAATGCTGAAGCTGCTGGTAAAGCTGCCCAAAGCGCTGTCGAACGCCTGGATCGAGACTGACGCGCATATCGTAGGCATCTTCGTTGTTGCTGCGGTAGTAATTGCGCTTGCGGCCATGACGACTGAAGCCATATTTTTGATAGAGATTCTGGGCCACGGCGTTGCTCACCCGCACCTCCAGCACCAGGTACTCCGCTTTCAGTCGCAGCGCCTTGCGAAACATGCCCGCCAGCAGAATTTCCCCGTAACCGCGACCGCGATGCTCGGGATGGGTGGCGATGGTGCTGACATGCGCTTCGCCGTCAATCTTCCACAAGCCGCCATAACCGACGATGAGGCCCGTCTTGGCGATTGCCGGCGTTTCCTGCCGGATCCATCCGCTGAATCTTTGGATCCAGCCATCATCGCTCGGCAGCACAGCCGGTATCGGCGACGCCTGTTCTTCCAGGACGACCATGTGGCTGATCTCTGATTCTTTGATCTCGAAGGCGTATGAATCTCTGGACCAGGGCGGCTCGAAGCAGAGACGGTCTATCCTGGAGACTTCGCGGATGTCGTCGGCGCGCATATATCGCAGGATCAGGCTCATAACAAATTGATCCATTTGATCGATATTGCCGAAAAGTGTAACTGTGAATTGCTCGAGCCACAAGTCAGGTTTCGTAACAATTGTTCAGAAACTTGGCCCTGACGCGCGCATAGGTGGCATTTGCGCTTGTTTAGAAGGTAGAAATCAAGGGGTGAGATCGGGACCGAGAAGTTTCCCGGTCCATGTTGTTAGCTATCCCATTTGAAAGATCTGCACCACGTCCACTTTGGCGACCTCGACGAAGGGGCTGCTTTTCGCCATTTCGACTGCCGCGTCCATGTCTTCCGCTTCGACAATGGTGATCCCGGTCAAGCGCTCCGCTGTGGGTCCGGGGGCGACACCGTCAGCGGTGACGCGGGTGGGGGGGCCCATGGGCATGCCCGGGTTGACGACGGCGTCGCCCAGGCTACCGATCCAGTCGAACCATCTCTTTTGGTGCGCTTGCGCTTCGTTTGGGTCGTCAAACTGCGGTTCGCCGACATATAAGAGTCCGAATTGTGCCACGTTGTTCTCTCCTGTTCTAGAAATAGGCGTCGTTGATGCGATTAGCTATGCTGCAGGCTGGGCCGGCAGCGCCAATCACCGCGTCATTGTAGCGTCTGGAATGACGGAAGTCTATCAGCAAGTGAGAAAGCGACTATAGGCAGATGTCGTAGACACTGACCGTCAGACGCCCCAGTTTACACAAACAGTGAACATCGTGCGGCAACTGGCGTCAATCGCAACGGATCCGGGCCGGAAGCGCAAATTGCGCCGCCGCGCGCTAAATATGGTGTCCGGCGATGAAGGGCGCTGGCGGGGCGATCTCACGATTCCGGTCTTCGCGGCCCTTTCGACCCACATTCAAGATGACGAGCTCCGCTTCCCCATTCTCTTGGGCTTGATTTGGCTGGAGACGGCGCCTCGCATTGAGAGCGTGCTGGCGCAGTTTTCAGAGTCGGGCGACGACGCCGAGCGAGTGCTCGCAAAACGAGCCCTTGACGGCGAGGTCGTCATTCACATCGATAACTTTGCCCAAGACCCTGAACGGCAGCGGCGGATCATGGCGGGCCGCGAGATCGCATACGGTCGCATGTATTATTGGATACCGCGCGAGTCCTCAGTTGCCGGTCAGCCGGCCTGATGGCAGAACCGGCCAACAGCTGTAAGAGGGCGAAATCGGGTGCTGCCTCAGCTAAAAGAGCGGCGTTCCGGCGATGCCGGTACGCACCCGATACAAGGTCGTGATTCCGGTCAGAAAGATGCTATGCAAATCATCGTCGCCCCAGGTGAAGTTTGTTACTTGCATCGGCGTTAGCAAGCGCCCGAGAAAGCTGCCGTCGTGTCTGTATACATGCAATCCGCCTTGAGCGCAGCAGTAGAGATTGCCTGCGCTGTCAATTTTCATGCCGTCGGGAACGCCTGGTCCATCGCCTCGTGTCTGGGCGAAGAGGCGTTGGTTGGCTAGGCCGCCATCCGCTTCGACATCGAAGACATGAATCTGGTATTCCGGGCTGTCGTTGATATAGAGCAGCGACTCGTCGCGGGAAAAGCACAGGCCGTTGGGTCGATTGAGGGCCGAAGTTAGCAGCGTCAGCGCAGCGTTTGCCGGGTCCAGTCGATAGACGCCGTTGAAATCCAGTTGAAATTCGCGCGGGATGCCCACTTTGGCTTCGCGGCCAAAGGGCGGGTCAGTGAAGTAGATGCTGCCGTCGCTCTTGACGACGATGTCGTTTGGGCTATTGAGTTCCTTGGCCTCAAAATGCGAGGCGAGCACCGTCATTGTTTCGCGGTCGTCCATGCGCGAGACGCAACTGCTGGCATGGTGACAGCTTAGCAATCGCCCCTCCCGGTCATAGGTGTTGCCGTTTGCCATGTGACTGTTGCGTCGATAAATGCTCAGGCCGTCGCTTTCGCTCCACTGCAAGGTCGAGTTGCCCAAGATGTCGCTAAAGCGTAAATGGCCTTCGTAGGGATGCCAGGCGGGTCCCTCAAGGAATTTGAGTCCGGATGCCACGGCTTCAAGCTCGCCGTTCGTATCAAAGATATCGGCCAAGCCAGAGTCATGGATATCGAGTTCAATTCGAGTCATCTGTCGTTCCTTGCTTGTCTTTGCGATTATCGCCGCTCGCCGGCGGCGAAATGATTGGCCGCGCTCCGGCAAAATAGCAAGCTTTCTTGTCGCATGAGCATTGCAGTTGACATGAACGTCGCGGCTGAAGGTCTTGCGCGTCTAAGTCCGTCGTTTCCCCGGCTTTGGCTTAAGCGTCATTGCGTAGGCGTAGCTCTGTTCGAGGTAAGGAAGCAATTTCCCGGTGTCGCGCAGCAGATGATCGGGTACTGCGACATATTCTTTCATCACCGTACCGTACGTTTCGAGCAGCGCGCTGTCATACTCGGCGATGAAGGCCTCGCGCTCGGCCTTTCCCATCCTCAGACCGACCGTACCCGCCTTGGTCAACTGCGAAAACATATGTCCTTGGTAGGAGGTGTGAGGCAATTTCAACCTGCCCTTGAGTTCAATCTCCGGGTGGGCATCGATCAGCCGTTTATAGAGCTCCAACTTGTCCGGGGGCACTTGATCTGCTTTGTCGCTCATCCTCTGCCTCGTTGTTACCGCTTTGCATCCGCCAACATCATGCTTTGAAAAGAGCGTAGAGGCAATGGTATCCTTTGGCGAGAGTGGCGGTAGCGCTTGGCGAAGCCGTTGGAATGCGGCGCCAGGGTAAAATTTGGCAAACACGATAGCGAGGATGGCATATGACGATTTACGACATCGCGGTGATTGGCAAGGGCTTGATAGGCAGCGCGGCTGCCCGCCATCTGGCCAGTAATTTCCCCGAGCTAAGAATCTGTGTAGTCGGGCCGGACGAGCCGGAGAACCGACGGACGCACAAGGGCGTCTTCTCCAGTCACTATGATCAGGGCCGCATCACGCGCGTCCTGGATCCTAGCCCCTTGTGGGGGCATCTCGCGCGCGAGTCGATCGCGCAGTATCCAGTCATAGAGGCGGTGAGCGGCATACAGTTTCATCATCGCGTCGGCTGTCTGCGCGCCACCGACATTCCCGAGCGTATCCAACAGGTGGACGATTGCGCGGACAGGTTTCAGCCGCCGCATCGCCGTCTGGATGCCGCAGGTTGCCGGGAAGCATATCCATACTTGTCGTTTTCCGATGCATTCATCGCCTGGGACGAGGGCGGGGAAGCGGGATTCATCAACCCGCGTTCGCTGATTGCGGCGCAACTGAAGAGCGCTGAGGACAATGGCGCCACAGTCTTTCGGGATATTGTGTCAGGGATACAACGCGTCGGCGATTGCCATGAGATTCACAGTCGTGAAGGCAAGACGCGTCGCGCGCGCAAGATTCTGTTGACGGCGGGGGGCTACAGCAATACCTTGCTCGAAAAGAAGCTGCGTTTGCGGACCAAATCGCATACGATATTGCTTGCGGAAGTACCGCCCGCGGTAGCCAACCGTCTGAAGACGATGCCATCAATCATCAGCTCATTTGACAACCCGCAGGTGGATTCGCTCTATATGTTGCCGCCGGTAACTTATCCTGATGGCAAGACATATATCAAGCTGGGCGGAAGCGGCTGGAATGAAGACTTTCTCGACGCGACCAAGACCGATCTTGAATTGCTGGACTGGTTCCACAGCGACGGAGGGCAAGATACCGCCGACGCCTTGAAGATAGCCTTGCACAAGATGATCCCCGGATTGAGAACCGTATCCTGCCATTCGGCGCCTTGCCTGGTCACCAATAGCGCGCATGGCAACCCCTATGTTGACGCCTTGCAAGAAGGTAGCGTTTATGTGGCGACTGCTGGCAATGGCATGGGCGCGAAGTCTTCCGACGAGATTGGGCGCATCGGCGCGATGTTATGCGCTACCGATGACTGGCACAGTGAATTGGATAGAAACGAGTTCCGCGCAGTCTACCACGATGCCGGATTGAAATAAGTATCGCTATCGTTCTCTAGCGCCTTGGCGACAATCCAGCGATGGCGCGGCAGCATGTCCTCCGGCAGATCACCAGGAGGGAAATAGCGCATCTCCAGCGATTCGTCGTCGTTGACGCGCGGCGCCGTTTCAACGCGCGGGCGACAGCGAAACACTGTGGAAACAACCCCGATTTGGTCACCGTTGGGATAGGTGACGCTGAAATCGTCCCCGGAAAGCACAGCGATAACCGACTCCGGGATCACCTCAATGCCGGTTTCCTCAAGCACTTCACGCATCACGCACTGCGCCAGATTCTCGCCTGGTTCCAGGCCGCCGCTCGGTGGCGCCCAGGTCTTGGTATCGCGTCTCAGTTGAAGAAGCACCTCACGGCGGTCGTTGATGACGACAGCAGTCACGCCCGGGAGCAAAAGCAGATCGTTGCCGATCTTGGCGCGGATATTCTTGATGTATTCGGAAAGGGGCATGATCCCGGGTCGATTTAAGCGATCGAGACCGACAGATCCACGGATCCTTTGAGCGTATTGGCGACAATGCAAGCGCGTTCCGACATCTTGACCAGTTTCTCGAATGTCTCACGATCGTCGTATCCGGACTTTACGACCATGTTGATCGAGGAGAATCGAGCGGGCGCCTCCGCAAGATCGCCGCTGACTTCAATCGCGATGTCATTGATCTCGAGGTCGCGGGCGCGAATGGCGGCCAGCAGATTGCTGTTGAAGCATCCGCCCAGAGACGCCAGCAGCAATTCGCCGCCCATGGCGCCCTTGTCGCGGCCACCCTTGGCTTCAGGTCGGTCGATATCGATGGCGTGTTTTCGAATCTGCGCGGCGGTGGTGGCCGCGTCGACTTGATTGAGGTTTACCGTAATCGTAGGCATGTTACTCTCTCATGCGATAAATTGAACAAATAGCGAATTGGATCAGCCCTTCACGGCGCCCATGGTGAAGCCCTGCACCAGGCTGTCGAGAAAGAGATTATAGGCGAAACCGACCGGAATGGCGATGATCAGCGCGGCGGCAAGCAAGGGCTGCCAAAAGTAAACGTCTCCCAGGATCAGTTCGGTTGGCACGCCGACGCTGAGTGTGCGCCGGGAGGTATTCGTGATGAATACCAAGGCATAGATGAATTCGTGCAGGGTCAAGGTGAATGTGAAGACGATCGTGGAGATGATGCCGGGCAATGACAGGGGCAAGACGACGCGCAAAAAGGCTTCCACGCGGTTGTAACCATCGACTAGCGCGGCCTCTTCCAGTTCTGGCGGCACCGCCTTGAAGAAGCCTTGCAGCAGCCACATGCTGAATGGCACGGTGAAGGATGGATAAACCACGATCAACGCCAGCGGCGAGTCCTTCAAGCCCAACATGACCACGATGCGAAACATGGGGATGAAGAGCAGGGTGGGCGGCACCAGGTACACGAGAAACATCAAGATACCGGCGCGTTCGCCCCAGCGCCCGGTTAATCGCGCCAGCGCGTAAGCCGCCGGCAATGACAGAATCAGCGTGATAATGACAACCGCGACGCCGACTACCACTGAATTGCGGATAAACTCGAGGTACGCGGTGTTCGTGAAGAGCGATTCCAAATGCTCCAGGGTGGGGTCTTGCCGATAGACAAACGGTTGCGGTCTTCGATAGAGATCGCCATCGACCTTGAAGCTGTGCAGGAACATGATCATGAATGGCGCTGCGGCAAAGAAACAGAAGATTAGTACAACCAGATAAAATGGTGAGCGTCGCAGAATATGGGATAGTTCGGCGCGTGTGGCGCCGTATTTGCGAAAACGATAGGCGATGCGCAACCCGACCAATGTAGCAAATGCCAGGACCAGAAGCGACCAAAAGTTCTGGAGGATCCAGATCAGCAGAGCCATCAGCGTACCTCGGCCCGGCTCGCTGTGCGCAGCATGAGCAGCGCCAATGCCAGCAGCAGCGGAAAGGCGAAGAGCGCCATCGCCGCGCCTTGGGCCAGGTTGCCGCCTTCAATACCGATCTGGAAGGAATACAAGCCGATGATGCGCGTGTAATCGACGGGGCCGCCGCGCGTCAGCACATAGACCACGGTCATGTCGCCGAACATGGTAATCATGCTGAAGAGCAGGGCGATGACCATGATAGGCAGGATCAACGGCAACTTGATGTACAGCAAGGTGCGCATAAATCGCGATCCATCGACCTCGGCTTGATCCAGGATATCGGTCGGGATCGACGACAGCCCCGCCATCAAGATCACCGTCGCCAAGGGTGTCATGCGCCAGACTTGTACGAAGATCACGCTGATCTGAGACAGGGCCGGGTTCGCCAGCCAATACAGATTGCGGCTGTTGGACAGCACGCCGTTCGGCCCCAGGAAGCCGGTCTGCAAGAGCAGATAATCTATGGGGCTGTACTTGGTATCAAACATCCACAGCCAGCCGATCGCCACCAGGGACACCGGAGTCGCCCACGGCAAAATGAAGATAAAGCGCGCGAACCACTTGCCCGTGAATTCCTGTGTAAAAATGATCGCCAGGATATTGGCGAAGATCAAAATGAAGACCTGCGATACCAGGGTGAACATGACGGTATTGCCGAAGACCTGGCGGAAGATATCGTTCTCCCAGACCGCGACGAAATTGTCGAAACCAATGAAATTGAGATCGGTATTGCCGACGGTGACATCGGAAAAGCCGAATGCGATCGCCAGCAAGAAGGGCAATCCGACCAGCAGCAAGATATACAGCAGCGCCGGCGCCAGGAAAATGATGCCGACAAACCGGCGGTCATCCATGAGATAGCGGCGCGGATTGGGGACGGCGCTGGCGCTCGCCATCAAACGACCCCTTGCAGGTTCTGCTGTTCGATGCGCTGGCCGCTTCGCCTGTCGAAGAATTTGATATCGCTGTTGTGCACGGCAAATTCGTAGTCGCAGTCCACGTCAAGCGAGACGCGCACGTTCGATGGTACTTTCGCCAGTGTCAATTCCTTGTCGTGACCATGCACATAGCCATAGAGCAGCCGGTCCGATCCGAGATATTCGACGCGCTTAACGTAGTAGTGGAAGATACGCGAGTTTTCCGGATTGTCGGCGAGGGTCTTGGGCAGGAAGTTCTCCGGCCGAAAACCAAAACTGAAGGCATCGCTTCGGAGGATATTCATGCTGGGAGAACCAAGGAAGGTAGCGACGAACTCGTTGGCCGGGTCATCGTAAATGAGTTGTGGCGTACCGATCTGTTGGATTTTTCCATGCGACATGACCACGATTCGGTCGCCGAGTCCCATTGCCTCGATCTGATCGTGGGTGACGAATACAGCGGTAATGTTTGACGAGCGCTGGAATTCCTTGAGTTCGTCGCGGGCGTTGGCGCGCAGTTTGGCGTCGAGGTTGGAGAGCGGTTCGTCCAGCAGCAGCACTGCCGGCTGTGTCACCATGGCGCGCGCGATGGCGACGCGTTGTCGCTGGCCGCCAGAAAGCTGGCGCGGTCGACGGTCGAGCAGCATATCAATCTCCAACAGTTGCGCCGTGTTTTCGACCTTGTCGCGGATGGCGCGCTTGTCGTATTTTTTCTCTCGGCTTTGCGCCTTCAGGGGGAAGGCGATGTTGTTGAAGACATTCATATGCGGGTAAAGCGCATAGCTCTGGAAGACCATGGAAACGCCGCGCTTGCGGGGCGGCAACGCTGTGACATCTTCGCCCCCGATGAAGATTTGCCCGGCCGTCGGTTTTTCCAGCCCGGCGATCATGCGCATCAGCGTGGTTTTGCCACAGCCCGAGGGACCCAAAATGACCAGGAACTCGCCGTCTTCGATTTCAAGTTCAACACCGTCGACAGCGCGCACGCTGTCGAAGAACTTTTTTATGCCCTGCAGTTCAACCAAGCCCATAGGGATGTTCCCGAATGCGGCCCTTTTGAAGGATTATGCGCGGCCGGCTTAGGCTGCAAATTATAAAAGCCGCGCGGCGGCAGCGAAAGGGTCACAAGAATGTCGCGCTCACGGCCTCTCGGCGCGTAACCGGCGAGCAAGTCCGCCGCGCTCGCACAAAAGCACAAGCCTTCTCCTTGCATGAACAAGGCAGATCCTAAAATAATAGAATAATGAGCCCGCCACTCGATCAAGCCCGTTGGTCAGTCAAAAAAAGACACACACACAAGACGAGACTCCCGCTCACGTCGAAGGGAACTGCTCCGAGTCTGATTAGGCGGGCGTGCGGACAACCGGCCGCCGACCATGCCCCTTGGCAGCGCCAATCCAACGAAAGATTTCTTCAAACCAGTTCGTGCGCTTGCGCGACGGCGTCTTCCGCATTCATTTCACCCAGAGCGACCTGGGCCACCATATTGGGAATGATGCTCTCCGCGAATACCTGGCTGATGGCGGGATTCGTGACGCCCGGGAAGCCCAAATGCACGGACCAATCGTTGACGGTCTTCAAAACTTCAAACTTGTTGGGTGGCTGCGAACCCCAAGGATCCTCTTCCAGCCAGCCGTCAAGCTCGGGAACGGTGCTGGCATGGCAAGGGAAGTTGTAGAGTTCGCTGTTGTAGGTCACGTCGCTGTAATTTGCGCTGTGGTCGAGGATAAATTGCTTGGCGGCTGCCAGCTCGTCGCCTTCAACATATTCGGGAATGACATAGATCTGCCAAACATGCGAGGAAGCGTAGGCGCCGCCGGGTCCCTCAAGCGCGCTGGTAAAACCGATATTGGCTGCCGCCGCCTCATCGATCTTCTGCAAGCTGCGGTAGGCCGAGTTGGAATTGAGGATATAGCTGACTTCGCCCGCGATCAGCGCTTGATTGTTGCTGGCGGCGGTCCAGCCGAAGACTTCGTCGGTCATGGCTTCGTTCTGCAGTTGCGCCAGGTATTTGACCGCGGCGATGGTTTCTTCGCTGTTGAGCACGACATTTTCGTTCACGTCCTGGATGCTGCCGCCGAAGCTCCAAATGGCGGCGCGGTTGGCCATACGGCTGTCTAGCTCGGGGCTCATGCCGATGCCGACCGGGATGCCGGTGGCTTCAAATATCGCGCGTCCGCCTTCGAGCAAATCGTCGTAGGTCTTGGGACCGTCGGGGTAGCCGGCTTCGGTCCAGAGCGCGATGTCATAATCGCCCGGATCGGGCACATAGCCGTGCGTATACGCATAATACGTATCAACGACGGGCAAGTATGAAGCCGCCTGGCAAGTGCTGGCGCGTTCGCCAAACATTTCCGATGCCTGGGCATTGAGATCGCCCAGGTCATGCAATCCGTCAATGAAACTGGCCGGCGAGAACAAGACTTCAACGATGCTATGCCCGTCGCCGGCGTCAATCTCGGCGGCAAGCGTCGAAAACAGTTCGGTGAAGTTGACATGATCGACCGTCACGCCAACGCCATTGGATTCGCCCCATTCCGCGGCATAGGCGTCGAACCACTCATCATAGCGCGGTACGAAGTGGCTCCACTGTAGCAAGCTGATTTCGGTGCCCTCGGCGTACCCGCCTTGAGCGCCGGCGGAAAACGTTAGGGCAGCAATTATGCCGAGAACCATTAGCGTTCTGATTAGATGTTTCATCAAAATATCTCCTGATATTTGTAAGGGATTTTGCGAAAGCCCGAAGGCTCTGAGACAGGCTCATTTTAGCCAACAGTTCAGCGCTTGGCAATAATCACGGGAGATGTAAGTAGTGTATCCTTTTCGGTTGAAATACTTCGTGGCCAGTTCTCGACATGAGATCCTTAAGTGAAAACAGGAACGACGTTGCTCGGCGCGAGCGCTCTGTGAAGCGCAATTCGCCCTCCAATGCTCGAAAGTTGCTCTGATTTTGCCTCATTTGCTCTCATTTTACCCTCATTTTGCCCCCTTTTTTGGTAACTATATAGATACAGTATGTATATGGGGGGGTACCCCCTCCCCGGATCGGAAGCTGAGGACAGGCCAGGTTGAGAGCGGCA
>JAPOOU010000102.1 GCA_026713245.1 Chloroflexota bacterium
CTGTTGTCCTGCTCGTGCGCCGGAAAAAAGATGAATTGGCCGGAGGGCAAAATTTATATTAATGCTAATTTAAGTAGTTAATAAAAGTAACTTTATTTTTTCGCTTGATATTCTGGGGGGGGGGCGGGAATATTGCGCTTAACAGCGTTCATCTTTCGATACTCCACTCTCGCCTGGGCTATGTCATGTGGACAGGCTCTTGTCTTTAGCCCTAGACACACAGTTTCGTCCAGGGACCGTCTCTTTCGCCCTGGTAGCGCGCTTTCACGCGGAAGCACATCGTTTTTCCATAGGGAACATAGATGCCGCGCAAGCTGTAGCCTCCGCTTCGCCCATGTTCCGCGGGCGAGATGAAGACCGTGCCCTTGCTCGGCGTATTCGCCTTTTTCCAGGATTGCCACTTGCCCTTGACCGCGTAGTCGAGGCGATAGCTGTCCGGCGGCGGCTGCGCGGCCTCCCAGGAGAAATCGACCTGCCAGGTTGAACCGGCGCAGGGCGCGTCGGCGCAGCCCGCGTCGAGAATGATCGCCTCGCCCCTCACTGTCCCGGGCCCTGTGTCCTGCGCGAGGGCGCCGCCGGCCGCGGTCGCCAGCAGCAGCGCGACCGCCAGCCCCAACGTGATTCTGAGCAAAACGGTTGTGTCGGGACGCATATATGAAAATCCAGTTTTATTGCATGATTTTCTATTTTAGTGCTATTTCGTAGATTGTCAAGCATTTGAGCTTTGGATTCAGGGCAATCGCTTCAAATTATTTTTCACCACAAAGACACAAAGTTTAAGTTTGAAAGGGTTTTTCCTCTGTGCTCTCTGTGTCCTCTGTGGTTAAATATCTGTGTTTATTGCGGTCGAAGCGCATTTGGCGTTAAATTTGTCTTGGAGGCTGAATGACAGACACCGTGTTCTGAGGTCGACTGCGTTATGAAAAATCAGGATCGCCGCATAGCTCGCACGCGAAAAGCGCTAATCGGCGCTCTCGTTGAACTGGGCTTGGAACAAGGATTTGAAAATGTAAAGATCAAAGATATTACCGAGCGCGCGGACGTTGGCAACTCAACGTTTTACCGCCACTACAAAGACAAAAACGATCTGCTGGGCAGTCATCTGAGCGAAATCCAGCAGGAAATCACGCGCGGAATGCGCCCGGAAATGACACATTACGAATTGTCGCTTTTGGTCTTCACTGTCATCGACAGGCATCGAGAGGCCTGCCTTTTGGCAATGCGCCTGCCAGAAGATCATCCAGTGATGAAACCCATCCTGGAAAGAGCGACGCGAACGGTAAACGCTCGTTATAAGGCGCGAGACGAGACTATCATTCCCTTCGAAGTATCGGCGAATCATTTGGTGAATTCATTTGTGAAATTATTCCACTGGTGGATTACTGAAGGCCAGGCTTACAGTCGGGAGCAGATGGCTACCATGGCGAACGAGCTCATCCTCAAGGTGACCGAAACCGCGGCGCTCGATGAAAGAGAAGTTAGCCTGCTCCCCGATCCGGACCTGCCTCAGTGAAACATGTCGCGGCCGCCTGATTGAACCAGGATCGCCGCTCCATTTGTCCTTTTCAATGCGGTTATCCAGCCACCTTTAGCCGGAAAGCGGGCGACCTATCAGGTCGCCCGAAACCACAAGTCTTAGTAGCGGCGGGCGACCTGTCAGACACTGTTGAAAAACTGTTTTCACCCTCTAGTGATCCCGAAAACTTGGACACTGCCTCGAGAGACTTCGCCAATTCTCGCCCAACTGGGCAAACCGCGACTATATAGTCGCCCTTTGCTTTGCCCTTTCCGCTATGCTCGTAGCACTTGATACATCCCGGAACAACCCAGTCGGAAGGGAAAAAACGCATGAGCGGAAAAATCTGCTTCAACGGGAACCCAAAATCCCCGAAAGCTAGTAAACACAAGGGTTTTACACTGCCGAGCCGCTCAAATCTTCCCCTAATATCAAAGGATTTTAGGGTGACTTCAGCTCTCTTGATGCGGGTTTTGCGGGGGAAATGAAGGGGACTGTTTATGTTTACCGCGGCGCTCATGCCACAAGGACTGCGCAAGCAGCCCGATCTGCCAAGGCAATTGGCGCATTGTCCGAAAAAAGTATTTCTTTGTCCGAAAATCGGACAAAGCCGGACAAAGCTCAAACGCAAATCCAACCGGACGCGAGAGACTAAGCCGCATGTCGCAGAGTCGGGCTGCCATGACACGCGCATTTAATCGAGGCCTTGCCGCCCACTAGCCTCCGCTCTCCCTCTCGTAACCTCGCTCGTCCTGCCGGGTATTTTGGGAGCGCTCCAAGGCTTGATTTTCGGGAGACAAACTTTGAACTGCTAAGATTTGACGCATGGATGCGAGAGTTTCAACCGAAATGGATACGCTATCCCGGTAGCCTTTCATTGAACTTGACGGCGCACCCGGTGTAGAATGGCTATGCTTCGGGAAGTCTTGCCAAGGTGAGCAAAGCGTATGCAGACGAGAAAACAAGTCTATTTGGATCACTCCGCATCGACGCCGGTTGATCCCCGTGTAGTTGAAGCGATGCTGCCTTACTTCGGCGAAGTATATGGCAACCCGTCATCAACGCATCGATTCGGCAGGGGGGCGGAAAGGGCTATTGAAGATGCCCGGATTACAGTCGCTGACATTCTAAATTGCCAGCCCACGGAAGTCGTATTTACCAGTTGCGGCACCGAAAGCGACAATCTCGCCATTCGCGGCGCCGGATGGTCCGCGTGTCATAGAGGCGAACCGTCGCGGCTGGTCACTTCTCCGGTCGAACACAGCGCGGTGACCAATACCGTCAATCAAATGGGCGCGCTGATGGGTTTCGAAACCGCGATCGTGCCGGTTGACAAGTTTGGCAGCATTGACAGCGCGATCTTTGCCGAGGTCTGCGAACGCGGAGGCGCTGTGGCGAGCATCATCTATGCCAGCAACGAATTGGGCACAATTCAGGATTTGCCGCTGCTGTCTCGAATTGCTCACGCGCATGACATGCTACTGCACACCGACGCCGTACAGGCCGGCGGGCAATTGGACCTTGATGTAAAGCGGCTAGGCGTGGACATGCTAAGTTTGTCAGCGCACAAATTCTACGGTCCCAAGGGAGTTGGTCTGCTTTACGTGAAGGACGGCGTAGATTTGGCGCCCTCCCAGAGCGGTGGCAGTCACGAACATGGCATGCGCGCCGGGACGCACAATACGGCTTTCATTGTTGGAATGGCGAAGGCGCTGGAATTGGCCTATGACGAGAATGACGAGCGGCTACCGCATTTTACCAAGATGCGCGATCAACTGATTCAAGGCATATTGGATCGCTTGTCTTGTGCCGAGCTCAGCGGGCATCCGGATCGACGTCTTCCCTCGCACGCCAGTTTTGTCCTTCATGGCATTGACGCCAATGCGCTGATGATGCACCTCGATATGGTTGGCGTGGCGGCAAGCAGTGGTTCCGCCTGCAAAACCGGCAATCCCGAGCCGTCAGACATATTGTTGGGCGTCGGCTATTCTGAAGATGAGGCAAAAAGCGGGCTGCGCTTGTCCGTCGGCCTGCAAACCACCGCGGACGACATCAGCTATGCGCTCGATGTACTGGAAACTGCGGTGGCAAAGCTGAACAAGCTAACGAGAGAAATGGCGCGATGAGCGAAACCGGGTCGCGGGTCGTCGTCGCGATGAGCGGCGGCGTCGATAGCTCCGTCGCCGCGGCATTGTTGGTCGAACGCGGCTACGATGTCGTAGGCATGATGATGCGCCTGTGGTCGGACGAGACGATGGGAGGCCCGGCGCATAATCGCTGCTGTACACCGGAGCAGATGTCCGACGCGCGCGGAATAGCTGACCTACTCGGCATTCCCTTTTATGTTCTGGATACCAAGGATGTCTTTCGCAACACAGTCGTTCAATACTTCATCGACCGGCATCGTGACGGATTCACGCCGAATCCATGTTTGCAGTGCAACCGACATATCCGTTTCGACTGGCTGCTCAAGAATGCCTTGGCGCTGGATGCCGACTATCTTGCCACCGGACATTACGCGCGCATTGACCAAGACGGATCTGGAAAATACCTATTGCGCAGCGGGGTAGATACCGAAAAGGACCAGAGCTATGTGTTGAGCGTGATGGGACAGTCACAACTGGCTCGGACGATATTCCCCGTTGGCGAATATTCCAAACAAGAGGTGCGCGCCCTGGCGACGAAACTCGGGTTGAACGTAGACGGCAAGAAGGATAGCCAGGATCTGTGTTTCCTGGGGGGCAAGGACTATCGAGATTTCTTGCGCCTGCATGCGCCGGATCTAATGCAACCCGGCCCAATTGTGCGAAAAAACGGCGAACTGTTGGGGGAGCATCAAGGACTGACCAATTACACAATTGGTCAGCGCCGGGGGCTTGGCGTTTCCTACGCTGAACCCTTGTACGTTTTGCAGATGAATCCGGCTGATAATTCACTCGTGGTCGGTACCAGGGGAGAGCTTGGCCGGGATGACTTGCTCGCGGATTCGGTCAACTGGGTCAGTGGTGAAGCTCCAGCGCGGCCATTGCGCGCCGGGGTAAAGATCCGCTACAAAGCACGCGCGCAGCCAGCCACGGTAGATCCGATAGGCGAGGATCAAATATACCTGCGTTTCGACGATCCCCAGCGCGATATCACGCCGGGGCAAGGGGCCGTCATTTATGACGGGGACGTCTGCCTGGGTGGTGGAGTGATTCGCAAATTCGAAGAATTGGAGCTACGTCGCGGACGGCCGGAATCCGAGCTAGTTCCCGATTAACAACACAGTGATAGCGCTGCCAATTATGAACGGACCGTATGGAATCTTGTCATATGGCCGATAACCGCCCGTCTTCATAAATCTGACGAATACCAAGGCGATTGCGCCGGCCGCGCCCGCGAAAACCGAAAAAATGATCGCCAGAAGGATGCTCGGGAAACCGACTATCAGTCCTACTGCGGCTATCAATACTACATCTCCGAATCCCATGGCGCCCCCGTCTAGCGGCTTGCCGCGGTTTCGGCTCAGCATCCGCGCGAACACGACGCCGCCTAGATAGGCAGCATAAAAGACAGCGAATCCGATCAGTCCGCCAATTGCTGCCGAAAGCAATCCAGGTTCGCTGTCAGGAAACACTGCAGCGTCAATCAAGGCCAGCGCGCCCAGCGGAAGCGCAACAGCAAACGGAATGCGCCTGTGCTCCAGGTCAATTACCCCGATTAACACAAAAAACGCCGCATAGGCAAACTTAAAGAACGTAGCTGGCGACGTTAGCGCGGCTTCTACTCGGATATCGGCGTAAAAAACAAGCATCAGAAGCGATGTGGCTATTTCCGTCAGCGGATAGCGCCAACTGAGCAAACCCCCGCCGGATCCGCTTGATGGACTTGCGGTCCCAAGCTCACCTGAGCTCGGCTCGGGCTCCGCCAGGCTGCGCAAGTTGCACATGAACGCGCCGATCCCGAGCCAGGCAAGCGCTGGGCGCCGTCTGCCGTCAGTGTATTGCGGCATCCTCAAGGATCGCCGGGACGGCAGGTCGTCCGCGAGCATGTTTATCACGCCGCCTGCCAAAACTCCTGTGATTGCGACAGCGCAGGATTCCAGAATCATCAGTGGTTTCGCCTAATCAAGGGAGGGGCGAGATTTCAGGGGCGGGCGGCAATAAAGTGAAAGATATCGCTAACATCA
>JAPOOU010000200.1 GCA_026713245.1 Chloroflexota bacterium
GCACGCCGAACCCAACTCGCTCCAGAACTGGACGCCATATCCCGAGACCCGCTAGGCCAACATGCCTAATATCGCTATCAGCCCCTAAAGCGCAATAGACAGAATTGCTAGAACGTGCCGGCAAAATAAACCGGCACGTTCTTTCCTTTGCTGAAGCAATCCTTATTGGATGAAACTGGTTATTTGCATGATCAAATACATCATTCGCCGCCTGGTGCAATCTATTCCGATATTCTTCGGCATCACGCTGCTGTCGTATTTTTTGCTGTGGCTGGCGCCGGGCGACCCGATTATCCGACTCTATTTCGCGCCCAATATCAAAGCGGAACGACGTGCGGAACTGCGGGCGCAGCTCGGCGTCGACGACCCTTTCCACATCCAGTATTTGCGCTGGCTCATTGGCGATGACTGGCTGCGCTGGGATAGCGACGGCGATGGCATTGCCGATCAAGCCTTTGAGCTTTTCACCCAGCTTGATACCAATGGAGACGGCAAACCGGAACCGCCGGGCAGCAACTATGGCATCCTGCGCGGCGATTTTGGCAACTCTTTCGTCCGCAAAAAGCCGGTGATGGAAATCATCGCCTCTGCCATACCAGCGACCCTGGAACTAAGCATTGCCGCATTGCTCTTCGCAATGGTTGTCGGCATTCCCGTCGGCGTCATATCAGCCACCAAGAAAGGCAGCATTTTTGATAACGTGTCAAGAGTGCTTGCGGTCCTGTTAAACGCAATTCCCGATTTTTGGCTCGGTCTGATCTTACTTCTGGTGATTGCGGTTCTTTTAGGACTTGTGCCATTGGGCGGGAGATGCGGCTTGACGCTCACAGGCGAATGCCCACCGTTCTTGCAGCGACTGCAGTATCTAATTCTGCCGGCATTCGTTCTCTCTGGTTCAAATATGGCGAGTTTTTCGCGTTATTTGCGCACCTCGACGCTGGAAGTGCTGAGCCAGGATTATATCCGGACTGCCAAGGCAAAGGGTCTGTCGCAGCGGCAAATCGATTTCCGCCATGCCTTGCGCAACGCCCTGATCCCCTTTGCGACGCTGCTGGGACCGATCATGACCAACTTGTGGGCTGGCGCGACAGTTATCGAGACGGTCTTTGCCTGGCCAGGGCTTGGGCGTGTGTTCTTCAATGGCGCAATTCAGCAAGATTACCCGGTCGTAATGGGCATCGTCATCATATCCGCAATCGCGACTATTCTTGGCTTTCTGCTTTCGGATATCTTGTATGTCCTTATTGATCCGCGCATTCGTTTGTCGTAGGAGAGGCCGATGCTCAAAAGCGAGACTGGCATCTCAAAAATAGAAGGCGATCAATTGCTGCGCAGCCGTTCGCTGTCACAGCTAGCGCTGATCCGGTTGAGCAATGACAAGTTGTCCATGGCAGCAATAGTAGTTGTGCTATTACTCACGCTGCTATCGGCAGGCGCGCCGCTAATCACCGGCATATTGGGTGTAGACCCTAACACAACGAACGCCGCCGAAGCGAAGCATCTGCCGGTCTTCAGCGCCGGGCACATCCTCGGCACCGACAATCTCGGCCGCGATCACCTTTCCCGGCTGTTATACGCGGGCCAAGTTTCCTTACTGATCGGCTTTCTGTCCGGGACTTTGGCGCTGGCGGTAGGCGTGACCTTGGGCATCCTCACCGGCTACTTCGGCGGCATCCTCGATGACATCGTGTACTGGATTATCACAACTCTGAATTCGATTCCGGCTTTGGTCTTGCTGATCGTCATCTCGACCATCTTTCAGCCGGACGCCGGGACGTTGATATTCTCGCTGGTGCTATTGATTTGGACGCTGACCTGCCGTCTGGTACGCGGTGAGACGCTCTCGATCCGGTCGCGGGAATACATCGTGAGCGCCAAAGCCGTCGGCGCTTCCGATGCCAGAGTCATGCTGGTTCATATCCTGCCCAACATTTTCTCGGTGACTATTGTCAACCTGGCCATCATCATCGGCAATGTCATTCTGATCGAATCAGCCTTGAGTTTCCTCGGGCTCGGCGTACAACCGCCCACCGCCACCTGGGGCAATATGCTCAGTAAATCGCGCGAATTCTTCAAAGTCGCGCCGCACCTGGTCTTCTTCCCGGGCATGTTGATCTCGACCGTCGTGCTCTGCCTTTACATCATAGGCGATGGCTTGCGCGACGCTTTTGATCCCACCAGCAAAGACTGAGCATCGGAGATACTAATCCGTCCCAAATTTGTAAACCGTGGTCGATTCGTAGCGCTCGCCGGGGCGCAGGACGGTTGACGGGAATTGCGGCTGATTGGGCGAATTTGGGAAGTGCTGTGTCTCCAGCGCCAAACCGTCGCCTTGACGATACATGCGTCCGCTTGAGCCGACCAGCGTGCTGTCGAGAAAATTGCCCGAGTAAAACTGGATGCCCGGTTCCGTCGTCCATACTTCCATGCGCCTGCCATAGCGCGGCTCATAGACCACAGCCGCGAATCCCAATTCTCCCTCGGAAAGTCCTTCACGATTGAGCGCGAAATTCTGGTCGTATCCTTGCGCCAGCGCGATCTGCGCGTGCGATGACCTCAGCCCGGCAGCGATTGCCTTTGGATTGCGAAAGTCAAAGGGACTGCCAGCAACCGCCGCCAATTCGCCGGTCGGGATCAGATTGCTGTCAATGGGCGTGAAGCGGTCGGCATTCAAGGTCAGGATATGATCGTATATGGTTCCTTCGCCCTCTCCCAGCAAGTTGAAGTAGCTGTGATTGGTCAGATTGACAACCGTCGGCGCATCCGTCGTGGCTCTGTAATCGATACGGAGCGCGTTATCGTCGGTCAGCGTGTACCTTACGACAGCGTCCAGGTTCCCCGGGTAACCTTCTTCGCCGTCCGCGCTGCGGTAGCTTAATTCAAGACCAGGTTGCAAGCCCTCGGTCAATTCGCGCGCGTTCCAGATACGCTTGTCGAAGCCCTTTTCGCCGCCGTGCAAGCTGTTTGGACCGTCATTGACGAAGAGCGTATACTCCGTACCGTCCAGCGAGAATCGTCCCTCGGCGATGCGGTTGGCGTATCTCCCGGTGATAGCGCCAAAGTAAGGATGTCCGGCTTGGTACTTTTCCAGGCTTTCGAAGCCAAGCGCGACATTGGCAAACCTGCCCCGGCGGTCTGGCACGCGGATAGACGTGATGATGCCGCCGAAAGTGATGACTTTCACCTCCATCCCAGCGCTGTTCCGCAGCGCCAATTGCTCTACTGTATCTCCTGACGCTGCTATGCCGTAGTCCGCCATGACTAGCTCCTTATAACCGCCGCAGTGAATCTCAGACAAATATACCGCATTTCGCGAGAAGTTCTGCCACTTTCCACCGAAGAACGCAGTCAATCGCTGCAGAAATCATAGTCAAGCAATATATCATAAATTCAAACCAAAATAAAACTACAGCGGACATCGGGAATCGTATGCTTGTCGGTTGAAATAACTTTAGCTGGCCCTCGACATGGGATCCTAGACCCAAAATACTAGCGATCTGGTAGGGGCGACTGACCTGCGGTGTCTACGCACAGCGGCGAGTCGCCCGATACTCATTCAGTTTCTACGCGTCGGGCGATCCAGCGGACCTTGTTGAAAAATTGTTTTCACCCTGTAGTGATCCCGAAAACTTGGACGAGACTTCACCAATTCTCGCCCATCCGGGCAAAGCGCGACTATATAGTCGCCCTTTGCTTTGCCCTTTCCGCTATGCTCGTACCACTTGCTGCATCCCGGAACAACCCAGTCGGAAGGGAAAAAACGCTTGACCGGAAAAATCTGCTTCAGGGAAAACCCAAAATCCCCGAAAGCTAGTGAACACAAGGGTTTTACGCTGCCAAGCCGCTCATATCTTCCCCTAATGTCAATGGATTTTAGGGTGACTTCAGCTCCCTTGATGCGGGTTTTGCGGGGGAAATGAAGGGGACTGTTTATGTTTACCGCGGCGCTCATGCCACAAGCTGGCTTACTATTTCGCCTGAGCCTGTCAAATCTTTCCGCCACTTACGCGCCGGGCGGCTCTGTGCCAATATCAGGCATAGGCGCGCTTGAAGCTGCTCGTCTCATGCCACAAGGACCGCGCAAGCAGCCCGATCTGCCAAGGCAATTGGCGCATTGTCCGAAAAAGAGTTTCCTTTGTCCGGAAAACGGACAAAGTCGGACAAAGTTCAAACACAAAGCAAACCAGTCCGGCCCCAGTAAGCTCGGCGGTTATGCCGCCTGGCGTCAGTCGCTTGCCTGCTCTCTTGCAAGCCCACTGGTCCTGTCCAGCATTCTCCTGCCACAAACCAAAACCCACCCAAAATCCTGGGGAAAATGTGCCCAGATTTATGGGACCATTACAGAAAGTCACCTTAAGGCATCGCAGGTTCGGGTCTTGCCAATGTCTTTGAAGCAGCTTCGAGGATAAGCGCGCTGTGGATGTCCAATCGGTTGAGAAACCCAACATCGTCTACATCGTCCTCGATCAATGGCGCGGCGATTGCCTCGGCATCGCTGACAGTCCCCACCCAGTGATGACGCCGCATTTCGATCAACTGGCATACGAAGGCATCTGGTATAGGCGCGCTTATGCCGATTGCCCGGTTTGCATGCCGCAGCGCGCCACCATGCTCACCGGCTTTACCGGCAGCCAGCATGGCATGCCCCATAATTTCATGAACGGCCCGCGCACGCCCATTCAACCACAGCACAGCTTGCCCCGACGCTTGACGCGAGAAGCGGACTACCAGAGCAAGGCGATTGGCAAGATGCACTTTTATCCCGAACGCGCTCGCTTCGGCTTCGAGGATATCAGCCTGCATCCGGACGACTATGTCAACTTTTTGGAAGAGCAAGGCTGGGGCGGGTTCTACCGCGGGCATGGCTTGGGCGGGAACGAGGTGTATCCGGCGGTAAGCGCCGTGCCCGAGCATCTGACGCACAGCCACTGGATCGTCGACGAAGGCATCAAGTTCCTCTCGCGCCGCGATCCCGATTGCCCCTTCTTTATGTGGATGGTCTTCGAAGCCCCGCATAGCCCCTTCGATCCCCCGCAGCCATTCGATCGTTTTTATGACGATTTTGATGTACCGGAACCGGTCATCGGCGATTGGGTGGATAGCGCCGATGAGCCATCAGCCTTCACCCGGCAGCGTATCATGAGCAAAGCCGACCGAATACCGCCGCCGGTGATGATGCGACTGCGCCGTCATTATTACGCGCAGATCACGCACATCGATTATCAATTGGGACGCTTGCTTGGCGAGCTAAAGCGCAGGGGTTTGTACGACAATACCGTGATTGTGCTCACATCCGACCATGGCGAGCATCTGGGCGATCATCGCTTGTTCGCCAAGAACAGCTTCCTGGAATCTTCCGCATGTGTGCCTATCATTATGCGCTTGCCCGAAAGTCACGGCATCATAAATAGACGCTCCCAAGAGCCTGTGTTGACCGCGGACATCGCGCCCACATTGCTGGAGCTCGCAGGTTTGACGCCGGCTCGGGAAATGGACGGTGTCTCCTTGTTGGCGCAGCCGGCTGATCGCGTCATATTTGGCGAGACCAGCGACGCCGTCTTCGGGACGGACGGGGCTTTCAAATACGTTTATTACTTTGGGGGCGGGACCGAGCACCTTTTCCATAGTCAAGCCGATCCCGGCGACTCTCGCAATCTGGCCGGGAATACCGCGTATGCCCGCCGTCAAGCGGATTTGAAGTCGCGGTTAATCGCATATCTTCAGTGCAACCGGCGCCCCTGCATCGTGGATGGCGCATTGCGCGTCGAAGACACTGAACTAGACTATGACGCTTTGCGCGCGGTGAATACCGCCGCCTGGCGCGGTCCATTGCGCTATGGGGACGGCTACGAATCCTGATGATCGAGGTAGTTGCCGACGATGATTGTGAACTCGATAAGATTACCGCTGGGGTCGTGACAGAAAAACCGCGGCCGCCCCGGGATGGGTTCCGTTTCCCAAGGTGCATAGCCCGCTTCGTTGAGCCTTTGGCGCAAGGCGTCCAGATCGTCCACGACCAGACAAAAATGCCGGAGCGACGCGTCGCCTCGTGGCGCCTCTTCAAAGATGTGCAATTCGGTGCTTCCGCTGAGCTTAAACCAGATTACATCCACGCTCGTGATGGTGGCCGGCGCGGGAATCTCTTCCAGTCCCAGCAACGCGCCATAGAAGCCGCGAGTTCGCTCGGCGCTGCCCGGCGAGCTCGGAACGCTGACATGATGCAGGCGATATGTCATGCATTATTTCTCTTATTCACTTCTGCGGGATAGTAATACCTTAGCCCGATTTTTGCAATTAAGGACAGGGCGCCCGTTTGTGAGATAAACAAAATACGACATGTGTAGCCGGCGGATAGCCCGAATGTTGCCCATCCCATGAACTGTCGCAAGCGACTTGACAAGGGCAACGCAGCTAGCTACACTCTGTGTAATTGAACTGAAAGTGTGTAATTGCACAGTAGCGCTCAAGAGGCATAGATGCCACAAGCCATCGTCATGCCCAAACTGGGAAATACGGTCGAAAGCGCGATCATTTTGGCTTGGCGTGTCGGCGTCGGCGATCCTGTTGAAGTGGGCGAAGCGCTTTGCGAAATTGAGACGGACAAGGCGACGCTCGAAGTTGAAAGCAGCGCTTCCGGCATATTGCTGGCGCGCTTTTTTGAAGCGGGCGATGAGGCGCCGGTCATGGAGAACATTGCCGTCGTCGGTCGAGAGGGCGAGTCATTCGATTTTCTTGCTCCGGTCTCCGCCGAGCGGGCCGAACATGCCAGGCCACGAGTTTCCTATGACCAGGATGATGAGAAGCCGAACGACAAAGTCTCTATCTCGCCGCGCGCGCGGAATCTGGCGCAGCGAAAGGGTATTGACTACCGTGAAATCGAAGGCACGGGTCCCGATGGCCGTATAATCGAGCGAGACATCCGGGCATTGATTGACCGACAGGTGAAGATGTCGCCGGTGGCCAAGGCAATGCTGGAAAGCGGCGAGTACCGGATCGCGGATGAAGGGACCGTCGACAAGCGAATCACCAAGTCCGATCTGGCGCCGTCTTCGTCCGGCGCATCACCCGAGTTGAAGGCGATTCCTGTGACGGGCGTCCGCAGAACAATCGCAAAGCGGATGCTTGAGTCGTTGCGCACAACCGCCCAGCTGACGCTCAATGCATCGGCTGAGGCGACTTCCTTGCGGGGCTTGCGCGCTCGGCTCAAGTCCAGCGATGAGGCGCTGGGCTTGCGTGGCGTGACCATTAACGACTTGCTCTTGTTCGCCGTCGCGCGGACCTTGCCGGCTTTTCCGGAACTGAACGCGCTGTATGAGAACGACTGGATTTATCAGCACAGGCGCGTGCACCTCGGCATGGCGGTGGATACGCCGCGCGGACTCTTGGTTCCGGTGATTCGCGCCGCCGATTCGCTTAGTCTGCGGGCTCTGTCCGGCGAGGCACGTCGACTGGCCGCGGCTTGTAGAGATAGCAATATCCTGCCTGATGAATTGGCAGGCGGCAGCTTCACCGCGACCAACCTGGGTGGGCTGGGCATCGAAAGCTTCACGCCCATCCTTAATCCGCCGCAGGTGGGCATTCTCGGCATCGGCAGCATCAACCTCAAGCCGGTGGAGCGCGACGGCGCGGTCGCGCATATAGCGCATATCGGCTTGTCGCTGACCGTCAATCATCAAGTTGTCGACGGCGCGCCAGCCGCCCGCTTTCTCGCGCAATTATGCAAGAACATCGCCAGTATCGAGCTGCTGCTCGCTGTATAGATCTGGAGCCGGCAATGCCCAAATCGCTGACGATTGACCCATACGAAGCCCGAAAGAGGTCGCTGCTGCGAGCGCCGGATATTCCGATCAACGCCTACCTTTCCGATCCACAGGCCGAAGCCCAACGTTTCTCCAGCGCGGAACTGGTCAACATCTATCATGACATGCGCCTGATCCGCGAGTTCGAACTAGTTCTGGATGGATTCAAGAAAGCGGGCTCTTACCGGGGGATCGCATACAATCATCTCGGTCCGGCGCATCTGTCAATCGGCCAGGAAGCGGCTGCCGTCGGGCAGTGCCTGCACCTTGATCCCGAGGACTACATCCTCGGCTCGCATCGCAGCCACGGCGAGATTCTGGCCAAAGGGCTTTCCGCCATCCGCGCGCTTGACGAAGACTGCTTGCTGGACATTATGGAAACGTATATGGATGGCGAGGCGCTGCGCGTCGTTGAAAGCATTGACGACTTCAGTGATATCGAGTCACTCGCGCAAGCCTACTTGATCTACGGCACGTATGCCGAAATCTTCGCCCGCGCGACCGGGTTCAATCGCGGCATGGGCGGCTCGATGCATACCTTCTTTCCGCCCTTCGGCATCATGCCCAATAACGCTATCGTCGGCGGCTCGGCCGATATCGCGCTGGGCATGGCGCTATTCAAGCGCATCAATCGCAAGCGCGGCATTGTTATTGCCAATATCGGCGATTCGTCGGTCGCCAGCGGTCCGGTCTGGGAGGCGATGAACTTCGCGGCGATGGACCAGTATCGCACGCTTTGGGATGCCGATCTGGGCGGCGCGCCACCCATCCTTTTCAACTTCATGAACAACTTCTATGGCATGGGCGGGCAGCCCCAGGGCGAAACCCTGGGCTTCGGCATGCTGGCGCGGGTTGGTTTGGGCGTAAACAGCGCTGCCATGCACAGCGAACGCGTAGACGGCTACGATCCGCTGGCAGTCGCCGATGCCACCCGGCGGAAAAAAGAGGTCTTGCTGGCCGGGCAAGGACCGGCCATGCTTGATGTCATCACCTATCGCTATAGCGGCCACTCGCCCAGTGACGCCTCATCCTATCGCGAAAGAGACGAGGTCGAGATGTGGCGGGAGCAGGACGCCATCAAGGGCTTTGGGCAGTACCTGTGCGCCAATGGCCACGCCGACAATATTACGCTGGAAAACATAAGCGCATTGATCGCGGAAATGATCGCCCGGATCGTTGCCGCCGCCATTGATCTGGACAGCTCGCCGCGCTTGCATGTGGCCAGCGACGAGATTGGCGCGATGATGTTCTCCAGTGAGCGGGCGGATGCGCTGGATGATCGCAAACCGGACGTCTTGCAGCCTATGACGGAGAGCCGCTTCAAGGTCACGTCAGCCAAACACCGCAGCGGCATCGACGAACAGGGCAATCCCTTGCCCAAGCTCAAGACATTGACCTATGCCGAAGCGATCTTCGAAGCCATGATCCATCGCTTTTATCAAGATCCGACCATGATCGCCTTTGGCGAAGAGAACCGCGATTGGGGTGGGGCATTTGGCGCCTACCGCGGCTTGACCGAGGCCCTGCCCTACCATCGCCTCTTCAACACGCCGATCTCGGAGGCGGCGATCGTCGGCGCAGCCGTGGGTTATGCGCTGGCTGGCGGGCGGGCTGTGCCGGAACTCATGTATTGCGATTTTATGGGACGCGCCGGGGACGAGATTTTCAACCAGATGGCGAAGTGGCAGGCGATGTCGGCCAATGCGCTGCGCATGCCACTCGTATTGCGCGTTTCCGTCGGCATGAAATACGGCGCCCAGCACTCGCAGGACTGGAGTTCGCTAGTCGCGCACATACCGGGGCTGAAGGTCTACTTCCCGGCTACCGCTTATGACGCCAAGGGCATGCTCAACCTGGCGCTGCGAGGTACCGATCCCGTTGTCTTCTTCGAGAGCCAGCGCCTTTACAGCCAGCCGGAAACGCTGTTTGCCGGTGGCGTACCGGTCGAATACTACGAGATAGAGGAGGGTCAACCCTACTTGCATCGTCCGGGCAGCGATATCACGATCGTCACTATCGGCGCGGCGCTCTATCGCGCGCTGGAAGCCGCGGACAGACTGTGGACGGAGCACGGTCTGGGCGCCGAAGTCATCGACGCGCGTTTTCTCAACCCGCTCAATTACGAGCCGATCCTCCAATCCCTGCGCAAGACGGGCAAGGTATTGCTGGCGTCCGATGCAAGCGAACGCGGCTCTTTCCTGCATACGATGGCATCCAACATCAGTCAGTTGGCCTTCGACTTTCTCGATGGTCCCGTCGCAGTTTTAGGCGCGCGCAACTGGATCACGCCGCCTGCCGAGCTCGACGAGAGCTTTTTCCCCAGCGCCGACTGGATGATCGATATCATTCACGAGCGATTATTGCCGCTGCCGGGCTATCAGCCGCGGACGCGACAAGGGAAGGCGGAAATCATGACGCGTAATCGAGCCGGCATTTGATCATGATGGATTCGCTGCGCCATGAATTGCTGGCCAAGGTCGCGTCGATGTATTACCAGCAGGAGATGACGCAGAACGACATCGCCGTGGCCCTGGACTTGTCGCGCGTAAAAATCTACCGCTTGCTCAAGGAGGCGCGGGAAAGGCAGATCGTGCGGGTACTGATCGACTGGCCGATCAAACGCGCGGGCGATCTGGAAGCGCAGCTTATCGCCGGCTTTGGCCTGGACCGGGCCTTGGTGCTGCAAACGGGCGCGACCGATGCCGCGCTCCTGCTTCGACAGATCGCTCAGCTTGCCGCGCGCTACCTGGAAGAGGCGCTGGCAGATCAATCCACAATGTCGATCTGCTTCGGAAGCACCACCTACGAAGTCATCAACGCCGTCCGCATCGATTTTCAAGCGAACGTCAAGGTGATGCAAGCCACCGGCAGCTTGTCGCAGGCGCTCAAAGAATACGACAGCTCCGCCTTGACGCGCCAACTGGCGCAGAAACTGGGCGGAGAAGCGCTCTATCTTTCTTCGCCGCTGCTGGCGGACAATGCCGAGGCCGCGGCGATGATCCGCGCACAAGCCGTGGTCGGGCAGACACTTGAGCAAGTGCGCCGCGCCGATATCGCCTTGGTCGGCATCGGCGACCTCGATCCCTTCACGTCCGGGTTCGTGAAAGCCGGCGTGGCGGATGCCGAGCAATTGCGAGCATACCGTCGAAACGGCGCCATCGGCGATATGGCATGGCAGATATTCGACGGCGAAGGACGCCTGTACCCCTGCGAATTGAATCGGCGTATCATCGGCGTTACGCTGGATGAACTGCGCGCCGTGCCAGAAACGATCGCTGTCGCCGTCGGCGTCAATAAAGCGGCGGCCATTCTCGGCGCCTTGAACTCAGGCGCGATCAACGTGCTTTGCACGGATGAGGCGACTGCCGCGAGAGTGATGGACATGTCTGTAGCAAGGTGATTTGAGTTTGGCGGAATATCCGGAACTCGTCGCTAACTATGAAGATTTGCGGCGGCTCGCGCCTCCAGCCGGCTATGTCTATGTCATTCGCGATGTGGAAATCAGCGGCTGCTACAAAATCGGACATACAGGTCATCCGCTCAAACGCTTTGACAGATTTGAAAGAGAGCTGCCCTTTAGCATAGAGCCCGTTCTCATCATAAAATCACAAGACGCCGAAGGAGACGAAGAGAGACTACATCGAGATTACGCCAAGTACAAAGAATATGGCGAATGGTTTAAGCTGAATGATTCTCATTTGGCAAGAATTCGCCACATGTCTCAGCCGTCGATCGTCTTAGAAGCAAGAGCGCCGCATTCACGCCCCAAAAAAGCGGAAAAGAGTTTGCGTGAGCTTAGTTCCATACCTCGCAGTGAATATGAGGATTGGGACAAAAAGGAAGGCTCAAGCTACATCTATGTGATTCAGGAGAAAGAAACCAGGCTTCTTAGGATCTGTTGGGCGGATGAGACTGAAAAGATAAATTGGTTTGGCGTAAAGATTCCTATATGGACAGAGGTTGTAATTGCCGAGCAGGTTGCTGGATTTAGCAGCATTCTCGCTGGCGACTTGAATCGGCAGTTTAAGCAGCACCGGCGCGTCGGCAAGTGGCTTGATTTGGATGACCTGCGATTGCAGGAACTCTGTGACTTAATAGCGTCAGGAGAAGCACCGGAACAAGAGCCAGCCCCGCCAGCGCCGCGACCATCGATTACCTTGGGCGACCTGTTGACGCAGGATAAATCCGTTCCCGTACGACAGAACCAGAGACCGGTTCAGCCTATCCAACGTCGACAAGCTCAAGTCGCTACGAAAAGAGTGCTTGGCTGGAAAAGTGTTTTCATCTTCTTCGTTATTCTCATTGTGCCTATTATTGCTGTGCTGCTTGTGCCAGGCAGCCTTAACATAGATATGCTGTCCAACATATTTATAGATTTACAGACGTCGACGCCGACGCAGCGCCCGACAGCGGCAAATACCCAGCGCCCGACAGTTACAGATACCCAACACCCAACAGCGACGAATACCCAGCGCCCAACAGCAACAAACACCCAGCGCCCGACAGTGACGAACACTCAGCGTCCAACGGCAACAAACACCCAGCGCCCGACAGCGACAAACACCCAGCACCCGACGGCGACAAACACGCAACGCCCGACAGCAACGCCGACGCCGCGCCCAACCATCACAGCAGCAACTCGCGAGACATATACTGTGAGGTCAGCGAATCCTTACGTCCGATCCTGTCCAAGCGCCAATTGTCCCTTTATTGGCGGGCTAATCGCTGGAGACAAAATACAATCACTGGGGGAAGAGCCCGGTACAATACCGGAAGGTTTCAGCAGCGATAAATGGATAAAATTCAACTATGATGGCAAGGCGGGTTACATACACAGCCAACTCGTATCGAAGGACGACCCCGCAGACGATTGATGAAGCCACTGCCCTGCTGGTAGTTGAGAAAGGGAGCTTATGCCGATCGGAAATGTGACCCAGCAATGCAAAATCGCCGCCGGCCTGTTTTGGGCGGACTACGCCGTGCTGGGGGCGCAGGTGCGTGAACTGGAAGCGGCCGGCGTCGACTGGCTGCACATTGAAGTGCGCGATGGGGCGTATATGGATTTCGCCATGCCGCGCGGCGGATACGACATCATTGAAGCAACCTGTAACAGCACGTCGCTGGAGGTCGAAGCGCAGCTGCAAATGCTGCGACCGAATTTCAGCGTTTTCGATCAATTGGCTGATCTGGGCGTGAGCTTGATCAGCTTGCCCCTGGAAACCACGAACGAGATGATCTTCCAGAACATTACCTATATCAAAGAAAAACTGGGCCTGAAGGTCGGCGTTTGGGCCTGGCAGGGTGTGCCCGCTTACGCTTTCGAACAATTCATTCATCCCTGTGTCGACATCATCGAATACGAGAGTCGCGCGCCATTTTGGAAAAAGACCGCAGGCGACAAAAGCCCGCATACCATTGATCCAATCGTGATCGATACTTTGGCCAAACTTCATCGTATGATCGCGGATGCGGGCATGGAAGACCGCATCGAATTGATGGAAGATGGCGGGCTCAACGCGGGAAACGTGTCGGAGTTCATCGAGGTCGGGATGACCGTCGGCGAATTTTCCTCGCCCTTGCTGAAGGGTCCCGAAGGCAAATTGCAGCCGGGCACGGGGCAGATCGCCGCCGCTGTGGATAAGCTGCGCGCTGTCATGCGCGAGGCGAGTGAGTGTTATCGAGATGAGCGGGGATTGAAACAGTTGTAGCGCTTGGCGCGCAAATTGGGTCAGTGTAGGGCTCCGAAAAACTTGGATTAAAAGACTTTACCAATTTTCGCCCGATCGCGGTCAACGCGAACATTTAGTCGCCCTTTGCTTTGCGCTTTCTGCTATGCCCGTGCCACATTCTACATCCCGGGAATTCCGAGTCGGAAGGAAAAACGATTGATTGGAAAATATGTTTCTGGGACTACCCGAAAGCCATGAAAATCAGTGAACAAGAGGGTTTCTCGTTACCGGTTTGCTCTTCTATCTGTATTATGATGTTAATAGAATTGTGTTCAGATCTTGATATGAGTGTTCTGCGGGGGAAATGGGGAGGATCTGTGCAAATATCCGGGTTGCTAAAGCCGCTTGTCTCTCGGCACAACGAGAGCGCAAAGGGCCCGATCTACCGTCTAAATCGGCACTTTGTCCGAAAAAATGTTTCTATTGTCCGAATTCGGACAAAATCGGACAAAGTTCAACCCTAAATCTAACCGGACGCCTGGCACTAAACCTCGCGCCCCGCAGTTCAAGGACTGGGGCTGCCGTGGCAAGAAATCTTGATTGCGGGCTCTCTGCCTACTGGTCTCCGTTCCCGCTCCTGAGACACCTTTGTTATGTATTGAATTAATATGGTTCTACAAAGCTGTACGATAAGGACAAGAAATGCCAAGTATTAATATCGGGCTGATCGGTTACGGTGGCATCGGGCGCGTGCATGCCGCGGCTTATCGCGCCATTCCCTTCCATTATGGCTTGAGCGCGGACAGCATCAAGGTTGGCGGGGTCGCCACGACCCGGCCGGAAACTGCGGTACAAGCCGCCTCCGAAATCGGCTGCGAATTCTACACGACGGACTATCGCGACTTGCTGGCGCGCGACGACATTGACGCGGTTGATATCTGTACACCGAACAATTCCCACTATGATATCGTCCTGGCTGCCGCCGCCGCCGGGCGGCATATCTATTGTGAAAAACCCCTGGCGATGAACGCGGGTGAAGCGCAAGCAATGGCGCAGGCGGTAGACGCCGCTGGCGTCAAAGGCCAGTTGACATTCAACTTCCGGTTTTTCCCCGCCATTGCGCGCGCCAGGCAACTCATTGCGGACGGCTTCCTGGGACAGGTCTTCTCTTTCCGCGGTCGCTATCATCGCTCAAGTTACATCAGCCGCGACAAAGCGCTTTCCTGGCGCCTGCAACGGGAGCTTACCGGCGGCGGCGCGCTATTTGACCTCGGCTCGCACATTCTGGATTTGCTTTATTATCTGCTCGGCGATTTCGATTCGGTCTACGGAACGCTGGATACCCTTATCAAGGAACGTCCTGTGGCGCCGGGCGCGGCAGAAATGGGACAGGTCGATGTCGATGATATCGCTCTGCTGCATGCCCGCACCCGCGACGGCGGCCTGGGCACGATCGAAATCTCGCGCATGGGTACGGGCGCTACCAATGATGTCTGCGTCGAAATCTTTGGGGAATCCGGAGCGCTTCGCTTCGACCTGGCCGAGCCGGCCTGGCTCTATGTCTACGACGCCCGCGACGCCGAGACGCCAATCGGCGGTCAGCGCGGTTTTCGCAGAATCGAAACGGCGGGCCGCTACGATGGACAGCGGGCGCCGGACTGGACGATGAGCCCGGACTTCATGCGCGTCCACGCCGAATGTCAGTATCAGTTCATCAAGTCAATATGGGAGGACAGGACGCCGTCGCCGTCCTTCGCGGACGGATTGCATGTGCAGAAGATCATGGAAGCTGCCGAGCGATCCGCAGAAACTGAGCGCTGGGTTAAGCTGGCGGAGATCTAATAGTGGCGGTGGCGGCGCGCTACGACTTCATCATCATCGGCACCGGCATGGGCGGGGGCACGCTTGCCTACGCCCTGCGCGACAGCGGCGCCCGCATCCTGCTGATCGAGCGCGGAGACTTCCTGCCCCAGGAGCCTCAGAATTGGCAGGTGAGCGCCGTATTCGATGATGCTCGCTACAAGCCAAAAGAAGACTGGATTGACGCGTCAAACGGGGGAACATTCAAGCCCGGCGTTCACTACTACGTCGGCGGCAATACCAAAGTCTACGGCGCTGCCTTGCCGCGTCTTCGCCGCGAAGATTTCGACGCCCTGGAGCATGAAGGCGGCACGTCGCCGGCCTGGCCCATCCGCTACGAGGACCTCGAACCCTACTACAACCTCGCCGAAATCCTTTTATTTGTACACGGAAGATCTGGCGAGGACCTCGGTGAACCGCCGCGCGCGCGTCCTTATCCATTTCCCGAAGTCGAGCATGAGCCTGCTATCGCGGAATTGATCGACAGCTTGCGCGATCAAGGATTGCATCCATTTTGCCTGCCGATGGCGATCGATCTGCGCGAAGGCGGCCGCTGCATCCGCTGCAACACCTGTGACGGTTTCCCCTGCCAGGTTCATGCCAAGGGCGATGCCGAGGTTTGCTGCCTGCGTCCGGCGCTTATGCGTGACAACGTTGAGCTTTGGACGAATGCGCGGGCGCGGCGTATTCTGACC
The DNA here is from genome assembly GCA_026713245.1 of Chloroflexota bacterium. Taxonomy (GTDB): domain Bacteria; phylum Chloroflexota; class Anaerolineae; order Aggregatilineales; family Phototrophicaceae; genus UBA6055. The sequence continues at coordinate 16,024 of JAPOOU010000200.1, forward strand.
GACAGCAGCGGCAAACGCGCCGTCGCCCTTGAAGTGGAACGCAAGGGCGAGTCGTTCACGGTATCCGGCGACACGATTATTGTAGCCTGCGGCGCCGTTAATTCCGCCATTCTGCTGCTGGGATCGGCGGACGATCAACATCGGAATGGCCTCGCAAATTCGTCGGGCATGTTGGGGCGCAACTATATGGCGCACAACAACACCGCGCTGACCGCTGTCGCCCCACTTAAGAGTAACCCGACCGTATTCCAGAAGACGATGGCGGTGAACGACTTCTATTTTGGCGATGATGATTTCCCCTGGCCCATGGGCAATTTACAACTCTTGGGCAAGTTACAGGCGGGCATGCTGTCCGTCGCCAAGCCCGGCATACCAAAACCGATCCTGACTGCGATGGCAAAGCGCAGCGTGGACTGGTGGGTAATGTCGGAGGATCTGCCGGACCCGAAAAACCGCGTTTTCCTCGGCAGCGACGGAAGGATTCACGTGCAATGGGAAGCGAACAATCGCGTCGCTCACCAGGAATTGATCGGACGCGCGGCGCGCATGATGCGCAGGGCCGGTTATGCCTTCGTCTTCACCGAGACCCTGGGCATCGAGACCAATTCGCATCAATGTGGCACGGCTCGCTTTGGCGCTGATCCGGCGACATCGGTGCTGGACCCCTTCTGCAGAACCCACGATGTTGAGAATCTATTTGTGATGGATTCCTCGTTCTTCCCATCGTCAACGGCAATGAACCCGGCCTTGACCATTTGCGCGCAAACCCTGCGGGTGGCGGATCATCTGCTCGGCAAGGCCCCGCTGAAATCGGAGCTGGCATCATGACTTGGGTCATCGGAATCGATCTGGGCGGCAGCAAGATCGCATTGGCATTGGTGAGCCCCGACGATCAAATCCTTAGTCGGAGGCGTATCGATACGCAGGCCGACGAGGGAGTCGATAGCGTGACCGCTCGCATATCCGCGCAAGTTGATTCGCTCAAACTCGATCTGCCGCGGGGCGAGATCATTGCCGGCGTCGGCATTGGCGCGCCCGGTCCCGTAGACCATGTCAGCGGGGACCTGCAGGCTTTGGTGAACTTGCCCGGCATCTCGAATACGCCCTTCCGCGCCATATTGCAAGAGAAGTTGCGCTTGCCGGTCAAGCTGGATCATGACGCCAAGGTGGCGGCTTTGGGCGAGTTTCATTTCGGGATCGGGCGCGATCGCGAGAACATGATTTATATCGTGATCGGCACGGGCGTCGGCGCGGCAATCATATACCAGGGCGCGCTCATTTATGGTGAAAGCAATACCGCCGGCGAATCCGGGCACATGACCGTCGATCCTGACGGTCGCCTTTGTCACTGTGGTTCGCGCGGTTGCCTGGAAACTTACACGAGCGGGCCGGCGCTGGCAAAAAGTTACGCCGCTGCCAGCGGCGAAAATATCAGCGGCGCGCAGATAACGCAGCGAGCTTTGGCAGGAGACGCTGTCGCTCTTCAGGTGTTGCGGGAGGCCGGTCGCGCCTTGGGCATCGCCATCGCGTCGATGGCGATGACAGTCAATATAGAGCATTTTGTCATCGGCGGCAGCGTCGCGAGCGCCGGCGACCTCTTGCTGGGTCCGGCGCGCGAATCCTTGAAAGGCTATTGCTTTGAGGCGGTTGCGGCCAGGATCAGGATAGAGCCTTCGTCGCTGGGCGAGGATGCCGCCCTGCTCGGCGCGGCATTCATGGCGCGCTAGGATAAATCCATGTACCTGCATGCCGACCAACTTCCCGAGGGTACCGTCGTTCAGGGATTTGATCTTTGCATCGTTGGCGCCGGCGCGGCGGGCATCGCCATGGCGCAGCGCCTTGCGAATAGCGCGCTCAATGTCATTCTCTTGGTAAGCGGCAGCCCTGACGACAAAGCCAGCCCGGACCGGGACCGACAATCGTTGTATCACGGGACGACCGGCAGTTTTCTGCAGAAGGTGGATCCGGTCTTTACCCAGCGCTCGCGGCTGAATATGTACGGCGGCACGACCAACCATTTTGGATTCTGGGCGCGTCCGTTGGATCCTGTCGACTTCCTGTCCCGCCCCGGATTCCGCGATAGCGCCTGGCCCTTCGCCTTCGACGAATTGGAACCCTATTACATCGACGCGCATCATTTCGGACAATTTGGTCCCCTCAATTACGACGATATGTCGTTCTGGGAAGACGTCTTGTATGGTCGCTGCTTCGATCCAATGCCCGACGACAAGATGACCGGCGCAATCATGCATGCCCAATATGAGGAGAACTTGCACGACTTCCAGGTGCAGTTCCGCGACCAACTCAAAAGCGCAGAGAACCTTACGGTGCTATTCAACGCGCACCTGCTTGATATCGCTACCGGCGGCGAGGGGCGCCATGTAACCGAACTGAATTGCTCAACCATCGTTGAAGGACAGCGCGGCAAGAGCTTCAAGGTACGCGCCAAGGCTTATACGCTGGCATGCGGTGGCATTGAAAACGCGCGCCTGTTGCAGCTCTCCGGCGACTTGGGCAATAACAAGCGCGATCAACTGGGGCGGGGCTTTATGGTGCATCCCTTGCTGACCAACGCCGCTAGGGTCCGCTTCGACCAGGCGATCCCGACGGAAATCCGCAATTTCTTCCGCGAACAGCAAATCCGTCTTAAGCCTCCCCCCAATGCTTTGGGGGGAACGAGGGGGGTAAACGCCGGAGCGTACCAACACATGGTGACGCCGCTGGTCAATCCGGAACTCGTCTTCGAGTATTTGACCTTTAACGCCTGGGGCGTTCTGGTACCAACGCCGGCAACGTTACGGGAAGAGGGAATTGGCAACTTCCGCGTCATATTGAATTTCGGCGCTGATCGAGCCTCCGCTGTGGTCAATCTCAACTGGGAGCAGGCGCCGAACGAAGACAGCCGCATACGGTTAGATCTCGACCGGAAGGATCCCATCTTCGGTCAGCCGGTCGCTCATGTCGACTGGCGACTCAAGGAAACCGACAAGCGAAGCGCCAGGCGCGCTCTGGAAATCACGCTTGATTATCTATGTCGGCATGGCGCTGTCAGCCATGAAATGATTACTGACGTCACTGGCGGCGCGGAAGACTGGACCTTCCCGCCAAATGAGGGCGCGCTGGAAGCGGGCGATCATCACATGGGCGCGCTGCGCATGTCGACAGCGCCCGAGGACGGCATCGTCGACCCCAATTCACGGCTGCATCGGGTCGACAACCTCTATATCGCTGGCTCGGCGGTATTCCCCAGCGGCGGTTACGCCAACCCGACGCTCACGATTGTCGCCCTGGCGCTACGCCTGGCGGATCACTTGAAGGCGGTTGCGGGCGGGCCTTAAGTCTCGATCAGCAAGCCACGCGGCGTCAGCACCACTTCCAGGCGGCCCAGGACGTAGTCTGTCAATATCGCCAGCAGCGCCGCCGGGATGGCGCCCAAGAGAATGAATGCGTCTACCGTCATCGACAAGCCGCTGGCGATCGGGATGCCCAAGCCGCCCGAGCCCACAAAGGCGCCCAAGGTCGCCGTCCCGATATTGATCACCATGCTTGTCCGGATGCCTGCCATGATGATGCGGCTGGCAATTGGCAGCTCCACCCGCAGCAGTATCTGTTGCGACGTCATGCCCATGCCCCGCGCCGAATCTACGATCGACACGCTGACTGACTCGACGCCGGCGATCGTATTGCGCACCACCGGCAGCAAACCATATGCGATCAAAGCCACCAACGCCGGCATAAATCCTAAACCGATGATCGGCGCCATAATTGCCACAATCGCCAGCGTCGGTACCGTCTGCCCGCCGTTGACGATGTTGTTCACCAAGGGCAAGAACTCGCGGAAATTCTCCCGCGTGACCATCACGCCGAGAAACAATCCGACAGAGATAATATAAATCGATGAAGTAAAGACCAACTCAAGATGCTGCGCCGTGAAGTCAATCACTGTGCCCTGTGGATGCACCAGTTGCGCGCTCGTCGGGAAGATCCCATGCAAGATCGCATCCCAAAGCGGCTCATGCCCAAAGATGGACCAGAATAGCAAAAACACCGATGCGATATGCACCAGGTGAATCAGCAGATTTTTTTTGCCTTCGTGCGCAACGAAGTAAATCCCGCCCTCCACCGCCACCATCAGCAACGTGAATATGAAGAGCGGCAAGCCGGTTTGCAGCGGCTCCACAGCAATTGCCAGCAACGGCGGGATGATTTCCGGCGCTGCCGTAAGCAGCCACAGATTCGGAGCGAGCGACGCCTGCGGATGAAAATCGTTCAGGATCTCGCGCAGATTGCGCGCAAAGGGCTCCAGGGCCGTGCCCTCGGCGTAACCCAGCGTCAGCCGCGTCGGCTCCAGCCGCAATGAATGCACCGCTCGCGATTCGCTGACGATGAAGCGCGCCAACTCGGAGCCAGCCTCGGCTGCGGCGCGACTGTCGTAATCTTCGATACTTTCGACCAGCGCCGGCTGATACTGCGCATATTGAAAGTGATCATCGCTGGTGCTGAACACGATGGTCTTGTCCGCGGTTGCCGACACTTTAGCCGTGATTGTGCCCCGGTCGTTGGCGACGGCGTTATTGACCGGACGCCGCAGACGGCTGCGAATCTGCTCCGCCTCGACATCATCATCGTACAAGACCGTGATCGTCTGCGCCTCAATCGTGATATCCGTGATGCTGTCAAGCGTGTCAAATAGCTTGCGCGCCACTTCCGGGGCGGTCTCGTCGCCACGGCTGAAATTTCCCGTCGGCGTCGGCAGGATCACTTCGGGCGTCAGGCCATAGACGAAAGTGCCCGCTGTCAGATTAAGGATCAGACGGTTTTCGCCTTCGACATGCTCAACCGTGAAATCGAAGTCTCCGATGAATTTCTCTTGATCGTGCAGGGTCACCGTCTGCTGGCCAACGGCGAAGATCAACAGCGTGGCCAGCAGCCACATCAGCGCCCCGTAGGGCAGGCGGCGCCCGGAGAATTGGGCATCCTTCGCCTTCGCTTCGCTCATCGGCCGCGTTCCCTTTGCACCGCGGTGTGTATGCCCGGCGCCTCAACCAGGTCTTGCAAACGTTGAATGCTGACACCACCGGTTAATACGCCCTCGGCGTCTATCACAGGCGTCAAATCGAAGGAATGCGAGAGCAGCACGCTCAGCGCCTCGCGCGCGGTGGCGTCTTCCGGCACGGCGATGGTCGCCGCCGGCGCGTGGCGCATCGCTTCCGCCAGCGTCGCGGTCCCGGCCAAAGCCGACCTTTCGACCCAGCCCAGCAGCTTCCCGTTGCCCGCGTCAACCACAAAAGCGCTGTCGCTGTGGCGCCTGTCCAGGCAAGCCTCCACCTCTTCCAATGTGGCATCGTCCTCGCAGCAGGGCACATCATTCATCATCGAGTCCTTGACCGAGATCAGATGCAGCCGTTTCAGCGAGCGATCGGCGCCCACAAACTCGCGTACAAAGTCGTCCCGCGGCATCGCCAGCAGATCGTCCGGCGTATCGTATTGCACCAGCCGGCCCGCCCGCAGCAAGGCGATGCGGTCGCCCATATAGATCGCTTCGTCAATGTCGTGCGTCACGAATATGATCGTCTTACTCACCTCTTGTTGAATCTGCAAGAATTCTTCCTGCAAGATCGCCCGCGTGATGGGATCAACCGCCCCGAATGGCTCATCCATCAGCATGAGCGGCGGATCCGCGCCCAAAGCCCTCGCCACGCCAACGCGCTGCTGCTGCCCACCCGATAGCTGCCGCGGATATTTGTCGCCGTGAATGCTGGGATCAATCCCGACCATATCCAGCAGCAAATCCACCCGCTGCCGAATGCGCTCCTCGTCCCAGTCAAGCAAGCGCGGCACGATAGCCACATTGTCACGAATGGTCATATGCGGCAGCAAGCCGATCTGCTGAATCGCATAGCCGATCTGCCGCCGCAAGACTTCCGGCTCAAACTCGTCGTTCGGCTGCCCGTCGATCAGGATCTCGCCGCGGGTGACGTCAATCAGCCGATTGACCATCCGCAGCGCCGTCGTCTTGCCACAGCCGGAGGGACCTATCAAGACGCAGATCTCACCATCATGTATCGTCAGATTCAGGTCGTCGACTGCTCTAAAGCCGTTGGGATATTCTTTGATGACGTCTTTGAATTCGATCACCCGCCGTCTGCCTTTCCGCCCTTGTTGTTCTGCCGCGCTTTCAAGCCTGCCGGATGCCCGGCGAGGTCAACAAGCTTTCCAGGACCTTCATGGCCGCGTCCAGGATTACCGCCAGCAGCACCGCCGGAATCGCGCCCAGCAAGATCTGATCAATCGAGGTCGAGTTCACGCCCAGCAGAATGAAATCCCCCAAAGCGCCGGCGCCGATGATGGAGGCCACTGCTGCGATGCCCACCAGCGAGATCGCGGCATTGCGCACGCCCGCCATGATCACCGGGAAAGCCAGTGGCAATTCAATCCGAAAGAAGGATTGCGCCGCCGTGAAACCCATGCCCTTGCCCGAATCGATGATCGCCGGGTCGATATTCTTCAGCCCGGCGTAGGTATTCCGCACCAGCGGCAGCAAAGAATACAAGGTCAAGGCGATGATGGCCGGCGCCGTTCCAATACCCGAAACGCCGAAGTCACGGACGGTCAACTCCGCCAGTTCGCTCTTGCCGAGCAGTTCGCCCATCCCCTGCGCCAACAGCGTCAATCCGCCCAGCGCCGCTACCAGCAAAGGCAGAAAACGCAAGCGTCGATAATGCGGCAGCTTGCGCTCGAGATCGTAGCGCTTGCCCGCCCAAACGAAGATGGGAAATGCGAAGATCGCCAAGCCCGTGACGCTGCGCAACAAAGCCAGCTCCGCCATCGTCAATACGGTCAGCACAACTTCAAAACCAAAAGCGATAATGAGAACGGCCAAGAGCGCCAGCGGGATCAAGGCTAGAATGAAAACTACTAATAATGAGAATTGGCGCGTTCTCGTCGGCAAGCGCGCATGAAGCCGCCGCAAGACCAGCGCCGCGGCCAGGGCGATGGCAGCAAGCAGCAACCAATCGCGCGCCAGCGAAAGGAATTGGGCATCGCCAAGCCGCGCCAAGGGCACCAGCAAGATGCCAAACAATGCCAGGCTCGGGACAGTCTGAATGATGCCAACAGAATACAGAATCGCGTCTTCCGCTTTGGCGTCGCGGCTCGCCCATAGTCCCAGCGCAATGCCGACGATCAAGCCCGCGACCAGCGCTACCAATACAAAAACAATATGCTCCAAAAAACGCAGCGCCAGGGTCTCGCCGCGCGAATGATATTCCACCATGATCGAATAAACATCCAGCGTGCCGCCGGCCAGCATCACAATCGCGACCAGCGCGCCGACCGCCCCAGCCAAGCCGCGAACCAGCCGCGAGGCGCCACTGCTCTCCAGATCGAGCAAGCCCGCGAAAAGCGTGATATAACCGCCCGCCAATCCTGTAGCGATGGCGGCCGATGTCAATACGCGCGGATTGCTTATGCGCGTCCCCGCTTCAAATAGAGCTTCCGCGCCCAGCAAATAACCGCTGCCCGCCAAGGCCGGCAAATACAATGACAAGATCACCATCAGATTGCCGACCGCTGCCAGCGCCCAACCTCGCCGATTGCGGTCCCCCAAGAATGCCAAAATCACCGGTGTCAGCGCAAGCACAAACAACAGCAGATAGCGCATATCTCCCGGGATCTCCAGCAAGCCCACCGACAAGCCAGACGCGAGTCTGTTGGGCTTTATTTCTATTACTGGCAGGAAAAAGAAGCCAAAGCTGGCAACGCACCCGCCCAGCAATGCGATCAAATTGCTCCTGTGAATCGCCGCTCTCCTTTAGTCCAGCCTTCAAGTGTCAGCGCTGGCGGGCTGGCTTCGGGGGAATCACGGCACAAACCTCCCCCGAAGCCATTAAAGAACCAACCGCCAGGCGGCTAGTTGCCGATGAAGCCGCTTTCCTGCAGCCAGGCGCGTACCGCATCGGCCGGGTTCAAGCCCTCTACTTCCACTTCCGCATTCAGCGTCTGCAAGGTCACATTGTCCAGCGCGCGGAAAATCGGGTTCAAGATACCGGCAATCTCCGGATTGGCGCGGAGGACTTCCCCGCGGATGACCGGCGTTGGCGCATAGATCGGCTGCGCGCCGAAGGGATCCTCCAGCACGACAAAGTTGTAAGCCATCAAAGCGCCATCTGTGGCGTAAGCCATCGCGAAATTAACATCGTTCGCGCCCTCGTTCAACGCTTGCTCCGTTTGCGCCGGCGTCGCATTCGAGATGATCAGCAGTTGATCGTCCGTCAAGTCGAAGCCGTAGGTCTCCTCGAATGAGGCGATTCCATCGGGGCGCTGCGCAAATTCATCGCCGGTCGCCAAATAGACGAAGCCGCCATCGTTGACATAATCCGCCATGTCAATTACTGAGTAGACGCCGTTCTCTTCGGCAAAGGCCGCGGTCACCGCGAAAGCGTAGGTATTGTTCGCCGGCGTCGGCGCCAGCCATACCAGGTCATTGATGGCCGCGTCCAGCGAGCTCACCAGCGAATAACCCAGTACACGATGGCCATAAGCCTCCTGCGGAATGTCGTACCAGGGCACATCGTTGAAATAGTTGTACAACGCCGTGCCGGTGTATTCCGCGTACATGTCGATCTCGCCATTCACCAGCGCATCGCGATTGACTTGCGTACCGCCCAGATTCGTGCGGTCGACCACATCCAGCCCCGCGTCTTCCAGCGCCGCGACGATTATCTGTCCCAAGACGATCTGCTCGGTGAATTGCTTCGAGCCGACGCGGATCGGGCTATCCTGCGCGCTAGCGACTCCAAAGGCGCTGACCAGCAAGCCAGCGATCAAGAGCCATAATCCTACTTTCTTCATCCTATACCTCCTTTAGGCATGGTTTACGATACGGACAGCAAAACTGCTTTGGCATTTCCTGACACCAATCGACTGCAAAGCAAAAACAATTGGGTAGTCCGCCGACTGCTCAACCAACGGGGGATTATGTTGTTGGCAAGAAAGGCGAATTGTCGACCTTGAGCCGACTGATTTCAACAAGTGCTAATACAGTGTAGCATAATCGTCGTTGCGACTCAAGCTTTTGTTCATCTCGCCATCCAGTATTTAGACTTAACTCATAATCGCTTGTCATTTCGCAAGCAGGGCATCGACATCGGCTCTGCGCGGGGCGCTGCCTGCAGCGCCGGCTTTGGTGACGCACAGGGCGGCGGCCGCGTTGGCGAAGCGCACGGCGCCCGCGAGCGATTTGCCTTCAGCCAATCCTACAGCCAGCGCCGCGTTGAAGGCATCCCCCGCGCCGGTCGTATCCACCACATCCACCTTGAAAGTTGCCAGCAGGTCAGTCTGATCTCGCGAGACGATCTGCGCGCCCTGCGCGCCCATTGTCACCACCACGGTCTGGCCCTCGCGCGTCATCAGCGTGCGCGCAGCCGCTGCCACATCGGACACGGGTCCGCCGCTGAGGCTTTCCAGTTCGGTCTCGTTAGGCGTCAAATAATCCGCCAACTCGAGCGTCTCGCGCGGGATCGGCGCTGCCGGCGCCGGATTCAAAATCGTAGTGATGCCTAATTCCTTTGCCACTTGCAGGGCATAAGTCACCATGTCCGTATTGATTTCCAACTGCACGACCAAAACATCGGCCGAGGCGATGCGCTCCCTGGCCGCGTCAATATCGCTCGGTTTTACGCGGGAATTGGCGCCCAGGACCACGACAATCATGTTCTCGCCGGCGCTATCAACGAAGATCGGCGCGACCCCGGTCGCGGTTTCTTCGTCTTGAACCACATAATCGCTGTTAATACCCTCGGCATCCCAGACCTCGTATGCCAGATTGGCGAAGACATCTTTGCCCAGACGCCCGATGAAGGTGACGTCCGCGCCCAGGCGCGCCGCCGCCACCGCTTGATTGGAACCCTTGCCGCCGGCGCCGGTCATAAAGCTATCGCCATGCACCGTCTCGCCGGGTCGCGGCATCCGCCGCACATATGACACCAGATCTGTATTGAAGCTGCCCACAACTACGATTCTTGCCGCCATGCTTCTATCCTTTGTCACCCCGGTCTTCTTCTATATACTCTATTGTGTTCGATTTTTTGCCTGTCGACTACTGACAAGAAGAGCCATGCCGAAACTACAGCTTGCCCTTGACGGAGACCTGTCCGATGGCCTCGCTGTGCTGGAAAAGGCGCATGCCTGTGTCGATATCGTCGAGACAGGCACGCCGCTTGTCTTCCGTGAAGGCATGCGCGCCGTGCGCGTGATTCGCGCTGCTTATCCCGGTTTGCGCCTGCTGTCCGATCTCAAGATCATGGATGCAGGCGAAGCGGAAGCCGATATCGCCTTCGACGCCGGCGCCGATATCGTCACTGTTCTGGGCCTCAGCGGCGACGAGACAATACAGGGCGCTCTCGCCAGCGCGGAGAAGGGTGATGGTCAGGTCATGGTCGATATGATGGGAGTGGCGGATCCGACCCAGCGCGCCGCCGAATTGATTGCGCTTGGCTGCGACTTGCTTTGCTTGCACACCGCCCACGATCAGCAGTCCAGGCGCGGCTCTCCCTGGCGTCAGCTTGCCCAGGTGCGAGCCGCTTATCCTGCGCTGAGCCTGGCTATCGCCGGGGGCGTGAGCTTGTCTTTGTTGCCGCAGATTTTGCCGCTGCATCCCCAAATCGTCGTGGTTGGTTCCGCGATCACTGCGGCGGCGGATCCCGGCCTTGCGGCACGATTAATTCATGAAGGGATACGCGAATATGGAGACGCCTGAGCTTTTTGACGCCATCCTTGCCGACTTGTCACGCACATTGAAGCAGGTGGACACGGCGCAGGTCGAGGCCCTGCAATACGCTATTCTAGCCGCGGATCGCGTCTTCATTGCGGGCAAGGGACGCAGCGGCCTGCAAATGAGAGCCTTCGCCATGCGCTTGATGCACCTGGGGCTGACCGTACATGTTGTTGATGATGTCACGACGCCGTCGGTCGCCGAAGGCGATCTTCTGCTCATCGGTTCATCTTCGGGGCGCACTGCCTCGCTTTTGCGACATGTGGATACCGCCACCGGGCTAGGCACGTCGATCGCGACCGTCACCGACAATCTAGAATCAGCGATCGCCGCTGCGGCAAAGACACTCGTGCATATCCCCGCCACCAACTTCAAAGCCGGCGCGAACGGCGGAGAAAACTCCGTGCTGGTGATGGGATCGCTCTTCGAGCATTGTCTGGGATTGGTCTGCGATTTGCTCATCATCCGACTGAAGCGCGCGCTCCAGGTGGACGAAAGCGCCATGAACGCCCGCCACGCCAATTTGGAATGACATTCAATATATGTTGCGGGATTCAATGAAACGATGTGACTGTCGGGAGGTCAGGGCAATCGCTTCAAAATCAGTTTCCCAAACCAACTGAATGAAACCTAAAATCTAATCACAGAGACACATTAAGTAGTTCCAAGTAAGTCATGCGAAGAAGTGATTA
>JAPOOU010000282.1 GCA_026713245.1 Chloroflexota bacterium
CGCCAATTGCCTTGGCAGATCGGGCTGCTTGCGCAGTCCTTGTGGCATGAGCGCCGCAGTAAACATAAACAGTCCCCTTCATTTCCCCCGCAAAACCCGCATTAAGAGAGCTGAAGTCACCCTAAAATCCTTTGATTCTAGGGGAAGATATGAGCGGCTTGGCAGCGTAAAACCCTTGTGTTCACTAGCTTTCGGGGATTTTGGGTTCTCCCTGAAGCAGATATTTTCGGTCAAGCGTTTTTTTCCTTCCGACTGAGTTGTTTCGGGATGTAGCAAGTGGTACGAGCATAGCGGAAAGCACAAAGCAAAGGGCGACTATATAGTCGCTCTTTGCCCAGTTGGACGAGAATTGGTGAAGTCTCTCGAGCCATTGTCCAAGTTTTCGGGACCACTAGAGGGTGAAAACAGTTTTTCAACAGTGTCTGACAGGTCGCGTAGGGCGCGTGGACACAGCCCTGCGACACTGACCGCCGGTCGCCCCTGTTTACGTTAACCGCGTCGCTCATGCGACGAGCCGGCTTACGATTTTGCGTGAGCGCGACAGACCTTTTCGCCGGTTACGCGCCGAGCGGCTACAAATTTCGCCATTAATGATACCTGTCGGGGTCAGCTATTAGCTGACCCGCCGCTATCGTACCGTGTTACTTCAAGCATTTCTGCTCCTCAGCGCTTCCTGGGCAAGGAACCGAGAAATGGGAGCAACTTCCGCGCCTAGCCCTTCACAGCGCCGGACGCCAGCCCGCGGATCAAGTACTTCTGGAAGAAGATGATGACAATGAGAATGGGCAGCGTCGTGGACACTGAAGCGGCAGCGGCGAGTGTAATATGCCCGGGATCTTCTCCTCCGGTGAACTGCGCGATACCAACGGGAAGCGTCCAGTTGATCTGTGTCAATATACGCGCCAGCAGGAAATCGTTGTAGGCCAGGAGCAGGGTGAACAGTCCTGTCGTGATGATGCCGGGCCACATGATCGGCACGATCACAGAAACAAAGGAGCGCAAACGACCGGCGCCGTCGATCATCGCCGCCTCTTCAATTTCGCGCGGAATCTCCATGAAAAAGCTGCGCAGCATCCAAATAGTGAACGGCTGATTGGTTGCCACCAGGCAGAGAATGAGCAGTATATGCGTATCATACAAGCCGGAAAGCTGGCCCAGGTAATAGAAGGGCAGCACCAGCGCCAGGCTCGGCAGCGAGCGAAAAGCTAAGGCGATCACCAAGATATAGACCGAAACCACGTGTCGATAGCGCGCCAGCCCATAACCCGCCAGCGCGCCGATAGTTAAGGAGACGCAGAGGGTACCCATCGTCACGATCACGCTGTTGATCAAGTAGTCGTAAAACTCTGCCGTATTGATGATCTCCGGCAAGATCAGCGCGACAGCGACCCCGGCAAAGATGCAGCCGATGTAAACAACCGAATTGGGCGCGGGGATGCGCTTCGCGGAAAGCCCTATCGCCACCAAGGCAAACAGGATGAGGATGAGCGCCAAGCCATAGGGCGCAAAGTTTTCCGGCGGTATATTCAGCCAGAGATCAGCATAATTCTCGCCTGTCGGGCTAAAGATGTAACGCGGTATTCTGGCGTTGGCGTCTTTCGGCAGTTTGACCGAATTCATGATTGTCCAGGTGAAGGGCAGGATATTGTAAAGCGTGAACAGTGCGAGCGCGATATAGATAATGATTCTCGCAACAGGGTTGTCCGTCCGTGTCATGAGCTTTCCTCCACCTGGTCGCGATAGGTTATGGCGAGAAATGGAATCAAGACGACGAAGATGCCGAGCACAGTCAGCACGCTCATGGCGTTGGCTTTTCCCAACCGGCCGAAACTGAGCGCGACTTGAAAGTTGTAGTACATGATCGTCTCGGCATCGTATATCGGGTTCTGCTGCGTCAGCACGAAGACGCTATCAAAGACGCGATAGGTATCCATGATCGAGATCAAGCCGATGAAGACAAATAGCGAGCGCAGGTGCGGGAGGGCAATATGCCAGAGTTGACGTAGCCAGCTGGCGCCGTCAACGCGCGCCGCTTCCAGCATTTCTTCTGGCAGCGTCTGTAATCCGGCGAAAAGCACGATCATGACGAAGGGCGTCGCCGACCAGACGCTGTGGAATATGATCAGAATGGGTACGGTGGTACTGTTCATGAACAAGCGATAATCGAAGAGTTGCTGCATCCAGTACCAGTACGGTCCGCCGCGGTCGAACATATCACGGAAGATCAGCGTGCCGACCACGGGTGTCATGACAAAAGGCACCAGGGCGGCGGCGATGAAAACGCCGCGAAAGCGGGTGATTTGATCCAGCAGCAAGGCGAACATCAAGCCGAAGAGGATGCGCAGTGGCACAGCGAAAGCGATGAACAGTAGTGTGAATTCGAGCGAATCCCAAAACTCGGGATCGCCCAAGACTTCCTGGTAGTTTTGCAAGCCGATCCACACGGGAGCATCGAGGTTGCGGAAGGTGATGAAGTGCAGCCCGAGCACGATCGATGCCAGCAAGGGCACGGTCATCAGCGCCAGCATGATAACGACGCTGGGACCCACAAACCAAACAAAAGTCCCACTCTTCATGGACTAGCCTCCTATTCTATTTTGTCGCGCCGACTGCGGCGATCATCTTGAGAACCACATCAATCACCACGTCCGGCTGCTGGCGGAAGACGTCGTGCCCGGCCGCAACCGGAACAACCCTTCCCCGTGAGGAGAGCCGCGCTAGCGGGTATTGCATGGCGCGCCACATTTCACCGAGGCTGCGCTGATACTCATCATCGCCGTTTTCTTCTGCTGTCGCGACAATGACCGACAAAGGCAAGTCACCGAGCCAACCCTTCGATTGGACTTGCGCGCCGCTGGCGATGACGTATTGATACTGCCAATAATAGGTCCACCAATAGTTGGGATTATTCAGTAGCAGCTTCTTGTAGCGCTCGCCGAAGCGCGAGGCAGTTTCGGGTGTTATCCAGTCTGCGATGTCTTCTTCGGATAGCTCTCCGGCTGCTGCCTTTTCCGCGAAGCCGCGAATCAGTTCCAGGCGATCTTGCTTCTCAGCTGGATATCGGTTTGGGTAGGTTTTCGTCGTCCATAAGTCATAATCAGGCGGAATTGCGTCCATCAGGATCAAGCCGGCGACTCGCTCCGGATGATCGGCGGCGAAGATCTGCGCAACCGGTCCGCCACCAGACCAAGCCAGCAAAATGACCGGCTCCGTTTCGCCCGTGGCATCCAGCAGCGCGACGAATTCGTCCGCCTCGTTTTGCGCTGTCCGGTAGGTATCGCTGGGGTCGCTCCAGGCGTTTCCCGCGCGGTCATAAGCGCAAACGCGCGTATGCGCCGCCAGCATGTCCTGAAAGGGCTGCCAGCCCAGGGATAAACCGAGCCAGCCATTTTCCAGCCAGATCGACGGACTGCCCGAACCCATTTCCAGCACGTGTACGTCGCGCCCCTGAACATCAACAATTTCGCCGATGGGTTCGCCGAGATCAAGTGAGGCAGACGGGACAAGCTTAACCATGGGCGTTCCGCCATTTGATTGGCAGAGAAATCGAATGGGGTCAACCGCCGGCTGACCCCTACAAACCGCAGATCAAAATGTAGGTGGGGGGGCGAACCGGCGGCTCGCCCGATTTGACCGCGCCCTATCTCCAAGCGAAGAAGGGCGCGGAGACTGGATACGAGACTAGCTTTCGATGAATCCCTGAGCGGTCGCTTCTGCCGTGTAGGCATCGGCGGCAGCGTCCAGCAATTCCGCGGCGGACATTTCGCCGAGCATGATCTGCGGCAGCCATTGACCCAATACCGGATTCAGAACGGCGCCAATAGCAGGTACTTCCGAGCCTACGACGCCACCCCGGATGGTTTCGAAGACAGCTTCCAGATAGCGCGCATCAGCTTCCGCGGCGACTTCGCTGCGGCTGATGACGCCAACCGCGGAACCGCGTACCTGGCTCTCCGTATCCATCGCTTCCATGATAATCTGGAAGACCAGATCGGGATCATCATCGATATTCGCCGGGATACCCAAGCCTGCCCCCGTGCCGCCGGTTGACGCATATAGCCCATCTTCGGTCGCCCTCGGCGCAGGTGCAAAGTCAATGCCACCGACATAATCGGAGAAGTCCGGATCGTCCATAGAAGCGGCGCGGCTGGCCCAGGTGAATGCCATCGCCAGCTCACCGGTAGCAATACCGATCTGGCTGTCATCAATGCTGTAGGTCAAACCTTCTTCGCCCATGCAAGCATCGACAATTTCGACCAGCTTCTCCAAGGCTGTGACTCCTTCGTCGCTGTTGAAGGCGGGCGTATTGTCGTCATTAAGTGGCTTGCCGCCGAATCCGAGCAGCATATTGCCGAACTCGCTGCGCCATGCCCAACCGGCATGAAGCTGAATGGTGAAAGGAATGACAATGCTGTCTTCAGCCGACAACACACCGCAAGCGTCGATGACATCGTCCCATGTTTCGGGTACATCGACACCATGTTTCTCAAGCAAGTCGGGGCGGTAGAACAAGTGGCGCGTATTCAACTCCATCGGCAAGCCGTAGAGAATGCCGTCCACCGTCATATCTTCCAGGCCTGAAATGTCTGAGATATTGTAGGCTTCCTGGTATTTGTCGACCAAATCGTTGAGCGGCATCATCCAGCCTTCGTGAACGTAGGACTCGACATCGCCCTCTGTCAC
Organism: Chloroflexota bacterium; assembly: GCA_026713245.1. Taxonomy (GTDB): domain Bacteria; phylum Chloroflexota; class Anaerolineae; order Aggregatilineales; family Phototrophicaceae; genus UBA6055. The sequence continues at coordinate 4,684 of JAPOOU010000282.1, forward strand.
CATGATGATGTCGTAGGGCGACGTGCCGCCAGCGCCCAACGCCAGGCGCAGTTGATCGTGCGCCGAGCCGGAATCGAGCAACTGCGTGTTTACGTCGATATTGTCGACGTCATTGCATGCTTCGAGTTCGCTGGCGTAGAAGTCGATAATAGGATAGGTCCAGCCAATCATGTTGACTGTCGCTGAGGACTCTGGCGGCTCGATCATGCAACCGCCCATATCTTGCGCCGCCACCGGCAACGCGAGCGCGAGCAAGGCCAAAATAAGAAATAGACGTTTCATGGCATATCTCCTTATAGAATTAGACATAAGATTCCTGGCCAAGATAGCGATCGCCCAAGGGGATCGCGCTGCCTTTAGCCATTGTTGAGACGGACGAGTATTGTACGGACTGCGTCCGAACTTAGCAGTTTAACACAAGATTAACGACATTGGCTACAAGAGACCGCGACCGGGACAGTGCAATCGCTTCAAACTCATGTTGCGCCGTTCGCCCCTTGATATTACGAAAACCAAGGGCCGGCTCGGCGAGCCGCCCGCGAATATGACCTGTTACTTGCGGACGATTCGTTGCGGCGCCCGAAAGCACCATAACAATTGGAGGTTTGGCAGTGACATCTCGGCTAGTTACAAACTGTCGTGCCCTTCGGCTTGAGGCGGGGGTCTGTTACTCCTCGTCAACCGCCCAAATGCGGCTGTCCCGCGCTTCGAAGAAGCCTTGATTGGTCGCGCGCAGACGCCAAATCTCTACTTTGCGGAGAGTCGTGGACTCGTGGAATGAGTATGGGCGCAAGTACGAAGCCGATTGATAGTCCATGTACGCGCTGGCGACCGCCTGTCTGTCATTTACGAAAACCTCGACCAGGTACTTGTCAACAAATATGCGCAGGACAAGGTCTTCGCCTTCATCAAGTTCGCCGACAGAGAAGGGCGCCTCGGTGCTGCCGACGCGCAGCCTGCCGTACTCGGGCAAGAAAAGGATCGGCAGGCCGGCGTGACTTTTGTCGCAGAACAGTTGCAGACCAAACCGTTTACGTTGGATTTGCGCGGGGTCGACAGTGATCTGAATCTCGAATGAATCGCCGTCGAGCTGGACCAGAGGATCGGCCGCAAGCGCCGCTGCATCGGTATCAGTCGGCTCGACAAGCACGTCATTAATGACGATCGGATCAACGCGCAAGGAAGCCAGTTCGCTGAGCGGTTTCATGCGCAAGCTGTCGTCCGGGGCCAGGCTCAATTCTCGCGGCAGCGATTGGATCGTCCGCTCGGCGACTTCGGCGTGCATCGAGCGCAGCCAAGCCCACATGACGCGGCGGCCGTCGGCGGCGAGTAGCGATTCCGGCGCGAAGAAATCCCGATCCAGGGCGGCATACAGCGACTGTTCCGGCCGACGCCAGTTCATGCGCCCGTGACGTTCGGGCGCGAACTGTTCGTTTTGCGCGTCCCAGTCGCCCAGGTAATAGCGGCATCCATAAGGATGGCTGATGCAGAGCAGCATCCATTTGTCGCCCAGCGGGAAGAAATTGGGGCAGGAGATATCCTCGCCGATGGCTGTGCCCACCAGGTCGTGGCGCAAGAAGTCGCCGACGTAGGTCCAGTTCTGCAAGTCTCCCGAGCGCAACACCGGCGGATTGTGGCCGCCGGATATCGCATAATAAGTATCCCCGATCAAGAAACAGTCGGGATCCCAATGGCGCATTTCGGGGATCTGATCGTCGGCGGTCAAGGGTTCCACCGCAAAGGGCTTATGCCAGGCCGAGAGTCCCCGGTCTTTGGCAATGGCGACGTGATTTCTGCCGGAAGCCTGACCGTGATAGATGACCGCCGGCCGGCCCTCTTTGGTGAGAAAACCGGTACCGCTGAACATGCCGTGCCCGGTAAACGACGGCTGTAGCTTGGTACTCTGCCAGTTCCAGTGCAGCATATCCGGGCTGGTCACATGTACAAAAGAGTAAGAAGCCTCGCCCCGCCAGGGATGGCGCAAGATGTAGTGCAGATGATAAGTCCCGTCGAGGTAGAAAGCGGCGTTGGGATCGCCGGGCGAGCTGTCTTCGCCCGGGTGCATCAAGTGGTAGTTTAGCGCTTGCGCGTCCGTAACGGTTGACATACTAATGACCTCCGCTATGCCCCCAGCTGATTTGCTCGCGCCGCAGGTCAGTCGGTTGAACTTCCCGGGGCCGCATCAGCCTCTGATTCTACCGCGATTACGCCGCAAAGCGATGATTTGGGAGAAGCAAATCGGTACTGCTTTCGCGACATTGATGGTCAGCGCACCCCCGCGTCAAAAGTCATCCCATATCGACTAGCCCACGCCATGCGGGATTGAAAACCACAGCCGCCGAACGGCTAAAATTTGCGAGACTTCTGTGATAATTGACGTACATTGTGTTACCGATCTTCAATCCCGATTTGAGGGTCATCGGCACCATAGTCAATTCCTCGCAAGCCAATAGCGTCTTCGGCGCCGAACGCATTGAAGAGCTGGCTGGGGAATTCGGCATCAGCGTCGAAAGCGCTGGCGTGACCGGGCTGTCCGATCTGCCGCTGGCGGCCGAAGGCTTGATCAGCAAGGGCGCGGAAGCCATTGTGGTCCCGGGTGGTTATACTGTGTCAATCGGCATGTCGGCTATCGTGGACATCGCGACTGAGAACGGCATCGCTGTCTTCTCGCCGGTTTCGCAGCATGTCTATCGCGGCGCCACCGTCGGGGCAGGCTTTTACAGTTTGTATCGCGAAGGCGTCATTGCCGCGCGTATGCTGATCGGACATCTCAATGGCGATGTTGATCTCTCGCGAACTGGTATCAATTTGACCCCGGGCTTCACGGTCGCGCTCAATCTGGATTCGGCAGCGGAAGCCGGTGTAGAGATCTCCGACGAGCTGCTGGCGATGGCGGACTGGACGATTACAGATGGCGCGAGCACCGAAGGCGGGACACCAGACTTGCCCGAGATCGGCGTTGAGTTGCCAGAAATGAGCCTGGATGAACGCCGCGAAGCCGACCTCGCTTTCCTGGCCGACATCTACTGCACGGACGAGAAGATCGCCGAACAGAAGCGGCAGTTGGAAACGCAATGGAATGATTGACGCGTAAGCGCATGCTTCAACTACAAACTACCAGAGGGCGGTTAAGCACAATCGCCCTCTTTTTGTTTCCGCGCGAAAGTGATAGATTCAAAGCCAATCACACGCTGAAAACGTGAAGGGAAGGGCGATGCAGGCAGCCAGACTTTACGGTCCCAAGGATATCCGCCTTCGTACGGAGCCGGAGCCGCCCGCGCCCGGATCCGGTGAAGTCGCGCTCAATATCAAGACGGTCGGCGTCTGCGGCAGCGACCTGCACATGTACGAGACCGGACGCATCGGCTACACGAACATCACGGAACCCTTCATCCTCGGTCACGAATTCATGGGCGAGATCGTCGCCCTCGGTCCCGACGCCCTCGACGGCGAGCAACAGCCGCTGCAAGTCGGGCAACGCGTGGCCGTGGAGCCGGCGGCGCCCTGTTGGCGCTGCGAATTGTGCGAGCATGGCCATCCCAATCTCTGCCCGAATCACTATTTCTACGGCCTCTTCCCCGACGACGGCGCGCTGCGCGAGCGGATGCTCGTCAGCGCCAGGAATTGCTTCCCCATGCCCGATTCGCTGGGCGACGACGCCGGTCCCCTGCTGGAAACCCTGGGCGTGGCCATTCATGCCATCGACTTGAGCAAGATTCGCATCGGGCATACCGTGGCCGTTATCGGCGTCGGCCCCGTCGGCGCCCTGATCACGCGTCTGGCGGCGCTGGCCGGGGCCGCGCGCGTCATCGCCTTCGACAAGCTGGACTGGCGCCTGCAAAAAGCCTGCGACTGGGGCGCGACAGGAGCCTTCAATGTCGATCAAATTGATCCCGTGAAGGCGGTCATGGATGTGACGGGCGGCCGCGGCGTCGATGTGGCGATCGAAGCGGCCTGGGCGGATCACAGCGTACAGCAAGCGGCGGATATGGCGCGCTATGGCGGGCGACTGGTGCTGGTCGGCATACCGCCGGACGATCAACTGCGGCTGAAACATTCGGTGGCGCGGCGCAAGGGCTTGACCATCATCATGTCGCGGCGTATGAAACATACTTATCCGCGCGCCATCGAACTGGCGACCTCGGGAAAGGTCAAGCTGGAGGAGCTGGTGTCGCACCGTTTTGATCTGGCGGAGGCGGCAGGAGCTTACGCCAGCAATGCGGCTTATGAGGATGGCGTCAACAAGGTGATTCTGCGGGTGGGCTGTTAGCCAGTTGCAGGGGCGGGGAAGATCTCGCGGACCGGGATTTCAAAGCCGGGCAGCACATCGCCGCCGCTGAGCGCGTCCGCCGCGTTCAGGGTTGTGGCGCCGACCCGCGTATGGACGTCCACAATGCGTAAGTCAGGATATACGATCCAAACCATCGCTGTGCCAGCATCAAGCAGTTGGCGTATTTTCAGACGTATGTCAGCCGCATCATTGCTGGGCGAGATAACCTCAACAGCCAGATCCGGCGCCACACTCACCCATTGGTCAGGAAGTACACTTGAAACTCTTGCGCTACGAATGAATGCGATATCCAAACCTCTGACGGTATCTCTTCCGTCAGGATTGCGTTCCAAGACGAAGCCCGTCTCCGCCGCAGTTATGACGCCAAGTCCGTTTTCAATTACGTAGTTTCCAATCTTTAGGCTTAAAAGCATTGTAATTTGTCCGTGCAGTCCGGTTGGCTTCGACATCTCGACAATTTCACCTTCGACGAGCTCAACGATGCGGTCGCCGTATTCCGGGCTGCCGACGATCTTCAGGAACCCATCCGCGCTTATGACCTGCCGTTCCATGACCATGGCAAACTGAGCCTTTCATCCTTCGCTAGGATAGAGCCATTGTACCAAACTGCCCGCTGGATAAAAACGGCTGCAAGGTTGAAGCGGCTTGCGTATCGAAGTTTGTTAAAGAAAAGAGCAAGCACCACCTGACAGCCGGTAGGGGCGATCTGCTGGATCGCCCGACGATTAGAAACGAACTGCCTCGCCA
>JAPOOU010000148.1 GCA_026713245.1 Chloroflexota bacterium
CGCAGGGCGCAATTGTCTTTGATAGCGCCTTCGCGTCTTCATTTCCCACGGTGCCGGCGCGCGCCGACTTGATGACAGGCAGGCACAGTTTCAGTTATCTGGGTTGGAGCCCGCTGCCGAGAACGGAGACGACTTTGGCGCAATTGATGACGGCGGCGGGTTACCGGACTTTCGGGGTGGCGGATACGCCCTTCGTGGTGCGACACGGATACGGCTATGATCACGGATTCAGCGATTTTCATTGGGTGCGCGGCCAATCTTACGGGCCATCGCGCGACAATGTGACCTCCGGCTGGCGTTACGAGTCCGATTACTTCGCGCCGACCACGTTGCGCATCGCCGAAGAATGGCTGGAGCGGCATTATCGTGACAAGTTTTTCCTCTATGTCGATACCTGGGATCCGCACGAACCCTGGCAGCCGCCCAAACATTACGTAGAACTATATGACGCGCAATATGCTGACGATATCAGCGCGCACCCGACGTACTGGGATTGGCGCGAGGCGGGGTTCCGCCAGCGCGATATAGAATTGGCGCACACCCACTATTGTGCGGAAGTCACCATGGTTGATCGAGCCGTCGGCCGCCTGCTTGACCGTATTGAATCGTTGGAATTGCTGGAAAACACGATCATCATTTTTATGTCCGATCATGGTTTTTACTTCGGCGAGCATGGACTTTGGGGCAAGGGACGATTCAAGTCCGAGCTTGGTTATTACCTGGGTCCGGCCAAAGGCAAAGCCGCATCCACGCTCATGTACCGCCTGGAAAATAGTGAAGAAATTGTTTCCGATGTCAAGGGAGAATGGTATCGCAGCCCGCTCTACGATGAAGTGACGCGGATACCGTTGCTGCTCCATTTGCCCGGCGCCGACGGTCGTCGAATTGACGCGCTGGCTTCTCTCCCGGATATCATGCCCACGATTTTGGATCTGGTCGGTATAAAAGCGCCAAGCAGCGTGCAAGCCGATTCCTTGACAGGGCTAATCGACGGATCTGTCCCTGCGATACATGACTATGTTATTACGTCATGGCCGATGTACGTTGCCGGACAGCGCATAAGGGTGGTCGACGACGAGGAGCGTCGCATGCGCGAGAATCAGCCAAGCACAATCACGAACCAGGACTGGGCGCTGCTGTATAGCGTTGCCGGCGAAGAAGTAGAATTGTACGATCGCAGCGCGGACCCCAATTTTGAGAACAACGTTTACTCGCAGAATATGAACATAGCGGCGGAAATGCACGGACAGTTTTTGGATTTTTTGCGGTCACTGGGCACGGATGAGGTATACCTGGAACCGCGAAGCAGGCTGTAAAGAAGCCGAGCGACGCATGTCAATCTGAAGAGGGAGCGATTTAATGGTGTTTTGGGAGCGCTGGCGAATCCCCATCATGTTGGCGCCGACCATGGCCGTAATCATATTGCTGTTCATCGGCGGTCTGACTTACGGTACGCTGGTCAGCCTCGGTTGGCAGCCGATTATCGGTCGCACCGAGATCTCGCTGCAGGCCTATCAGAACATCATATTTTCCGAACAATACGCGAGTGTTTTCTGGCAGGGACTTTTGCTGACGATCTGGGTCAGCTTCGGCAGTACATTTTTGTCTGCGGTGTTGGCGCTGGCGACGGCGCTCTTGCTACGACGCAGTTTTGTGGGGAAACGCATCGCTACCTTCCTGTATCAACTAAATCTGCCGGTTCCGCATGTCGTGGCGGCGATTGGCATTCTTTTCCTGTTTTCCCAGAGCGGGTTGATTTCGCGTACAGGCGCGCAGCTAGGCGTCTTTAGCTTTCCGAGCGATTTCCCGGTGGTCGTCAGGGACAAATTCGGCATCGGCATCATCTTGTCCTTTGTCTGGAAAGAGGTGCCATTTGTCGGCGTGATCGTACTGGCGGTCTTGCAATCGCTGGGCGTGGACTATGAAGATTTGGCGCGCAGCCTGGGCGCCAATCGCTGGCAGCGCTTTCGTTATGTGATATTGCCTCTGGTCATGCCCGGTCTGCTTTCCGGATCGATTCTGGTATTTGCCTTTTCCTTCGGTTCGTATGAGGTGCCGGCGATATTGGGCGTACGCTTCCCGCGGACGCTGTCGGTGACGGCGGTGCGCTTTTTCCGTAACCCCGATCTGAATGCGCGCACCGAGGGAATGGCCATCAGCATCATCATATCGATAATCGTTTTCTTCCTGGTGCTCGGCTATATGTGGTTGAGCCGTCGTACGATCCGTCAAGATTGAGAGCGACCGTGACAACAATGACGCCCGTTTTATCTCGTCCAGCCGCCGGCGTACGTCTGGCTCATTTCCTACACTATTGCGCGGTCGGGCTCCTGATCTTCTTGCTGTTGACACCCCTGATCGCGTTCTTCTTCAACGCTTTTTCGTTTCGCTGGTTTTATCCGCAGTTGTTTCCCAAGGAAATCAGCTTGCGGGCCTGGGAATCGATCGTCGCGGCCAATTCCAAAGTTCCCGAAGCCTTGCTAAACAGCACGATTTTGGCGGTAGGCGTCACGCTCAGTTCAGTCATCATCGGTCTGCCCGCGGCGCGCGCGCTGGGGCTGTATTCGTTTCGGGGCAAGCGGGTGATTGAATTTTTGATCATATCGCCGACTATCGTGCCGGGCATCGCTGTCGCGATGGGACTGAATATCAATTTCATTCGCTGGGGGCTATCCGGCAATCTGCTCGGCGTCGGATTGGTTCACCTGGTGCCGGTGATGCCGTATGTGGTGCTTACCTTGTCCGGCGTTTTCTCCAACTACAACCCGGAGTACGAGCAGCAAGCGCGTTCCCTGGGCGCCGGCATGCTGGCGACTTTCTGGCATGTGACCCTGCCGGCGGTATTCCCGGGCATCGTTGTCGCCAGCCTCTTCGCCTATTTGATCTCCTGGAGCCAATATATCTTGACTTTTTTGATCGGCGCCGGGCAAGTGATCACGATGCCCGTGCTGCTCTTCTCGACGGCATCGGGCAGCAACAATGCGCTTACGGCGGCCATGTCCCTGGTCTTTGTAGCGCCGTCGATACTGATTTTGATTCTGACCGCCCGCTATCTGTCGGGCAAGTCCAGCGCCATTGGCGGATTTGGACAGTTGTAGCCGCTCGGCGCGTAACCGGCGACCCGGTCCCTGGAATGCCGCGCTCACGCAAAACTGCTAGACTTCTCGTCGCCCGAGCGACACGGTCTTCGTAATCAGGCGCGCCTCCCGAGACGCCGCTACATTAGATGGTTGTCGTTGACGCGATTGCTCAACCGACACGTCAAATTGTACTTGACAGTGTTTCAGGCAAATGATAACGTAATCTC
>JAPOOU010000079.1 GCA_026713245.1 Chloroflexota bacterium
CGACAACATCACCGACGCCAGACAACAACTGCGACACTTCATCGAAGTCGTCTATCCGCACCAACGCGTTCACAGTGCAATAGGCTACCTGACGCCGGCAGAATACGAGGCAAAATGGAACAAATGTCCTCCCTCAAATTCTGGAAAAAAGTGTCCAGTTTTATAGAACCACTACAGGTTAGAAAAGCGACATTCCGAATTTTCATTACTTACTTACAATTGCTTCTGTGCTTAAATTCCAGTCCTACCAGGAACATAAAGCAGAAAGGCAGGAACATGACCACGGACAGTTTGCTGCAATGGCGGGACGAATTCCCGATTCTCAGTCGCTGCAATTATCTCATCAGCAATTCCCTGGGCGCCATGCCGCGCGGGGTCTATGACAGCTTGCGCTTTTACGCCGATACCTGGGCCGAGCAGGGCGTGTCGGCCTGGGGCAGCGGCTGGTTCGAGCTACCTGCGACGGTGGGGGACAAAATCGCCCCGTTGATGGGCGCCGCGCCGGATACCGTTCTGGTGCACCAGAACGCCAGCATCGCCAACAGCATTCTCTTTGGCGGGATGGATTTCAGCGACGCAAAGCGCGACAAAGTGGTCATTACCGAATTGGATTTCCCCAGCGATGTCTATGTGCTGCGGCGCTGGCTGCCGGCGCATATGCGAGTCCACATGGTCAAATCGCGCGACGGCATCACAATTGACACCGACGAATTGCTGGATGCCATTGACGAGCGCACCCGGCTGGTCAGCGTCTCGCATGTGCTCTTCCGCAGCGCCTACATCATGCCGGCGCGGGAGATCGTCGCCAAAGCGCACAGCGTCGGCGCGCAAGTCGTTTTCAATGGCTATCACAGCGTCGGCGTGATCCCGGTCGAGGTCCGCGAATGGGATGTCGATTTCTATATCGGCGGCGTGCTCAAGTGGCTCTGCGGCGGACCCGGCGGCGTCTTCATGTACGTCCGTCCCGATCTGCTGCCGAGCCTGAATCCCAAGCTGACGGGCTGGTTCGCGCATCGCAGTCCCTTCTCCTTTGACGTCGAGAAGCTGGACTTGCGCGAGGACGCCTACCGCCTGATGAACGGTACGCCGGGCATCGCCTCCCTGCACGCGGTGCAGCCCGGCGTCGACATCATCGCACAAATCGGCGTGCCCGCCATCCGCGAAAAATCGATGCGGCAAACAGCGCTGATCTTCGAACTGGCGGATGAGTTGGGTTATGAGCTTGTCTCGCCGCGCGACGCCGCGCGCCGGGCGGGCACGGTCACGGTCAATCCGCCCCAGGCCTACGAAGTGTCCTGCGAGTTGCTGGCGCGGGATATCAAGGTTGATTTTCGACCCAGGGCCGGCATCCGCATCGCGCCGCATTTCTACAATTCGGACGCGGAGATAACTGCTGCGATGTCGGCGATCGCCGACATCCTCGCCGATGGCAGTTGGCGGCGGCATCAGCCGGCATGACGAAGACCCGAACAGGAGCGAAACAAATGACGCAGATTGGCATCATGCTCGAAGGGCCTGACGGCTTGAATTGGCCGCGCTGGAAGCGGATACTGCGGACGGCGGAAGATTGCGGCTTTCAGTGCGTCTTTCGCTCAGATCACTTTAGCAACGCGGATGGCGAAGACAAAGATTCGCTCGAGCTTTGGATCTCGCTGGCCTACGCCGCCAGCCATACCCGGACCATCGAATTCGGTTCCTTGGTGGCGCCTGTGACCTTCCGTCATCCCAGCATGAACGCGCGCTACGCAGCCGCGATCGACGACCTGAGCGGCGGGCGCCTGGTCTACGGCATGGGCGCCGGCTGGCAAGAACGCGAGCACAGGCGGTTTGGCATCCCCTTCCACGACTTTTCCACGCGCTACGACATGCTGGAGGAGGCGCTTGAAGTGACGCGGCGTCTCCTGCGGAGCGACCAGCCGAGCCAATTCCAGGGTGCGCATTATCAGCTTCAAGACGCGATCTTGCTGCCACGGCCGGCGCGCTCGGGCGGGCCTCCGATCTTGATCGGTGGCAACGGTCCCAAGAAGACGCTGCCGCTGGCCGCCAAGTACGCCGACGAATGGAATGCGGATTTCATCAATGTCGCGGCCTACAAGGAACGCCGCGGATTGATGGAGCAATATCTGGCCGAACGGGGTCGCTCGGCGCAAGACATGAAGTTCTCGCTGAAGACGCGGGTCATGTACCGTCCTACCCAGGCGCGACTGGATGCCTTCTTGCGCGATAGCGGGGTCAGCGATGATGCTTTGCGCGAAGGCAGAATGATCGTGGGCACGGCAACTGAAGTGGTCGATCAGATTGGCGCGCGGGTCGAAGCCGGGGTCGAGCGCTTCATGCTGCAGTGGCCGGACATGGACGACATGGAGAACCTGGAACTGCTGGCGCGGGATGTCCTGCCGCACTTCGGGGATTAATCACCCTTCGCTGCGAATCTGCCTAGGGACGTCCTATTAGGTCGTCCTGGCATCGCGCTATAGCCACGGTCGCGCCGCTGCCGCTAGTTGGGAATCTGATTGATCGGCTCGCCGCGTTCGTACGCCAGCGCCGTCTCCACCATCTTGTCGAAGCTGTATTGCGGATTGTAGCCCAGCATGGCGCGCGCCTTTTCGGTCGAGGCCCCCGCGCCGCGCCAGAACGGCATCGTCACTTCGCGGTAGGGCCGCCCGGTGGCATCGGCAAGGGCGCGCGCGGCATCGGTATAGGCTATTGGCGGCGGTCCCGTCATATTGAATGCTTCGCCGACGGCCACCTCGCTTTCCAGCGCGAGCATGGTGCCGGCCACCGTATCGCGCACGTCCTGCACGACCAGCAGCCAGGGCTTGCCATTCGGGTCGCTTACCCCGCAAACGGCATCCGGCGTCGCCAGCAATTCGCTCATGATCGCCTTGGTTTCCTCGATATGTTCGGCGCCGAACCAGGGAATGCGATTCCTGGACAGCGTCATGTCGATGAAGTAATTCAGCCAAGCCGGGTGAAGCATGCCCAGCACCTCGTTGGCCGCCTTGATCGAGCTGTAGCGCAGAATCGTCACCGGCAGGCCGTATTCGCGCATATAGCTCAGGCAGATCTCCTCGGACAGCAGCTTGGTCAGCGCGTAGATATCGATCGGTCTCTGGGGACTGTCTTCATCAAAACTGACTTGACTGGTGACGAAGGGATTGTAGGTCTGGTAAGTGCTGGCGAATAAGAAGCGCTTGAGCGGCAGGCGCGATGCCAGGGCGCCCTCCAACAAACTCATGGTGGCGCGCGTGTTGACATCGAGCATACGCTCTGAGAGATCATTCCCTTGCGGAATCTGCGCCCCTTGGTGAATGATGACATCGACGCCGTCGACAGCCGCGCGCACGCCGTCGGCATCGGCTAAATCGACTTCCAATATCTCGACGCCGAGCCTCGCCGCCTTTGCCGCTTGCGGATCATCTGGCATGACCAGCCCACGGATTTCATAGCCTCGCCGCTTCATCTCACGGGCGAGATTCGGGCCCACGCGACCGCTAATGCCAGTAATCAGTGCCTTCATGGTCTCGCTCCCTCTTGTTTAATAAAACCCCTTGCTCGCTAGAGCAGGGGACTTGTTATTTTGTGTCAGCGCGACAGTCCTGGGTCCTTCTCGCTGACGCCGCGCGGCTTTCACTTGCTCTTGGGCCGAAAGGCGACGATCTTGCTCTCGTCCGTCGTCAGATAAGCGCCTTCGATCAGATCTACGCAATAGGGAATGGCCGGCATGACCGCGTCCAGGCAATCGCGGATGGCGCTGGGCTTGCCCGGCAAGTTGACGATCAGCGCCCGGCCGCGGATCCCGGCCGTCTGCCGCGACAGGATCGCCGTGGGCACGAATTGCAAGGATACTTGCCGCATCAGTTCGCCGAAGCCGGGCATCATCTTGTCGCAGACAGCTTCGGTAGCATCGGGACTGATGTCGCGGACGGCGGGTCCGGTGCCGCCGGTGGTGACGACCAGGCTGCAACCCTCGTCATCCACCATGCGAATCAGCGCGCCCGTGATCTGGTCGAACTCATCCGGCACGACCATGGCCACCGGCGCCCAGTCATTGCTCAGCACCTCGCTCAGGTATGCGTGAATCGCCGGACCGCCAAGGTCTTCGTATACGCCGCGGTGGGCGCGGTCGGAAACGGTCAGTATGCCAATTCTTGCTGTCATGCGAGCTCCTTTGCTATGGATCGAATGCCCTAGTTTAGCTATACTCGCGCCGTTTAGACAATAGGAGCAGGACTGCAATGGGCGAACACGGCGATTTGAAGGCGCTAATTGAAGGCGCCGATGGCATCAGCGTTTTGCGCGGCGGCGGACAGAACCGCAATTGGAACGGCATCCATTACAAAACAGGTCTATCGAGCAAGAACGTCAATGCCAAGGAGCTTTCGATCAATATCGCGACCATTCCGCCGGGCGGGGTGGCTTACGCGCACATCCATGTCGACTTCGAGGTGATGCTCTACATCCTCGCGGGCGAGGTGCGGCACGAATATGGCGATGGCTGCAAGCAGATCGTGGACAATTCAGCCGGGGACTTCATCTTCATTGAGCCCGGGATCCCGCACGAGGTCTTCAACCGGAGCGATAGCGAGCCGGTGGTGGCTTTTGTGGCGCGCTCGACCGCCGATGAGTGGGATCAGATCATTCCTTACGATCGCGATGCAACAGAATAAATTCTACGAGATCTTTCTCAAGTATGTGTAAGTAAGCCAAGCAAAAAATCGCAAAACTCGGCGACTTCACTCCCCTCTACTTCGGATGCTTTGGGGAGGGGCCGGGGGAGGGGTTAGAAAAGCGACATTCCGAGTTTTCATTACTTACTTGCACTCACATCTGTGCCCTCAGCAAGCGCAAGTAAGTAATGAGAATCTGAAAAAGTGACGAGTTCCATGGGCGTTTGACGGTCAGTGTCGGCGGTCAGTGTCTACGCGACCTACGCGACCTACGCGGCCCGCTGAAACGCCCGAAAACAGTGTGTGAAGCAACGGGCGGCACAGCGCCGCGCGTAGACACAGCGGGTCTGCCGTCCCTGCAGCACACGCGCTTTGTTGCACGATAAGCCTGATCTTACTTCTGTACCTCTCATTCAAGAATCCACCTTGCTCATGCATGGAGAAGGCTTGTTATTTTGTGTGAGCGCGACATTCCTGGGATTTTTTCGCTGCCGCCGAGCGGCTGTGGTGACTAGAATCGGGATTTATAGACTAAACTTGACAGGCTAATTGGCAACCAGGTTTGTGTACCAGAGGACAGCTCTCGAAAAACACGCATGTGCGAACGGAACCGTTAGGTCGGCTGATTTGGTCATCATCACCTAAATAGTCTTGACAAATGTATCGTCGTCGTATAATAATATTCTATCTTATATCGTAGATGAATGAGGGCATCGGTTTGGCTACGAACACAGGTCCTCTCACGGACAAAGAACGAATCACCGCTCCTGAAACTGCATTGAAATATCTTGCTACGAAAGCCGACCTCGAGTCCAAAATCAACAGTCAGACGACATTGATTATTGCAGCCCTTATACTGATGACCGCGGTGCTTGGCTTTCTAGTCACGCAATCTCCAATTGCTGGATAAGCTGTCGATATTCATTTCTCACTTCTAAACATGGCAAACCTTCAATACCATTGAATCTGCAAAAACTCGCTTGGAGTCGGACGCTTCATGTCGGGGATGCTACTAGTGGATAGTATAACGCAATTCTATGCGATATAATGCGTGCAAACTACGAATATAAGTACAAAAGTCCCGAACCAAGGCTGAGCTAATCGAGCGGAAGCCTACCCCCGCCAGAAAGCCTCGCTGAGGTACTTGGTGGACAATTCAGCCGGGGATTTTATCTTCATCGAGCCCGGGATCCCGCACGAGGTCTTCAACCGGAGCGATAGCGAGCCGGTGGTGGCTTTCGTGGCTCGCTCGACCGCCGATGAGTGGGATCAGATCATTCCTTACGATCGCGATGCGGCGGGGTAGGTCGGGCGGAGTCGTCGGGGCAGAAGTGGGCGCCTAAATGCCTGAAACAGTCGGCAAGTATGCCAAATATCTCGTCGGCAACTTGCGATGACGGTCTAGTATCTAGGCCGACTGACTTCGCAGCCTTGCAGTATTTGTCTCCTTTGCGGTGCGCTGAGCCAGTCGAACGCAGATCTTGAACTGTTCTCAGGCACTCAATGAACACCTCACGCTGCTCGAATTCGCAACGTGTCAAATATTCGTCGAGGATTGTGATGGGCTTCTTCTCGCTCCCCTCTGCGTCCTTTGAATTATAATCGGGCTCTTCATTCCTGATTGCTTGCCTGATTTTCTTGACGTTTATGGAATCGCACAGCAATTTGGAGAGCTTGAGTATTTCTCGGTCGAATGCGGGAACTTCATTTGTCGATGGGATGTGTAAGGTTTCAAGTATCTCTGAATCCGCCTCGCGAAGCGGTTGGAAAAGGTGCCAGCCGAATTGAGATGTCCACGCCTTTATCAGAGACCGATATCTACGTTTGAAACGCAGTGCGCTATCTTCCGGTTCTCCGGGATCCAACGCTTCTTCAACTGTAGAGGGCAATTGCGCGCGCCGGTGCGAATCGCTCATGCGGCCGTCAGGACGTACATTATGCGCTTTCCAGTGCGCGTGTTCAGTATGTGGCAAATCACGGCCTAAATCCCCTAACCATGCAATCACGTGATTCGGATTGTTGTTATCGATGTCCAAGCGCCATAGAGTATTTCCACATTTCAGAGATCCGTCGCTAACGGTGTACTTGCTAGGTTCGTCACGGTATTTGTTGAGAACTCGACGATCAAAGAAGACAGGAGATAGATACTCTGCAGCAACAATGTCACTCGACAAGCTCCTTTTCACACTTCTCGGACCTTCATAAAATCGACTTGAGGAAGCGAACACGTTTTTATCGTCTTGGTCTACAGTCACTATGAAGTGCTCTAGTTCGATTTCCTCAAGATGTTCTTCGTAAGGCCAGCTTCCGCATTGGTGGCGTGGTAATCCTCTAATGACACTCTTGCCGCGCAGCCAAGAATACGTTTCAGGTGTCCCGTCAATTAGATCTCTGCCGTCGATAACCTTGAACTGGAAAGAGCAATTTTCGGTCTTTGCCGCTTGTATACGCTCCTGTTCTGGTATTTCATATGTACGCTCCGGATGATATGTACGGTCAAAATAAACGACCAGCGTCATATCACGAGCCGCTAGGAACTGCCGCAACTGCAGGCGGCTAATTTGTACGTTTTCTTGCGAAACTCTTACAACGTCTATCTCGTTTCCGCCATCATCGAATTTGATGAATGTTGACCGTTTATCGTCATACCACAAATTGTGATATAGACGGAATTCCTCAATCAGTTCAACTTGCTGCGGTCTAAGATCAGCAAAGTAACGAACTAGCACTAACGGTTCTATATTGAATGGGTTTGGTCCAAACCGATAATACTTGGCTGTGTCCTCGCCAGAGACCGCGTCGTACGAGCCCGTAAAGCTCGCTACCGGGTCAGATTCATAATATTCCCAATCCGTCGAATCTAGGAGCGATGGCACATGCTCGTTCGGGACGAGTCCGGAGTACCAGATGAGTCTTTCTTTGCCTTCGCTATTCTCATTTCGGTACACCGGGATCCATTGATCATTTGATCTTCTACCCAATTCAGGAATAACTTTCTCGCGCCATTTCTTTTGAAGTAGTAGGTCGACTTCAGGCCGCTGTGACATAGATTCACCATTCTATGTAGATAGACAGTCTATAACACAACACATTGTTATATCTGTCAAGCCTACGAGCGTTCCTACAGAGCAATCGCACCAATTCTTTTTTGCGAAAAATTAATGCTAATTCAATTCTTTTAAATGAAAAATTGCGAATTATAACAGAAAAAGGGACATTTTCTCGAAAAAAAAGCGCTCATCGCCGACTTAGAATCCACCAAACAGCAAGAAATATAGGTTCATGGGAACGCTGCCGACAAGAAAACGGTCGTATTGAGCCAGAATCCAATTCTGGTGCGATTGCTCTGGCGTTCCTAACCTAGCTGCCATAGCTCAGTCCTGGATTCCTGATATACTCTCGCAGGTCTCTAAGCCAGTTAGAGCCGGGGGCAACTTGCGCCACGAACTCTATTTGCTTGTTAATGCACTCAACTTCCCTTGATCTAGGGACTATACAGCTACCCCACCGACCTTGTTCCCATTGGTAAATATGGCAAGCCTCGTGAACTATTACACTAGCCATTGCCATCGTGCCAGGATACCAAGCATCGTTAATCTCTATATGCCTACGTTTTACGTAGGCGCGTCCACCTAGAATGCCGAGATTTCCTTCAACGGTTGATGTCTTGGCAACGACATAGTTGAACCAACTGGGCGACCTTCTGCACAAGTAGTCAAACGCCCTCTTGATTGCCGTTTGCCCAGACCCGCTTATTACGAGGCGTGCCCGAACAGGTTGCAGTTTGACTTGTTCTCACAACCGTTGGCTTAGTCGAGCTAACCCGCTTTGTCTTAGCGATCCAGCCCTTGCTCGTTTGTAGCCAACAATAATCTCCGCTTCGCTTGGAACTTCTAACTGTGACAGATTGACCTGCTGTGGCAACATCAACTTTCTCGCTATGTACACTGGCATCCCTGCGGATATTCATGCTGCCGGTAATGTACGCAACAATGCCTGTGTAACACCTGTTATTGGCCGTGTTAGTTGTTGTTCTTGTGTTTGGCACGACAGTTGGGATTGCCTCAACATCACCTACTTTTTCATCGCCACTTGCATATTCCCTAATGAAAGGTGGCAAGCTGAACCCAATCGACGGGTGTTTGAATGTGGCAAATGAAGGTAGATTGTTTGTACGAATCTATCACATGATAGCGATAGCCAGGAACGACTCTTTCTGTTGGCTTTGATTCGTCATCTGGGTTGCCCCTTACAGCAAGGTATATGTCAAATACCACGTCGCGTCCGACATCGGGGCAATCGGAACGTGTCTGTGCGTTCGACACGCCCGCATATCGCCCGCAGACTACCAGCAGTACAAGAGAAATGATAATGCCTCTGAGCATAGTCTCCCCCTCAAGTTGTCGAACCTACAATCGAGGATCGTTGTAGACAGAATGGCCGTATACGAAAGCCTCGCCTTTGAGAGCATTAATCGGCTCATGGACTTGCCACATCTCTCCATCATACCGATCTATTAAATAAGTGTACGCGGTCGGTTTCGTCGTCGGGCTGTATCCAAAACCAATTCCGTTGCAAGTATTCATCGTTGTGGTGAGCGATCTCAAACTGATATGAGGCAATGGTACTGTGAATTTAGGAGAACTTTCTGTTACCCCCGCCAGAAAGCCTCGCTGAGGTACTTGTAGGCATTGTCCGGGAAGAGCGTCACCACCGTGCCGGCTTCCCCGCGCCCGGCCAGACCCGCCGCCACGCCCAGCGCGCCGACCATGGCCGCCGCCGCGCTTATGCCAACCAGATAGCCCTCTTCGCGCGCCAGACGCAGCGCCATGGCGTGGGCGTCTTCCGTGCGCACAGACAGCTTCTGATCGGCGAAGCGCGGATCAAAGATGCCAGGTTGAATGGCGGTCTCCATATGTTTGAGACCTTCCAGACCATGGAAGGGCGAATCCGGCTCGACCGAGACGATTTGAATGTCGGGGTTGCAGTCCTTCAGGCGTCGGCCGGCGCCCATCAAGGTGCCGCTTGTGCCCAGGCCCGCCACAAAATGCGTGACGCCACCGGCCGTCTGTCGCCAGATTTCGGCGCCGGTGCCGTGATAATGGGCTTGCCAATTGGCCGGGTTATTGTACTGATCGGCATAGAAATAACGACCCGGTTCGCGTATTGCCAGTTCCCGCACAACGCGGATGGCGCCATCGGAACCTTCCAGGGGATCGGTGAATACCAGCTCGACATCGTAGGCGCGCAAGATGGAAATACGCTCGCGGCTAACATTTTCCGGCAAGACCAGCTTGACGCGGTAGCCCTTGGCGGCGGCAATCATGGCGTAGGCGATGCCGGTATTGCCGCTGGTGCTGTCGAGGATCGTCTTGCCCGCGACCAGGCGACCGTCGGCTTCCGCGCTGCGGATGATCTCGTAGGCGGCGCGGTCCTTGACGCTGCCGCCGGGATTCTGCCACTCGGCCTTGGCGAGAACTTTGACCTTGGCCGGCAGATCACGGGTGACGCGGCGGAAGTTCAAGAGCGGCGTATTGCCGATCTGCCGCTCGATATCGAGCACAGTCTCTTCCGCGTCGTCGATGGCGTCTATCGAGTAGTTTGCTAGCAAAGTCATGGGTTCACCGGTTTTTCCACGTTGAAAGCGCCTCAACAAAAAAGTCAACTTGCCATAAAACGCGCGGGACAGGCCTCCGACGACCGGTGCCTTTAGCGCGCATTCCTGCAAATTGACTTGTGTTTTCAGTCTCTTTTGCTGTTCGCTGTTGCTAAAGTCACCTCATCTGACAACAACAGCAACAACAGGTCAGGTATTTCATTCGGGTCCCCGCTTCCTGCGACCACTGAGCAGAGCATAACGACTAATGTCGGGTCTGTCAACCGCTCCACACCGGGGACGTTGTTGATGACATGTATCTTACGTAGTAGAACGAAGCGCGATCATTACGGCGCAGAAGCAAAAGTGAAGGTCGGCAGTTTCAACATATTTTCCGCAAAAGGAATAGCCAGACGTTCCCCGGTATCGAAATTGTACCAGGCCACATAGATTGGGTATTCGTCTTCAAGATATTCTGGAACCTCGAAGGCGTGGGTTGTCCGCAGCGCTTCCCCTTTGTGAAGATAGCCCAGCGACACGTCGGGTGTGTTGTCTGCCTGCATCAGGATCTCAAATGCATGGCCAGCTTGAAACTCCTCGGCGAACACGATTGCAAGTACGCGCCAATCGCCGGACAGCGTTTTCCGCAGTTGCCAATACAGTTCCAGTGTATCTCCACCTGCGAAGCGGTAGGCTTTGAGTTGAATGCTGTCGCCGAACAGCA
The DNA here is from genome assembly GCA_026713245.1 of Chloroflexota bacterium. Lineage (GTDB taxonomy): Bacteria > Chloroflexota > Anaerolineae > Aggregatilineales > Phototrophicaceae > UBA6055. The sequence continues at coordinate 10,991 of JAPOOU010000079.1, forward strand.
TGTCAATCGCTGTAGCGTCTATTGGCGCGTTTTGCTCTGGAGACGTTCCCACGAACGCGCCAACGGGTATGAAATATGTTGAGGCGGTTTTCCCATTCTCGAGGATTGGTTGAATATCGTTTCCGTGTGGAAAGGCATACCAGCCGATTTGCAATTGTACAGACGAGAACCCTTTGGCGCCTTCCGGGATCTCAAGGAGATATTCGTCGCGGTAAATGGTATTCGATTGCCACCAGGTTGTCGGCAATGTTCCCCAACCCGGGAAGGTATCGATTGTGGTGATTGCCTTATCGCGATCAATCAGGCTGATAAACAGAGACAGCGGCACATCGGACGGGGCGAGCGGACGCCAATAGAAGGTGATCGGGATGAGGTCTCCCGCCGTCCAGCGCCGTTGCGGCGGCACTTCATGGGCGATCAACGTGATGTCTTGCCATCGTGCAAATGTGCGAACGCTGGTTTCGGGGGGCGTCTCGACACGCGGCGGGTGATCGTAATGTGGGGCAATGTAGACGAAGGGAACAATCGCCGCGAAAACGAACATTGGTAGTGCGATCAAGCCTGTTGGTATCCTCAGCGCACTCAAACCCAGGGCCAGCAGCAGACTGATTGCGGCGCTATACGGGAAGGCCAGGCGACCTTGCGACGCGGTGGTCTGCAAGGTAAACCAGATGACCATCGCCATACCGATGCTGGCAATGGCGAAGAGCACGCAGCACACTGTGAGTTCGAACGACTTCTTCCGATTCTTCAACAAATAAACAACGAGACCAGCCAGGGCGAGCGCGGTCAGGAGATCCATCGCAACATAGTGAAATTCGTTCGTTAAGTTAGTGAACCAGCCAAACAAACCCCAATAACTGCGGCGAAAGCCCTCAAATTCCTCCACTATCAGTCGCGGTATTGTGGTGCTTCGTCCCCCAAAGTTGGCTATCATCATTTGCGTGCCGAATAGTTCCTGGTAAAGCGTCAGGTTTCGCCAATACCACCAGCTCGCGATGAGCAACCAGCACAGGAGCATAGATCCGCCGAGAATGACAAGTCCGCGAAGCTCGCGCTTGCGCAATGCCAGCCAGATGCCAGACAGCGCGACGGTCACGACAAAAGCCATGGCGCTCAGCTTTGCCAGGGTCATCAGCGCTATCAGAATTGCCAGCAAGATGCTGCGCCTCGTCCGGAAGCCGTCGCGCAGCATCACGAGCAATTGCCAGGTGATCAATGCGCCCAGCATCGCCGCGAGATTGTCGTTGCTCACCGAGGTGGAAATGAACAGGAACTGTGGATTGAAGGCCACAAAGCCGACAGTCAGGATTGCGAATCCGACTGAATCTGGCCGAACGGTCCGCGCAGACTGATACACGGCAGCGATGGTCACTGTCGCCATACCTAACGTGACGAGGCGTATGACGTAAATGGCCAGGGATGCGCCAGTGAGATCGGGCGGGTAAGGTTGCTTGTAAAAGACCAGATTTCGGTTGCCCAGCCTCCAGTGATGACCAAGGTTGACCAGCGGATTTCGATAATAGAATTCGTCAAAGTCGGCCGTGTCAACACTCAGCCATATCGGGGTCATTAACAGGTAATATAGCGGTGGCTGGCTGCCTTCTTGCTCATAAAGATGATCATGATCCGGCGATTGCACCGGCAAAGCCCCGTCATGTTCCGCGATCCACTTGATCACGCCAATATGATAGATGCTGTCCGGCGACTCGAAGTTAGGGGATGCGTACAAGTAGAGCAGACCGAGGCAAAAGAACATTAATGGCAACAGCCACTGGACGGGAAGACCGCTAATGCCTTTGAGCCGATTCACGATTGGCGCTTGAGATTGTCGATTGAATTCACCTGACATTCTAGCTTAGGCAGTCCGCAATTGCGAAAAGGGAGATAACCCGTGATGCGCCCTGGCGGGGCAGATATTTGCGTCTTTTCCTGACCGATGATATGGTCTATTTTTCTCACTATATTCAGTTGGGACAATCGCGCTACATAAAAATGAACAAATGCAGCCGCTCGGCGAAAGCGAAGAGATTTACCGCGCTCACGAAAAGTAATAAGCCTGCTCGGCGCATGAGCGCCGCAGTTTACATAAACAGGAGCAGAATCCTATGAACGATCTGGAAATGCAGCAGTATCTTTTCGACGTAAACGGTTATTTGGTCATTGAAGACGCCTTGAGTGCCGAAGAAGTGACGGCTCTAAACCGGTTGATCGACGAGCAAAACTTGCCGCCGCCGGAGGTGTCGCCTCGCTTTGGCAGCGCGCCGACCTTGGGATCGTCGCTATTGGCAGCCGAAGATGTGCCGGAAAGCAAGGTGAGGGACGATCGTGCAGCGCCGGTTGGATCCGGATTTCTCGACTGGGGGCAGCCCTTCTGTGACCTGTTGGATCACGCGGCGATCATGCCCGTGCTGCGCTTTCGCCTGGGCGACGCCTTTCGGCTGGATCGCCTTTACGGCATGTATATGCGCAAAGGCATGAGCTATGGCGTACTGCATGCCGACTATGGCGCGACATCCAGGCAGTCTGAGGTAGAGCCGGGCGAATATTACGCCTTTCGCAGAAACCAGATATATGACGGATTCATCGTGGTGGCTTGGGCGCTGTCCGACGCCGGAGGGGAGTTGGGCGGTTTCTGCTGCATTCCCGGCAGCCACAAGAGCAATTACAGGTTGCCGCGGCAAATTGACGAGAACTTCGAGGACTCGCCATATGTCGTTGTTCCCGAAATGCCGGCCGGGTCGGTAGTGCTTTTCACGGAGGCATTAACCCACGGTACGGCCAGCTGGCGCGCCGAGCACGAACGCCGATCTGTCTTATACAAGTACTGCGTATCGCATTTGGCCTGGACTTCAAAACGGGTAGAGTCGCCGAGCTCGGTCGCACTGACGCCGCGGCAACAGATTCTCTTGCGCGAACCGGGGGATCCGCTGCGTCACTTCCCGTCACTCTTTGAAGAGGCTGTAGTTTGAGACCGCGTCACCAATGCGAGGAAGGGACGACTCATGAGAATGGCGCTTTTCGCGGATATCCACGGCAATCTGCCGGCCTTTGAAGCGGCGCTTGCCGATATCGAGGGCTGCGGCGAATTTGATCAGATCTGGTGCTTGGGCGATCTGGCGCTGATGGGCGGGCAGCCGCATGAATGCGTTCGGCGGCTTTGCGAACTTCGGGAAAGTCTCGGCGACGAGAAACTCCGGGTCATCGGCGGCAATACCGATCGCTATCTGGTTACCGGTGAGCGCATCAAGCTGGCGCCGCCGAAAGACGAGGCGCAGTTTCCCGCCTGGCGCGACAACCTGCTGAGCATGAACAGCATCTACGGCTGGAATGTGGCGCGTTTGACCTGGGACGACTATGACTTGCTGCGACAATTGCTCGGGGCAGAATTGCGGCTGAAGGTCGAGGGCTACGGTCAGGTAATCGGCTTCCACGCCATCCCCGGTCATGACGAACCTGCTGCTTTGCGCCCCGACAGCCCCGAAGAAGAAGCGGCTGACGCTTTGCTCGATCGCGCCGGTCGGCTGGCGCTTTGCGGGCATACGCACCTGGCAATGGATCGTCAGATCGGCGGCTGGCGGGTGATCAATCCGGGCAGCGTCGGCTTGTCCTTCGGCAATCCCGGTCTCGCGGAATGGGCGCTGCTGGAGTGGACGAAGGGCGAGTTGACGGTCGATCTTCGGCGCGCGACCTACGATGTGGAGGCAACGCTGCGGACCTGGCAGGCCTTGGGTTATCCGGAGATCGAATGGATCCACGCGCGTTTAAGCCCCTAGGAAGAAGATTCAGCGCCTGCTGATTTCCGCCTGCTAATAGGGGCTATGCCTAAAACATATAGGTAAGGACTAACCCGACTCTACTTGAACCTTCGGCCGCCGCGCCCAGAACCCCAGCGCCAGGGTCATGATCCCAATGGCAACGGCGAGCAAGCAGATAATCCAGATCTGCGTCAGCGGCGCGGTCATCTCGATTATTCCCGCGCGTTCCAGCGCAAAGCCATCGCGAAGGTAGATCTCCACCACGCCGCGGCATCCTTGAAGGATTGTAGACAATGCCACGCCAAAGGCGACTAGCCACAGGGGCGCGTAACCTGTGACGCGCCTGTTGCCGCCGCGTAATTCCGTGGCTACGCTGTTGAGACAGGCGCAAAGGATGGCCAGAATAGCCCAGCTCGTCAACCAGTGCTGCGCCTCCGCCAATGCTGTATCCCGCATGGCATGGTTGACGTTGGCATTAAGACTGATCGCGCCCAGGAACCCGCCGGCAACAAGAAAAAAGAGCGTCGCCACGGCCGTCCAGTGAGGCGCCAGCGACATATCATTGTTGCACAGGCCAAGCGCGCGGCAGGCGTGACCGGCCAGAATCATATAACAGAGCGCGACCACGGGCGTCGCGCTGACGCTGACTAGGGGCGGCAATCCCAGTGGGGCGATGCTGATCAAACTGCCCGACAGGAAAAGCAGGACCGCGACGATCTTGACGCCATCCTTGGCCCAGTCCCGCTCCACGCTGCTGAAGCGCGTCATCAACCAAAATGCCGCGCCCAACGCGGCAATGCTATACGCCACATGCCATTGAAAGAGGTCCAGTATTTTGTCCCAGGGCGCGCCCGCGAATGGCATTGCCAGGGAACTCGCGCAGACCAGCAGCATGCCCGCTTGCCAGACGCGCAAAAACGCTGAAACATCATTAGCGGAAAACGTCAATGCGAGCAGGGCCAGCAATCCAATCGCCGATAGCGCGTCCAGGAGACTAATCCGGAGAAGCGGGCTGGCAATCATCGTAGCGATAATCAGGGCGATCCAGGCGCGCTGAAAAAATTGCAGCATCCGCTCGGAATAAGAGTCAGTCGCCATGGAAAGGCCAGCCCCGACCAGCCCCGTCAGCGTCAACAGCGACAGGCATCGGGCGCTCACGCGCTTGATCGTTTCTTCGCCGAAATGAAGAGCCAGGGGATTCGCCGGAAGCTGAAATAGCGCGTCCAGCAAGAAACACGCGCTGTATAGCAGCAGCAATAGAACGATCAGGCTCAAGAACTGGTACTGGATCTTACCGCGGCGAGACAGTCTGATCATGCGAATTACGCTGGTAATCTATAGACCTGCGCCGGTCCGTGACCGAAAACGCCGTCAACGGTGAACTGCAGTTGATGTTCTCTCTGGACAATCGCCAGCAATTGGGCAATGCCCGGCTGGCCGGCGGGGATCATATCGGGAAAGACCACAACCCATGTCGGCGCTTGCCTTGACCATTCCTCGATCAAAGCCGGCAAAACAAAATCGGGCCGGAAGTACCAGCGCCAGCCCTTGATCCAGGCGCCGGGCGGCAGCAGACCGGTACGCGCATGTAGTTGCGGCGTGCTGTCCGTTTCGGGCAAGACGAAGAGCGTTTCCTCCGGTTCGCTCGCGAGGAGCAATTGGGCGACCACCTCGTCAAACTCGTCATAGCCCAAAGTCGCGCCGGGACCCAGCGAGGTCGGGATGTAGGTTACCGATCCGGTCCAGAGCCAGCCGACGCCGATGCCCAGCGCCAGTCCGGCGACGACCGTTTGCGAAAGTTGCCACTGACGCGGATTCGTCATCTGGGGCACGGTCCAAGCCAACACGATGCCGGACATCACCGCGGCGAAGGGCAGGTGCCCCATACCGTGGATCTCGCCGAAGCGCGGATAAAGCACGGTCAGCCCCGCCAGCCAAACCAGCACCAGCAGAAGCAGTCGGAGCTTGTCTCGCCGCAGCGCAAGCAGCGCGAAGGGAAAGACAAGCAAATTGCCCAGCAGCAGCTTGCGAAAGAGATCGCCGTCCAGCGGCACGCCATCCATATAGCCATGCAGGTTGAATGTCCAGTTCCAGAAGATGTAACTGTCCAGCAAGCCGCCCGCCGCCAGCGCCAACCATTGCAGCGCCGGCAACGCCAGCGCCGCCAGCGCGTAAACGAGCAAAGACCTGCGGTCTTCGGCGAAGATCAACCAGAGGCCGACGAGCGCCACAGCCAGCCAGGCATGCTGTTTGAATAGCGTCGCCGCGCCCATCAGGCCGCCGATCAGCGCGATTTGCTTGAGCGTCGGGCGTCCCTCTGCGTGATAATAAACATTCAAAGCCAGCAGGACGCACAGCGCCAGCAGAGTGTCGAAATAGAGCATGATGTTGCCGTAAACGGGCTCCCACCATACCCAGTACAGCGCGGCCAGCGCGCCGGCGGAGGGCTTGCCGCTCAGCCGCGACGCCAGGTGATAGATCAACAGGGTCAAGGCGACAACCAGGACGGTATTAAGAACTTTGACCAGCAGCGCCGGATCAACAGTGGACAGCAGGGCTTGCGCGGCGGCGCCCAGCAGGGAACTGCCGGGGGCGTGCTGCTCCCAGATATCGCCGAAGAGCGTTTTTCCTCTATTCATCATCCAGGGGATGGCCAACTGGCCCGAATGCGCCGCCGGCGACAGCCAGAACAGGTGGCTCAACACCTGAAACAGAATTAGGGCAAGGAGCAAGCGGCGCGTCAAAACGAACTCCGGACTACCGGCGGGAACTGCCCCACATCCTAACAGATGGGCGGGAAATCTGTCTATGCGCGCACTTGTTCGCGGCTGGACCGGCTGGCTCCATTCTTGTTCAGGCTACATGATCTTTACGGCGGGGAGATTTGCGCTAAAGTAAGTAAGAGTCTGGCACCGGGAAACGATTCCGTGAGCGCATACGAGGACAGCTACTTCGCGCATGCTCTGCGCCTGATGGACGTGGGCGACTACGAGGGCGCGGTCGCCATGTTCGACAAGGCCTTAAAGCTGGGTTTAGGCGATCTCGCCGAGATCCATGTTTGCCGTGGCGAGGCGCTGGCATATCTGGGCAAATGGCAGGCGGCGGAACACAGCGTCAATGAGGCGCTGGGACTGCAGCCCTACCTGGCGGCGGCTTACAACGAGCGTGGCAATATCCATCGTTTCCAGGGCATGTTTGACAAGGCCCTCAATGATTACACCACGGCGATTCATATCGAGCCGGACTACGACGAAGCCTTCTTCAATCGCGCGCTGACCTACGAATCGCGCCGCCGCTATGCCGACGCCGAAGCCGATCTCACCATGGCTCTGCAGATAAACCCGAAGCTGGGACAAGCCTACGAGGCGCGCGGACGCGTCCGCGCCAGGCAATTCAAATACGATCTGGCGGTCGCGGATATCAGCGCCTATTTGAAGAGCGGCGCGGGCCGGGAATTCGACAATCACAGCGAGATGCAAGGCTACTTGATTGTCCTGCACGTGCAGCGGCTGCTCTGGCGCTTGTTGCCTTGGCGGCGGGCTTAGGTCTGCGGGTCGGTCGGGATGTGGTCGCGCCAGACGCGGATGAATTCGGATTTGAGCAGTTTGAAACGCTGGCGTAAGAAGCGTTCAAAGGACTCCTGAGTAAGTTCAGACGGCAGGATGTCGGCACTGCAAATTAAGAGATTCTGGTATTGTTTCAGTTCATCATAATAACGGCCAGGTCCTCTAATTGCGCCTGTTCCCTGCCTTCTATTCAAGTATTCGACAAACGTCTGGTCACCCATATCTGTATGGTCTTCCTCGGCAACTAGAGCGAAGTTTCCGATAGTGTTGATGGGACCCTTGTTCTTACTATAGAAACTTGGCGGTGCCAGCAATTGAGAAGCGGGTACGATGTATTCGACAAGATAAGTTTCTGCAATTTTGAGCTTCTGCGCGTAGATGTATCGCAGCAAGAGATGCTCTGAATAGTCATCTTTGATATACCGTTTGGTATGTTTTCGCTTGTTCACATTGTAATCGAACCAGGCGTCCAATTCGTACATCCAGCCGGATTGTGTCGGTGGACTGGTTAAATAGAGTTGATTGCTGATGATGTCATGCAAATTGGAATCGCCGGACCCTCTCCAACTCTCCCGCAAAATGTCATACAAGAAATACATAGGGAGATTTGTGGCGAGTGTGTCACGGCTTTCTTGCCAACCCGCTAACTCCGATAGATTGTTTTGGTTGTAACGAACTCGAAACGCCGAGGCAATCATTGAGATGATTTGCATCTCGCCGTGAATATACGGTGTTTTTGTCTGTCCTTTCCGCTGCATGGACAGTATCGGCATCAGAAGACTGTTGACAAAGTCGGTGGATTCCAGCAAGTATTTTTCTAGAGTTTGTAGCTGTAAGCCTCGTATTCTTTCGGGGAGTTTTCGCATATCTTTGTCAACGACACCACCTTCAAGACAGGCGGACATGAGGTTGAAACCCACCGAGCTTGGTTTATCCACTTCAACAGACTTGAAAAGACGCGGATAATCGTGCGAAAGGTGTTGCCCTAGCCCGAAGAGATATTCGAAGAGCGTGTAGTTCCGATTCCGCCTCGACTGCTCGTTTGGCGCCTCTGTTGATACATCCAGGTCGAACCCATGCTTCTCTAGTTCGGCATATTTTTTCCAGATAGCGTCAATGATGTTGGGGTTGTCTATGGGTTGCCGATGATCAAGCCATTTCGCGGCATAGATCTCGTATCGCGTGAGACTCGTCCCTTGTGAATTAAGCAGACTGAAAACTGTCGGAAGCTCCGAAGACGCACCCGTGTAAATTAGTATCGGTACTTCTGCGCCAGTGATATCAGATTCCATTTTGATGGCATCTAGCAACTCCAAAATAGGCTCTCTATAAAGTGTCTTTTTAGCTAGTAGCTCCTTTCCCGCTTTATAGAACTCATATGTATCTTCCTCAAGCCCTAGTACTTTGAGGATGATTGTGTTCGTTAGGGAATTGATGCTCCATCCATCCGCTTCTTGAAAACCTTGGCCATCCCAAATCCATTTCACTATCACATCTCTCAATAAATTCATGCTCCTTTTGGACAAACAGTCCACATCTGACAAGAAATTTAGTTGGCTCGCAACGATGCTCATTAAGTCGCCTGGCAAATCTGACTTACTGAAAGACTGATTGGGGTGGCTCGCGTAGTTTCGCAATGATTGTGTACGTTGCAAGCCGTCAATCAGTTTATATGTCTCCTTGTTCCCGTCCGATCCTTCGACCTTGTACATTAAAAGCGAGCCAATGGGATAACCCATTTTAATCGAGTCGATGAGTGCCATTTGCTTACTCGGACTCCATACCAGTCGTCGCTGGAATTCAGGAATTGTCACTTTTCTGTTACCGCGTGGATTCAGCGAAGTAGCGTCAATCAGTTCGCTAACCGTCCAAGTTTCGACTTTAGCGTAATTACGAAATCCTGACATTTGGAATCACCTTAACTAGATCCAAAAACAGGTGACCGCGCCCAATTAGCACCTTCACCTACCATATTCGATCATACATATTACGGAATGTCAAGAAAATCGGGAGCGCATGGGAGTCGAACCCACCATCGCCTGCTAGGCGCAACCGATCACCGGTTTTGAAGACCGGGGCATCCACCGGGACACATGCGCTCCCCCTCGGCTCACGATTATAGCCGCGCTGCGCGAGGCGGTCTACAGCGGGCATGATGACCCTGGGGCATACACTCCAAATAGCAGAACACGCTGTCCTCTGCGTTCTCAGTAGAACCAATAAAGTAATGCAACTGTCGCTAAAGCAACGATCTGTAGGGGCGGCATACCATGTCGCCCGAAACCACAAGTCGCAACGGCAGCGGGCGACCAGATTGGTCGCCCCTGCAAGGCTCACTTTCGTTGCGCGACTTACATATATTTATTCCTGTGTTTAAGCTTTTATGTAAGTTTGGCGAACAACGATCTTGAAGCGATTGCCCTGCACGGCGCCCGGGCCACAACAGCCCTGTATCCCGCCTTCCTTTGTCAGTATCATTGCCGAATTGAGATTCCCAAACCGCGAAAGGACAATTCAATGCCCGCCTATATGATCGTGCGCGTCAATGTCACGGATCCGGATCAGTACGCGCAATACACCAAGCTGACGCCGGGTATCGTGAAGAAGTACGGCGGCAGCTTCGTCGTCCGCGGCGGCGAGAAGCACGTCCTCGAAGGACCGGAGGTTCCCGAGCGGATCGTGCTGCTCAAGTTCCCCGATGTCGAGACGGCCAAGCGCATGTACAACTCCGATGAATATCAAGCGGCGGTCAAAGTTCGCCAAGGCGCGGCCGACGCGTCATTCATCGTCATGGAAGGCCATGAATGATCCCCACGCCAAACCCAATACCTCCTGTTTACGTGAACCGCGATCATATAGTCGCCCTTTTCTCCCCGCCTTGCTGTATGCTTCGACGTTGTGCCACCTTCGAGAATCCGCTGCCGCCCGGCCCAGGCCGACGCTTTTCAAACCCCGCGCCCGGCCCAAACGAAGTGATAGTGTCCAAAAAGAGGCGCTAATGTCCGAAAAAAAGTTTTTTTTGTCCGCAAATGGACAAAGACGGACAATATTCAAACCGAAACCAAACCGATCGCGAGGCATCTCTTATGACGAAA
>JAPOOU010000071.1 GCA_026713245.1 Chloroflexota bacterium
AAAGGGCGACTATATGGTCGCGCGAGTGAATTGGAATCTGGCAGCGGGAGACGCCCTTTGCGCCTTGGGGTCCTTGAAGAATCCGAGGAAGAGGGCTCGCCCAGGTTTTTGTTCATCACGAGTACCGGTCAAGCCTTACAGATCGTTGCTTTAGCGAAATTTGCATTACTCTATTGGTTCTACTGAGGATTCAAAATATAACTTTGTGTCTTTACGGCGAAAATATTGTGATCGTCGCAGCGTTCAGCATTGTCTCGCAACTTGCGTCCATATGTGGTGAAACGATAGCCCGGCGATTAGCCGAATTTGCGGGAATGGCTAAACCTGGAAGCCGTTGCGGTAATCCACAACTTTGCGCTCATAGTCTTCGACAAAGCGCATCAATTTGCTTTCCAATTCATCCCACTCGTCGCTGAGGAACAACTGCCGCAATACCTCGGCGTTTTCGGTGACAAATTCGATCTTGCGCATGGGGTAATCGCCATAGGCAACGTGCCAGGCCATGTGCATGTAGACGCCTAGTTTCTGAATGGCCGGCACAAAGCTACTGAGCATATAGCGGTAGTATTGGTCTTGTTTATCAGGTCTGATATTGTAGAATAGGATCAGCTTGTACCTGGGTCTGATGTGTTGGGATGATAGCATAAGTTGTTGAGTGTTGTTGAAGTAAAGTGTAGCTTAACTTTAGCACAGTTTTCCTCGAAGTGGTAATTGGATTGGTCCCTAGCCTTTTGCCGCACGGTTGGTAATAGCCATCGATCCAGTATGGTTGCTTTGAAGCCGCGCGGCGGTCGTGTAGACACAGACCTTCGGCAGCGAGAAAGACGGTTGCGCTCACTTAGTAGAAACAGGCGCTCCAGGCGCGTGAGCAACGTCGGTTTATTGAATAAGGGATGCAGTAGATGCAGGAATTGCAACGGGCGATTGATGATCTACGTCATCGAGCGCGCCGCACTACCGACCCGCATGCCCTGACTGAGCTTGAACAAGAAGCTCGAGACCTGTTGACGGAAGCCAAAAACACCCCTCTTGAAGCGATCGCACAGGCGCTCTTTTCCGAAATCGCCAGCAGCAGCCAAAGCGGATCACAAAGCAATTTCGCAGCCATCCGCGGTCTGGTACGCCGCGCGCGCATCCGAATCGAGATCGCCGGGGACGATGACGATGTCGACGAAGCCATCGATATTCTAGCGGACGCCTTGCAGCTTGATCCCGGCAATCCTGATGCGATCAACTTGCTACGACAAGCGAGCAGGCATAGCGCGCAGGCAAAACAGCGCGTTCAGGAGTTGTTCGCGCGTCACAATATCCTCGCCGCGCCGTCACGGGAGATTGCGCCAACGCGACTGCCAAATGTAGATTCGACGCGTGATCCTTCCGCCGCTGCCGGCTATGCGCCGCCAACGACACCGGCGCAGCCATCCCCACCGTCAAGCCAGGCCCCTGAAGAACTGAGCACACAAGCAAGCGCGTCGCTGGACGATCTTCTGTCGCGCTTGACCGAATACTACTATTCGGGCGATTACCAGCAGACTATCGATATCGCTAACCGCATCCTGGCGGTCCAGTCAAATAACCCTACCGCTCTGGAATATCGGGAAAAGTCCGAAGACAACTTGATCCGCGGCATCGTGCCCGATCATCGGATTCCATTCGAGGCGCGGGTGGCTTATAACCGCGCCAACTCGCTCGTGCGCGCCGGCAATTACGAACAGGCCTCGGGTTTGTATCGTGAGGCGCGTGAACTTGCGGAACGCGACGGCATCTTGACCTGGAAGGATGTGGAGCAAGCTCTGCTGGATATACAAGATCTGGCTTTAGCGCGTGAATTGCTAGCGGATGGCGACCGCTTGATGGCGAACGACAGTTTCTCCGAAGCATTACGCAAGTACGAGGGCGCCTTGCGCGTTGTACCCAACGATCCACAGGCCGAAGAACGTCTGGAAATGGTGCGACGTGTGCAACGAGACGTCGATCAGATTTCCGTCAACATGAACACGATTGGCGGCACGCTTGAGGAGCAAGTTGCCCAGATTAGCGGTGTACGCACATTGCTATCGCATGGGCGGCAGTTGCTGCCCAATAGCCAGCGGCTGGCGCAGATTCAGCACGAACTGGATTCAAAGCTGGCAGCGATTCGCAGCCAGGTCAACGATCAAGCGCAACTGACCATGAACCACGCCAACAACGCAACCACGCTTGACGAACGCATTCTGCTGATGAATGCCGCCATCAAGCTGGTTGAGTTGGGGTTGGAGCTAGACCCCACCGACGGCGCATTCTCGGAACTATTGATGCGGGCGCGAAACCTGCAAGCCGACAGCAGCCGCGCGCAACAAGTCATAAAGCGCGCCCAGGCGCTGGTAACGCAGAATTTCGACGCCGAATTGGCGCAGGCGCGGCAAATGCTGGCGGAGCTTGTGGGCGAATACGCTCAAGACGAACGCTATCGCAGTACGGTGAACGACCTATTCACGCGGTACCTGGAGCGGGCGGACGAAGCGCTACAGGAAGGCAATATGCGCGATGCCAAGACCTGGCTGGAAGCCATGCGCGAGGAGCCCTTCCGCATTCTGGGCAGGCGCACAGATCTTTCTCGCGTCGAAACTGTGATACGCCGTCATCGAAACCGCGGTCGCATCGTCATGTTAGTCGTGATAATCATTCTCCTGGGCATGGGAAGCATCACCGCTGTTATGGCTCGCGGCCAGTGGGAGCCGATTCTTTTCCCGACGGCAACTCATACGCCAACAGCGACACACACGCCGACCGCGACACACACACCGACGATCACGCCCACGCCGACGGATACATTCACGCCGACCCATACGCCAACGTCCACCGCCACGCCAACGTCTACGCCGCCACCGACCGAGACCTTCACGCCGACATATACATTTACGCCGTCATACACGCCAACAAACACTTACACGCCGACCGTGACGCCGACAGCCACCAATACTTCAACGGCTACCAATACGCCGACGGTGACGCCAACGCCGCCGGAATTGTGCCGCGCCGTTGTTTTGGGCCAGAACGGAATAAACTTGCGCTGGCGCCCCAAGCGTTCATCCGAACAGGTCGCGCGCATCCCGCCCGCGACTATCGTGCCTATTTTGCAACAGCAGCGTGAAGAAGGCACTGTAAACGGACCGATCTGGTATTACGTTCGGGTCAGGATCGTAGACAGCGATTTGACCGGTTGGATCCGCAATGACACGGTGACCCCCATTACCGGTTCGGAGTGCCCGGTGCTTCCTTGATGCACCAAAAGCGCGATTGCTGTTATGTTGCGGGCGACCCAGCGGGTCGCCGCTAGCGATTTCGATATGGTTGTAGATAGCGTTTGGCTGGTATTCCGGCTGATGTTATGCAAAACGGTCCAGACGGGGATCGAACCGTCCCGATCGGCAGGTCTTACCAGGACGTATAGCCGCCGTCGACGACCAAATTCGTGCCGGTGGCGAATTTCGCGGCCGGCGATGCCAAGTAGTGGATCGCGTTGGCGATATCTTCCGGCTCGCCGATGCGGCCCATTGGCGTCATTTCGTGCCAGGTGGCTTTCCACTCGGCGTTGCTGAGGGCGGGCAATGTCATATCGGTGCCGATATAGCCGGGCGAGACGCAGTTGACGCGGAGGCCGCGATCGGCCCATTCCGCGGCCAGGGACTTGGTTAAGAGGATGACGCCGGCCTTTGCCGCATTGTAATGAGATTGCGGTTGCGGCTTGTTCACGATCATGCCCGACATGGACGCCAGGTTGACAATAACGCCGCTGCCGCGTTCCAGCATGTGCCTGCCCATGGCGCGGCAGCACCAGAATACGCCGTTGAGATTGACGTTCATCATGTTGAGCCAATCTTCATCGCTGCATTCTTCCGCGGCAACAGCCTGGGCAATGCCGGCATTGCAAACCAGAATGTCGATCTGCGGGAAAGCTGCAAGCGCGGACGCGGCCATGGCGTTGACACTTTCCGGCGACCGCACATCGACCTCTATGTACATCGACTTGCGCCCCATCGATTCGATCTCCGCCGCAGCGGCTCTGCCGTTCTCGGCGATGAATTCGGCGATGATGACATCTGCCCCCGCGGCGGCGAATACGCGCGCTGTAGCCAGGCCAATGCCCCGACCGGCGCCGGTAATCAGCGCTGTCTGTCCAGTCAGATCAAAGTCCGGATTACTCATGTCGATTTTCTTCCTGTTATATTTCCGAGGCGCGATCTGCGCGACAATACCACATGAGCGCAAGCTATTGCAAGATTTGAGAGTGTCGGGAAATCATGGAGATCGCAGATGCCTCCGTATGCGAATTCATACTAGAGGACTCGCCACAGCCGCTCGGCGGCAGTTAAGAGAGTGATTTTCGGGCGACCAGATTGGTCGCGTAGGCCGCGTAGACACAGACCGCCGACACTGACCGCCGGTCGCGCCTACGGTTTCCAATCATAAATGAACTCTGTAGCCGCTCGGCGGCAGCGAAAAGGTCCCAGGAATGTCGCGCTCACGCAAAATCGTAAGCCTACTCGTCGCTAGAGCGACGCGGTTTACGTAAACAGGGGTCAGCAATTAGCTGACCCGTCGCTTCAATAGACAGTCATTTCAGATATGTCCCCGTCTCCAAAGCATTGGGAAGGGGCAGCCGTCGCGTTTTGCGATTATTTGCATTGCCAACTTGGAACTGCTTCTGGGGTCCTGCGCAGTTGAACGAGGCGCGCTAGCCGCCGATGTGGTACATCTCGACTTTCTTCCGCTGGTCGCGCATCTCGTCGGTCAGGGAATTGCGGATCTCTGAATAGCGGTCAATGCGATCGCCCCATGTTTGGCGAAGGATTTTTTCCAGTTCATCGTCTGTCGCGCCGGCGCGCAAGGGATCGCGCAGGCTGACGCCTTCTGTCGCGAACAGGCATGTGAATATCAGTCCCTCCGGCGAGAGTCTCATACGCGTGCAGGAACCACAGAAGGGCTGTGTCACCGAGCAGATCAGACCAATTTCGCCCCCGCCGTCGACATAGCGGTAGCGCCGAGCAACCTCGCCAAAATAGTTGCTGGCGACCGGTTCCAGGGGCATGGCGGCATGGACGCGCTCGACGATCTCGCGCGCCGGCACAACCTCGTCCATCTTCCAGCCGTTTTTGTTGCCGACATCCATATACTCGATGAAACGCAAGATATGCCCGCGCTCCTTGAAGAAACGCGCCAGGTCAACCACCGTATGATCGTTGACGCCGCGTTGGATGACGGCGTTTATCTTTAGCGGGCTGAATCCGGCCTTTTCAGCAGCGTATATGCCAGCCAAGACCTTATCAACGCCGGAACGGCCGCCATTCATTTTGCGGAAGATCTCGTCATCCAGCGTATCGAGGCTGATCGTCAAGCGCTTCAATCCGGCCGCCTTCAAAACGTCAATCTTTTGTGGCAGCAGGTAGGCATTGCTTGTCATGGCCAGGTCTTCGACGCCCTCCAGCGCGTCCAGCATGGATACCAGGCGCTCGATATCTTGACGAAGCAGGGGCTCTCCGCCGGTCAAGCGGATTTTCACTGCGCCCAATCTGACGATGATCCGGGTCAATCGCGTGATTTCTTCAAATGTCAGAAGCTGCGGTTTGGGCAAGAACTGATAACGCTCGCCGAAGATTTCCGCGGGCATACAGTATGGACAGCGAAAATTGCAGCGGTCGGTGACGGAAATACGCAGATCGCGCAGCGGTCGGTGGAATTGGTCGATCAGGGTCATCTGGAGCGGTCGATTTCGATAATTGGCTCAATAGTGTATAGACAGGCGCCCGTTTGCGCAAGTCTGCGCGTTCAGGCGCTGGCATGTGCCCGGGCGCAATGCGCGTCGGCGGCAAGGGCTCGGATATATAGTCAGTATAGAGTAAGAGTCTTAGAATTGGCTATGCATGGTATTTTTGGGTTAGGTTTCGGATTCACGAATAGACTTTGAAAGAGTATCGGGCGACTCACAGCTGCGCGTAGACACCCACTAGGAGTTCTGTCGCCTCTACCAACGTCGTTCGTATTTCGGGTTGAGAATCTCATGATGAGAACTTGAAAGTATTTCCACCGAAAGGATACACTACCTATTTTGGAGGGTTTCCAAATATTGGGCGCGCGCCTGGCCATTGTCCTCAGCGGCGCCAGTGGCTAAGCTGGTCATTGTGTATTTGACCATTGGGATGAGCGATGACAGTAATTCGATGCAATGCGTGTAGCGAGCCGGCTTCTGCCCTTGCCTGGCGCTGCAGGATCTGTGGAGGATCCTTGGATCTCGCTGGACTGCCGGCCTTCGACCCCAGGCTAATTAACGTCGACGACTTTTCGTTGTGGCGCTATTCAGCGATGTTGCCGGTGCAGAAGCGCTTCAGCCTGGGTGAAGGCATGACGCCCCTGGCGCCGGTCGAGCTGGATGGGGAATCGATTCTCGCCAAACTTGACTATCTCAATCCCACCGGCTCGTACAAGGATCGCGGCACGACGACCCTGATGAATCACATTGCCGGCTTTGATGTGACCGAAGTCATCGACAATTCATCGGGCAACGCGGGGGCGTCTATCGCCGCGTATGCGGGACTGGCGGGCATCACCGCTCGGATTTATGTACCGACAGCGACAGCCGTCGAAAGCAAAAAACGCTTAATAGGCCTATTCGGCGGCACAATCGTCGAATCAAAGCAGCCGATCGATGATGTCTACGCTGCAGCGGACTCTATCACATACGCCAGCCACGCCTGGAGCCCCTGGTTTGTGCTGGGCCAGATGACGGTCGCCTGGGAGACTTGGGAGCAAATGGGACGGCGCGCGCCGGATGCTGTTGCTACGCCCGTTGGGCATGGCGGCTTGTTCCTCGGTTTCTATCGCGGTTTCCGGGCGCTGCAGGAAGCGGGATTGATCGAATCGATGCCGCGTATGATCGCGGTGCAATCAAGCGGTGTGGATCCGATCGTCCAGGGTTGGGAACAGCGACTGGAGTCGCCCCCGGCAGTCAGCACGGGACCTAGCGTAGCTGACGGCATCCTGGTCGACGTGCCCGTGCGCGGAGCACAGATTCTTTCCGCCTTGTACGAGACAGACGGATTCGCCCTGCGCGTTGACGATGACGCCATCAGGAGCGCGCAAAGGCGCTTGACCGGGAAGGGGCTGATCATTGAAATGACCAGCGCCGTCGTTGCCGCCGCCCTGCCACAGATTCGCCGACGGACCGGCGGCGACGCTACTGTGGTGCTGGCGTTCACCGGCAACGGACTTAAAACCCTGGCGCAAGGTTCGTGACGGAGCAATCGCAGTAGATTTTTCATCACCTATGGCGCTGAGGTAAGTGCAAGTAAGTGATGAAAATTCCAATATATGTATGGATTCGTAGGGGCGAGCCCGTGGCTCGCGCAATGTTAATTGAATTCTACAGATCGGGCGACTCAGCGAGTCGCCCCTACCGTTTTAACTATTTAGTTGGGTTTACTCAGAAGAAGAACCAATAAAGTAGCGCAACTTTCGCTAAAGCAACGATCTGTAAGGCTTGATTGGTATTAGCAGATCAGAGTTTGCATCGCTCCATCTGGTCTTCCGCAGGTGCGATTGAGCCATATAGCAGTGTTGTATGCAGCCATTTTGGCGGCGAGTCTTGCGAGCATG
>JAPOOU010000062.1 GCA_026713245.1 Chloroflexota bacterium
AGCCACCTTTAGCCGGAAAGCGGGCGACCTGATAGGTCGCGTAGGTCGCGTAGACACTGACAGCCGACACTGACCGCCGACCCTGACCGCCGCGCGCCCCTGCGAATTTCGTCATAAGAGATACCTGCCAGTCGGTAAGATTTTGGTTTGAGATTTGTCCGTCTTTGTCCGATAATCGGACAGATCAAATAGTTTTTCGGACATTAGCGCCCTTATTGGACAAAAACGCTCGGTTTGAGCCGCGCGCAGGGTTTGAAACGGGTTTGACGAACGACGAGCGCGTCGGGCAGATCAAGGCGCGTCGGGCGCGGGTTTTCGATAGCGGCGCAAGTAAAGGATATCACAAGGCGGGAGAAAAGGGCGACTATATGGTCGCGCGAGTGAATTGGAATTTGGCAGCGGGAGACGCCCTTTGCGCCCAGGGGTCCTCGAAGAATCAGGGGGAGGGCGCGCCTAGGTTTTTGTTCATCACAAGTACCGGACAAGCGGAGCGACTCTGCGAGTCGCCCGCAACCGCTTCCCTTACATGTTCTCAGAACCTTCGCAACTCTGTTCTGAGAATTGAGAGCCGTTTCGCGAATAAGGTGGAGCTAAGGCGATCACGAAACACGACGCGCGCTCGTGCGCTAATTAGAGTCGCGGCTGACCGGCCTAAAGATGCGCCTTAAAGATAAGATTAGCGCAAGATTAATAATTACTCTTGCGATTTTATTTATTCACCCTAGTAGACGCAAATAGGTAATGAGATTCATCCACAGGGACGCACTGTAGGGGCGGCAGACACGCTGTGTTTACGCGCGTCGCTGTGCCGCTCGTTCCTTCACTATCTATATTCGGGCGTTTCAGCGAAACGCCCCTACAACTCGTCGCTTTCTCAGATTCTCATTACTTACTTGCACTTCCGAACCCGCGCTTCTTCGTATTACGATACCGTTCTTGGCACTTGCCGAGTTAGCCCGGAATGATACCCCGGTCTTCAAGAACTCGGCGGGCTTCTTCAAATGTTGGCCCGATGTTGCCTTTTGGATATCGATAACTCTTAATCGTAGATGCACATCCATAGACAGTCAGATTCCTTTATCAATTGCATCTGTATACTCACACAATCAACGGCTCCTCGTACACCCCAAAGACCTCGCGCATCACATCCACCGTCTCGCCCAGCGTCGCCTCCGCCTCGGCGCATTCGATCAAATGGGGCATGACATTGTCCTGGCCGCGACAGGCTTGGCGCAGCGCATCCAGCGTCCGCGCTGTCTTCTCATTGTCGCGCTCCCGCCGCAGCCGCTCCAGGCGCGCGGCCTGCCGCTCATAACCCTGCGGATCCATCTTCAATATTGGGATCTTCAAGTCCTCCGTTTGATCGACATGCTTGTTGACGCCGACGATAACGCGTTCGCCCGCTTCGACCTCGCGCGCATAGCGATAACTGGCTTCGGCGATCTCACTCATGAAGAAGCCGGCGTCAAGCGCCGCCATCACCCCGCCCAGATCGTCAACGCGCCGAAAATACTCATTGACCTCGGCTTCAATCGCGTCCGTCAGGGCCTCGATGAAATAGCTGCCGCCCAGCGGATCGACCGTATTGGCGACGCCGCTTTCCTCGAGGATGACCTGCTGCGTCCGCATCGCCAGCGTCGCCGCATGTTCCGAAGGCAGCGCTAGCGCCTCGTCCATACTATTGGTATGCAGCGACTGTGTGCCCCCCAGCACGCCCGCCAGCGCTTGAATCGCAACGCGGATGAGATTGACCTCCGGCTGCTGCGCGGTCAAACTGACGCCGGCTGTCTGCGTGTGAAAGCGCATCAGCCAACTGCGCCGATCCTCGGCGCCGAATGTTTCGCGCATTTGCCTGGCCCAGATCCGCCGCGCCGCGCGATACTTGGCGATTTCTTCGAAGAAGTCGTTGTGCGCGTTGAAAAAGAAGCTGATGCGCGGGGCGAATGCGTCAACGTCCAGGCCGCGCTCGAGCGCCCAACGGACATACTCCATCCCGTTCAATAGCGTAAAAGCCACTTCTTGCACGGCTGTGCTTCCCGCCTCGCGAATATGATAGCCGCTGACGCTGATGCTGTTCCAATTCGGCAGATGGCGACTGGCATACTCGATGGTGTCGGTCACCAGGCGCATGCCCGGCTTGGGCGGGAAAATATATTCCTTTTGCGCGATGTATTCTT
Organism: Chloroflexota bacterium; assembly: GCA_026713245.1. GTDB lineage: Bacteria > Chloroflexota > Anaerolineae > Aggregatilineales > Phototrophicaceae > UBA6055. The sequence goes on from JAPOOU010000062.1 coordinate 2,178, forward strand.
TGAGAATGTCGTTCTGCAAGGTGCCGCGCAGTTGATCCAGCGGGATGCCCCGCCTTTGCGCTACAGCGATGTAATATGCCCAGATGATCGCCGCCGGACTGTTGATGGTCATGCTGGTCGAGATCTGATCCAGCGCAATGTCGTCAAACAAGATTTCCATGTCTCGCATACAGCTGACGGCAACGCCGCACTTGCCGAATTCTCCCAGCGCCTCCGGCGCGTCGCTGTCGTATCCCATCAGCGTCGGCAGGTCGAAGGCGACCGACAATCCCATATTGCCCCGCTCAATCAAGTACTTATAACGGGCATTGGTCTCTTCTGCGCTGCCGAATCCCGAAAAGATACGCAGCGTCCAGGGTTTGCCGCGATAGCCGGTGGCGTGGATGCCGCGCGTGAAGGGATAGTCTCCCGGATTCCCCAGATCCCGTTCATAGTCCAACTCGATATTGTCCAGCGGCGTATAAAGGCCTTTGACTGCCTTGCCCGAAATCGTTGTGAACTTGTCTCTTCGTTCCGGTCGACTGCGCAGGTTGGCCCGCAAGGTCTCGCGCTCCCAGCGTCCCTGATATGCGCGCAGGTTTTCATAATCTCGCTGCATCGGCATCTCTCCATCTCGCCATTGACACGATTATAACATCAGCGCCAGCCGCGCCCGATCATGGCGATTGACGGCCTGCGAAAACCGCGCGGCAAGCCAGAAATCAGTAACATAGCGTTAATGTCCTTAAACTTTGCTTAACAAAACTTGGAAACCGGGCTATAATCTGAATAGGGTACAAGGCTGTCCGAGGCATGCCGGAAGGGCGGTCAGCCCGCCGCGTCCTCTCTACCGGCCGGGCAATACGATCAGCGAGAAAGTCAATTCATCCTATGGCCAAATCACACAAGTCCAAAGCGAAGCGCGACATTATGTTGCGCGATCAATTGTCGGAAGCCGGTCGCAAGCTGCTGGCCGCTCAGCTTGATCGGATGAAACGCCACGAAGCGGGCAGCCGCACCGGCGAGGACATCGAATCTGTCCACCAAATGCGGGTCGCCATCCGGCGCATGCGCAGCCTCTTCATGCTCATCGGCGCCGCCTACAAGCCCAAGACCGTCGACAGCTACAGTCGCGATTTGCGGCGTATCGCACGCGCCCTCGGCCGCATCCGCGATCTCGATGTCCTGATCCTTGATCTGGAGGCATTTCGCCAGTCATTGCCGGAGGGCGACCAGGCCACGCTTGACCGGGTGATCGAGCGGCTGGACAGCCGCCGCGGCGAACACCGCGAGCGACTCAATGCGCTTTTTGATTCGAAGTTCTATGCGCGCTTCTTGCGGCGGTTCGCGCGCTTCTGCAAAAAGCCGGGCCGGGGCGCCAGGCCCGTTCCCAACCTCGAAGCGCCGCATCAACTGCGTCATGTGCTGCCGATACTATTGCACGAGCGACTGGCGCGCGTACGAGCCTATGACACGGTGTTGCCCGCTGCCGACGACGCGATCTTGCATGCCTTGCGCGTGGAATTCAAACAATTGCGCTACGCTCTGGAGTTTTTTCAGCCGCTATTGGGCGGGACCACAAACAGCTTCTTGCGAGAAGCGAAAGAGATGCAGGAGATCCTCGGACGCATCAACGACATTGCCGTCTTCAGCGACTATATGAGCGGGCTGAAAAAACTGAGTCCGGAGCAGGCGGGGGGCGTCCAGGGCTACCTGGTCGATCGCGATCAAGCCTTGACCGCGCTGCGCCTGCGATTTGACAAGCACTGGGCTTCTTTCAACTCCCGCGCGCGCATGCGTCAATTCTCGGATGCGCTCCTGGTCCTGCGCTAGATCAACTGCGGAACTTGTATATGCCGTCCAACTGCCAGGCATCGCCCGCCTCCGCGCCATCAATTGTTAGCGGCAGGAACTGTTCCGACTCCGGATCAACGACGCGCAGGCGCAGGACGTAGTCGTCTTCCGGCGGCAGCGGCTCGCCGCTCGGCAGGCGCAGCACCGTGGACATATTGACCAATTCACCCGCGTCCCACAGGGTGGTCGAATAGGCGCCATGCCGATGTTGATCGGGCGCAAAGCGCCATTGGTACTCGACAACGCCGGTCTCCGGATGGGTCAATTCCAGCACGATATGATAGTCTTGTCCCAGCGCCCCTTCCGCGCGCCAAATGGTCAGCAGCGTGACGGGCGTTCCCTTGTAGGTCTTGCGCGGATAGGCATCGGTCGCAAACAGGCGCAATCGACCGCCAAACAGTAGCTCCTGCTCGTAAACGTTGGAGACAAAACCGCGCGACGGCTCGCCGACGCGCGCGGCGAATTCGCCGCTCTGGTAGAGTTCGTAACTGAATGTGCCGTCATAGTGCCACTTCTCCAGTTTGAAGAGATCGTCGCGACCCAAGGCCGCGATCAACTGCGTGCGCCTCGGATCCAGTCCCGCGTCCAGGTAGGCTTGTCGCGCCTTGGCGCCATAAATGAAATGTGTCGCGCCCAGCGCCTCGTATTCGTCGAGTGTGCTTATCGGCTCGTCTTCAATGCGCATTCGCGGGAAGAAAAAATGCAGTCGTTCTTCGCCCGGCGCGAGCACAAGCGGCGCCCGTTCATTCATTCGGGTGTATTCCTTGATCCCGAATACCATTTCCATCAGCGAGGGATTGTAGACCTGGTACTTTCTGGTGTCGCTATCGAGCCATTCATCGACTAGCCATACTCGCGACCAGGTGACATCGATGGCCGCTGCGACAATACCCGGCGCTCCCAAAAGCAGCAGCCCCAGGTAGTAACTCCGTCGAATGAAGGGGCGCCATCCGTTTATTCGATCTGCCGTTAGTACGCTCGCCAATGCGACCGCAGTCGGCAAAACCAGCAGCGGCACGATCGCGAAACCCAGCCGGTAATGATAGCTATAGGAAAAGAAAAACGTGAGGAAGTAGGGCAGCGCCAATAGCAATGTCCATCCCGCCGCGACGCAACCCGGTCTGTCCAATGCGTCAATCAACGCGCGGCGATGCGCATACAGACTAGCGCCGATAAGCGACAGGCCGACGACCACAATAGCTGCCTCGCTCAATTGGATATAGCTCGCCGGCGGATCGAACCGCTCCGGGAAGAGGATTGGATTCGACGCCAGAACGCCAAATAGCAGCAGGACCGTCCCCGCCGCGCCAATTATGACCTGCCGAGCCGGCAATCTGCACTTGATGGCCGCGGCGACGAAACCGACGATGACCGCCACAACGGCCCAGCTGAGGTAGTCTCCGCTGCGGCGCGCTTGTGTCAGCCAGAACTCCGCCGGCCAGGTGATTGCGTCGTGCCCGAGCAGCAGATTGCGGGCATACCAGACGCCGCCTAAAGGTACGCTGGCCAGGATCGTCCATAATGCGACCATGAATCGTGGCTTCAGCCGCCTAAACTGCAACTTTGCGCGCGCCGCTTCCAGGGCTAGCAGCAGCAGGACGCCCCAAATGAATGCGCCTGCCGTTGGTTTGGTGAACAGGGCGATGCTGAGCATTAACCCAGCCAACAGGGCATTCCGCCGACCTTCGCGCTCGTCCTCCTGCCCGGACCATGCCCGCAAAAAAAAGACCGTGGCGAGCGTAAAACTGTAGGCGAGCGTGATCTCCAGGTCGCCGATGATCGACTGGTGCCCGACAAAGGGATGCAGGCTCCACAAGGCGGCGACGAACAATCCGACCCGTCGATTCAGCAGCCTTTCGCCAAGAAGATATGCCGCAAAAATGCCGCCGATGTGCAACCACGGCAGTACCATGCGCGCGGCATAATCGTTGATCGCGCCGATTAGTATTTGAACATAGGCGTACTGAAGCTGCAAAAACGGCGGATAATACTCGATCGACTGCGGGATCAGCCCTTCCAGAAAATACAGACGACCTTGATAACCGTAAACCCAAAGCGCATCGTAAGCCGTAAAGGGCCAATAAGCCGTGTGGACCCAGCGCAGGACGACCGCTGCTATGATCATGGCGATGATCAGTTTTTCGTCGAAGGCATAGGGCGCTCGCGGCGCCGAAACCCTTGTCACTTTGCTGCCTTTACGCCAGGCGATGCCGCCGCCGAGCGCGGCGATCAAGACACTGCCGGCGAGTATCCACTCTCGGACGAGTAAGCCCTGCCCGGTCTGGGCGCCGAATACGCCCAGGACCAACATCCAGGCTGTCATGCAGGCCGGTCCGATAGCCAGTGCCACCGCAGCCACAAGCGCCCGGGAATGCCAATGTCCCCTCGGCAACAAGGCCAGGGACCATGGCAAACCCAAGCCGACGCTCATCCATAATGTCGGCAAGACGCCCGCGAGCGCTTCGTTTAACCAGTTCACGGTCCTACCGGCGCTCCATCTTGCGGCGCTTGCTAAAGGCTTTCGCCATGCTGGTCAAAGCGTACGCGGCCATCATCAGCGCGAAGGGCAATACCGGCAGATAGTATCGCGCCCAGGGCAAGGGCGTCAGCGCGAAGACGATTGCCGCTGTGCCGCCGCCCCAGAACAACACCAGCGCGCGATTCTGAAAGCTAATGTCGCGATCGCGAACAAGCAGAATAATACCGGCCGCAACAAGCGCGGACATGACAAGCGCCGCGATCGCATTTCCGCCGATGGTCGCGCCCGCCCATCCGGAACTTTCATAGATCTGGATTTGCTCGCCGATTTCGGCATAGCCCGCCCATTGCTGGTCTTCAAAGTATTGCGCTTCGCTGATCAAGACAAACCGGAAAAACCCTTTCACTTGCTGGCCCAAAGATTGATAACCGCCATAAACGCCCGCTTGCCGCTCCAATAGCGCAGAGCGCTCGGCCATGACAGCCTCGGCGGACTCAAATGGCGCGTCCCACCAGCCGGGGTTCAGCAGATAGAAGACCAGCAGTGTGACCAAGCCGGTCGTCAAAATGCCCGCGAACGGGCGCGCGTTCAGCCTGTTGCGCCTGTCGCCCGGGCCAAGGCTCTCGTGGACGGACAGACCGGATAGCGCCAGAAACACAAGCGCCACGACGAAAGCGCTGGTGTGTTTCGCGGCAATGGCCAGGCCGGCGCAGGCGCCCAGGAGCGCATATTGCCACCACCGCCGCTGACGAATGAGCCAGGCCGCCGCCAGCAGCACCAGCATCATGCCCAGCAGGTGGCTGCCTTCTTGCAGCGCGCGCCTGCCATTCAGCAGCAGGGCAGGATGGGCGGCAAAGAGCAAACTGGCGAGCAAGGCTGTCGGGCGGTTTATGGTTATCCGCGCGAAGGCATACACCAGCGCCGCAGCGGCGGCCAACTGCGCCGCCGACGCCAGCCGTGCGGTCTGAAGCAGGCGCGCGTCCGGTACGCGGTTGGATTCCAGGTTCTGTCTGTAGTCCCAGCCCCAATGCCAATCGTCATTTAGGTCAGTGATGGTGTATCCGCTGCCGGCAGCCAGCCAACCGTAGATCATGTTGGAGATCGAGCCGCTAGCCAGATTCGTGCGATATTCGCCCGAACTGGCCGAGCGTTTCGCCTGGTGTGTGAGCTTCTCCCGATCGCCTTCCAGGAATAGATAATAGAAATCGCGCCCAACATAGATTTTTGAAGATTCGTCGCCGTGGAAGGGCACCATCGCCGCGCCCCCCATTATGTAAAGGGACAGCAATACCAGGCATATGGCATCGACGCTTACGTGAAAGAAACCGCCGCTCTTCATTGCCGAACTTCCCAACCAAGGTCAAGACTTACGGTCATCTGTTCAGCGCCTCGTCATTGCAGCGCGCGTAAGCGCGCGAATCTTCTCTTGATATCTGCCCGGCACAGCGCCGCCAGCCTCACCAGGGCATAAGCTGACAAGATTATTGTAAAGGGCAAGACCGGCAGGTAGTAGCGCAGCCAGGGCAGGGGAGTCGCCGCCAAGGTGATCAGGGCGATGCCGCCGCCCAAGACCACAAGCAGCCAGCGATACTCGCCTTCTATGTCCCGGCTGCGAAGTAGTTGAACCCCGCCAACAATCGTAAGCGCCAGATTAAGCAATCCGCCGGCGGCGCTGCCCCCGATTGAAGCACCCGCCAGGCCCGATGCTTCGTAGCTCCTGACCTGCCCGGTGATCTCGCTATAATCGGCCCATTGCGCCACTTCATAGTACTGGTTATTCTCGACAAATATGTAACGAAGGAAACCACGGACTCTTTCGATCAGCGAATCGTCCCCGCCGTAAGTGGCGACCTGATCTTGAAATAGCGCAACGCGCAGCGAAAACGCCTCGACCCCGCTCTCGAAAGGCGCTAGCCACCAGGCCGGATTCATCAGGTAGAACACCAGCAAGGCAATCACTCCTGCCAATATCAAACCGGCGATTGACCGGGTCTGCGACGATCGCGCCGGTCCCGCGAAGCGCAGCATCTCGTAAATGAACAAGCTCCCGCATGCCAGGAATACCATAGCAACCACAAAGGCATTGGGATGTTTTGCGGCGACGGCCGCTCCCGAACAAATGCCCAGGACAATAAAACGGATCCATCCGCGCTCGCGCAGCAGCCAGGCAGCCGACAACAGCACCAACATCATGCCTAGCAAATGAGCGCCTTCCATCATGGCGCGCCTGCCGTTGAGCAGTAGCGCCGGATGCAAGGCATACAACCCGCTCGCGACAATCGCTACCGGCCTGCCAATCGTCATGCGGATCAGCGCGTAAAACAGCGCCACAGATACTGCCAACTGCAAGGCCGACGCCAGGCGCGCGCGCTGCAACAACTGCGCGTCGGGAATGTGACCCAAGTCGCGATTCGCGGCATAATCAAGTTCCCAATCCCACTGCCCGTTGATTTCGTCCCGGCGCATGCCCGCGCTCGCGGACAAAAAGCCGTGAATCGTCTTCGTCACCGTGCCGTTTATCAGGCGCAAATGTTGCTCGTCCGGGCGACTTGACCAAGCGCTGTCATAGAGGATTTTTGACAGGTCGCCGTCCTGGAACAAATAATAAGAATCGCGCCCCATAAACATCTGCGTCGATTCATCGCCGTGAAAGGGAACCAACGACGCGCCGGCGAGGACATAAGCCGCCAGCAGCAGCAAGCAAAATATATCAATCCACTTGGGGTATCGGCCTGGTACGCTAAGCTTGGTCATCTTCCGAGGATGGACCAATTTCGACCAATATGTCTCCCTTGTCCACCGCCTGGCTCGCCTCGACGTGTATCGCCGTAACCACACCGGCGACCGGCGTCTTTAGCTCGTTCTGCATCTTCATCGATTCCAGAATCACAACCGTATCGCCCTGCGCCAACGTCTGCCCGACTTCAACCGTGACAATCACGATCAGACCGGGCATGGGCGCGAGCACTTCGCCGGAGGTGATCTTCAATCCGCCGCGCCGCTGCACCAGCAGCATGGCGCGCTCGTCCAGCACTTGCGTCTCGAAGAGTTGGCCACCCATCATGACGGCGATCTTGCCCTCGTCATCATCGATGACGGCTTCCAGGGATTTGTTCTCGGTGATGATCGAATACAGCGAACCGCCCAAGTTGAGGAAATCCACATCGCGCAGCTCGCCGTTGACCAGGATCGCGCCATCGTTGTCGATCTCAATTTCGTAACTCTGGTCATCGATGATGGTGACGTACTTCATCGGTGCATCCTCTCGAAGCGACCCATCCACTTCCAGTTGCTGGCGTCTCGCTTTGCCGGCGCAACCACTTGAGAAGCCAGCCGCCGCTTGCGATGGGCGTACAAGGTTGCGGCAATCGCCACGGTCTCCAATTGAGTCGCTGTCGGCGTCTTTTCATAGGTATTCATATTGAAGCGCTGCTCGACGAAATTGGTATCAATCTGCCCGGCGATGAAACTGATGCTGTTGAGCAAATTGATGTGAAAGGGAATGTTGTGCTTCAAGCCCATAATGCGATATTCGGACAAGGCGCGCCGCATCCGCAGCATCGCTTCCGAACGCGTCTCGCCCCAGGTTATCAATTTGGAGATCATGCTATCGTAATAGGGCGTAATTTCCGAGCCGCGATAGACGCCGCTGTCCACGCGCACGCCCGGTCCCGTCGGCAGGATCATCGTTGTGATCTGGCCCGTCGACGGCATGAAATTCGCGTATGGATCTTCGGCGTTGATGCGGCATTCGATTGCCCAGCCCTTGGGATGCAGTATGCTCTCCGTGGGACCCATGCGGCGCCCGCGCGCGATACGTATCTGCTCTTTGGCGAGGTCGACGCCGGTCACCAGTTCGGTCACCGGATGTTCCACTTGCAAGCGCGTGTTCATCTCCAGGAAATAGTAATTTTTGTCGCGGTCGACCAGGCACTCGATCGTGCCCGCATTGACATAGCCGACCGATTCGGCCGCGGCGATGGCCATCTCGCCCATTCTCTGCCGCAGTTCAGTATCGACGAAGACGCTGGGCGCTTCTTCCACCAGCTTCTGATGGCGCCTTTGAATGGAACACTCGCGCTCGCCCAGATGCACAGTGTTGCCATGCGTATCGGCCAGGATCTGAAACTCAATGTGACGCGCGCCATGCAGCAGCTTTTCCAGATATACATCGCCATTGCCAAATGCGCTTTCCGCCTCTCGGCGCGCTGTAATCAGCGCCGTCTGGAAGTCTTCCGCGCGATGCACCGGGCGCATGCCCTTGCCGCCGCCGCCCGCCACCGCTTTGATCAACACCGGGAAGCCGATTGACTTGGCAGCCTCGGCCAAGTCGTCATTCGATAACCCGGCCTCGATCCCGGGGATCAGCGGCACATTGTTGCGGGTCACAGCAAGTCGCGCGGCGTGCTTGTCGCCCATGGTGGTGATGGCATCGGGCGGCGGTCCGATCCACACCAGACCTTCGTCGATGACCTGTCCCGCGAAATCGGCGTTTTCCGCCAGGAAGCCATAACCCGGGTGAACGGCGTCCGCCCCGGTCCTGCGCGCCACCTCGATCAAAGTATCTTGCTTGAGATAACTGTCGGCCGGGCGCGGTCCGCCAATGTGAACCGCCTCGTCGGCGTAGCGGACGTGCAAAGCCGCGCGGTCGACATCGGAGTAGACCGCCACCGTCGGGATCCCCAGATCGCGCGCCGCGCGGATGATGCGCACGGCGATCTCGCCGCGATTGGCGATCAAGATCTTGTTGATGCCAGTGAGTTGCTCGGCCATCGACGCCTCCTAGAGCGGTATGTTGCCGTGCTTCTTGGGCAGGTTCTCGTCGCGCTTGTTCTGGAATACCTGCAAGGCGTTTATCAAACGCGCGCGCGTATTGTGCGGTTCAATGACATCGTCGATGAAGCCCCGGCTGGCAGCGATGTACGGATTGGCGAAGGTCTCGCGATAGTCTTCCGCCAGTTCCTTCTTGCGCGCGGCGGGATCCTCCGCTTCTTTCAACTCGCGGCGATAGATGATCTCGACCGCGCCCTCGGGACCCATCACAGCGATTTCGGCCGTGGGCCAGGCGATGTTGAGATCGGCGCGGATATGCTTGCTGTTCATGACGCAATACGCGCCCCCGTAAGACTTGCGCGTGGTGACGGTCAGCTTGGGCACGGTCGCCTCGCAGAAGGCGTAAAGCAGCTTGGCGCCGCTCATGATGATGCCGTTATGCTCCTGGTCGGTCCCCGGCAGATAGCCCGGGACATCAACGAAGGTAATCAGCGGCACGTTGAAGGCGTCGCAAGTCCGGACGAATCGCGCCGCTTTGACGCTGGCATTGATATCCAGCACGCCCGCCAGCACCGTCGGCTGATTGGCCACAATCCCAACCGCGGACCCGCCCAGCCGCGCATATCCCACTACGATATTGCCGGCGAATTCTTCGTGCACTTCAAAGAAGTGCCCATCGTCGACGACTAGCTCGATCACTTTTTTCATATCGTAAGGCTGGTTGGGGTTTTCCGGCACGATTGCGTCAAGCGCGCTTTCTGTCCGTAAGGGATCATCGGTGGTGGCTATCACCGGCGGATCTTCCATATTGTTCTGCGGCAGATAGCTGAGCAACTCGCGCACCAATATCAGGGATTGCGCTTCGTCATCCGCCACAAAATGGCAAACGCCGCTCTTGCTGGCGTGCACAGACGCCCCGCCCAAATCCTCAAAACTGACATCTTCATTGAGCACTTGCTTGACAACGTCCGGCCCGGTGATGAACATATAACTGCTGTCTTTGACCATGATGATGTAGTCGGTCAGCGCCGGACTGTAGACCGCGCCGCCGGCGCAGGGTCCCATGATCACGCTGATCTGGGGAATGACGCCGCTCGCGAGCGTGTTCTGCAGGAAAATATCGGCATAGCCGCCAAGGCTCTCTACGCCCTCCTGGATCCTGGCGCCGCCGCTGTCATTCAAGCCGATGACCGGCGCGCCCACCTTGATCGCCATATCCATGATCTTGAGGATCTTGTCCGCGTGCGCCTCGCTCAAGCTGCCGCCCATGACGGTGAAGTCTTGCGAATAGACATAAACCAGCCGGCCGTCGATCGTGCCCCAGCCGGTCACGACGCTGTCGCTGAGCGGCTTGCTGTTTTCCAGCCCGAACTTGTTGTTGTGATGGTGTACAAACGCGTCGACCTCGCGGAAGCTGCCGGGATCGAGCAACATTTCCAGGCGTTCGCGCGCGGTCTTCTTGCCTTGATCGTGCTGCCGCTTGATCCGCGCCTCGCCGCCGCCCATCTGGCTCTGGGCGCGCTTGGCGCGCAACTGCTCGATCTTGGGGCTGATGGTCATATACCTGGTCTCCGTTTGCTGTGCCTGTATTTCGGGCGGTCATGTTTTCTCCGCTAATTGTAACACCGTCTGCGAGCGCGGGGTTCGTACAGAACGGCAAAACAGCCATCCAGTATAGGGGCTGGGGCGGTTGAATGACAGGGCTTTCTCAAACGGAGGCCGGCCAAGACACCGTTGCATCTAACCTGTTTCAGCAAATGCGTTCCCCCTCTCGGAGGTCTGTGTCTACGCGACCCAAAGCTTTGGAGAGGGGGCCGGGGGGAGAGGTTGAACAAGCCGAATCACAGGGCAGCCTACGGCGTAATCCCGAAGCGATTTGTAAGCAATTCCGTGATTGCCGCATTATATCCCGCGGCACTCTCTTTGTCGACGATGACCGCATGTTTTCTCTCAATCGCATTGACAATGACTTCATCTATATCCGTCCATTCGTCGCGCTCTATTCTGAATCCGTTGTGCCATATTGGGATGACGATTTTGTCGTTTTCAAGCGCCCACTTAATTTCCTTTAGTGTGGCGCAGGATTTACGAGTTTCCTTGCCAACGAGTACGACGAAGTATTCACATTTGGCAATCTGCTTTTCCAATTCCGGGTGCCAATCGTCGCCCGGTATGAGCGACATGTCGCAAAACGGTTCTATGCCGTAATGCTGAAGTTTGTTGACAAGCAGGAGCGCGAATGCGCTGCTTTCTCGATGGGTATATGAGACAAACACATTGTATAGCGGTGCTTCCGAGAGAAGTGCGAACGCTTGACGCGAAAGTCGCGTGAACGGCTTTCCATTAGTGCTAATTATATCGTCCAAGTATCCATGTCCTCTAAGCAGGCGTTTCCATTGGCCGATATGAATGTCGCCCCATCTGTGCTGTAGATATTGTCGAAGTTCTTTCTCAATCGGGACAAACTCGCCCCCTATTGTGTTGCTCTGTATGATGTATAATGTTGCCACCCAGAAACCCTTGTGCACTCCTAAGACCAATTCCTTCGCAAGTAACGTCACTTGTTCAACGGGTCCCTCTGGTATCGGATAATTGTTCGACCGCTCTTCGATAAACTTCTCCAACTCACTCACATCAAATCCTCTCTGTGTTCTCAGTAGTACCAAGTTAGTCGTGCAACGAAAACGAGTGTGCTGTAGGGGCGGCACGCTGTGCCGCCCGTTCCTTCACACACTGTTTGCGGGCGTTTCAGCGAAACGCCCCTACAACTCGTCGCTTTTTAAGATTCTCATTACTTACTTGGTACTACTTCTGTGCCCTCGGTGCTTAAACTCAAACGGGCGAGCCGAGGCTCGCCCCTACATCTAATCCTCTCTGTGTCCTTTGTGTCTTAGTGGTTAAACCAAGTCCCCAACATCCACATCCACACCAGCAAATTCCTCAAAACTCAGATCCCGCATCCGCAGACCCAGCCTGACCTTCAACTCGGCAAACATATCCGTATAACTCCCGCTCATGCGCCGACAGCCGCTTAAGCCCAACGCGCTCACAAGCCGCTCGATCGTCCCTTCATCCGCCTCGATCTCGGTGAAATTCCCGTAGGGCAACTCATCCAGCACGATCTCGGCATCCCCCAGAACCCAAGTCGTCCGGTACTTCTCGTAAACCAGCGCCAACTGAAATCCCAGCCGCCGCAGGATGACATCCATCGTCTCAAAGTCGCTCACCGCCACTTCCGCCTCGAAGCGCCTGAAAATGCCGTCCTCGCTGCTCTCGCCCGATTTATAGGTCAGCTTGACTCCCTCATCCTGCCGCAACCGCAAGACAATGCCCCCCGCCGTCAGCGTGCCGGCCGCATTCTCGTAGCGCAGGTTGCGCTCGAATACGCGCGGCTTCTCTAACGCCGCGCCGGCGGCTTCCAGCGCCCGCTGCACCGACGCCAGGTCCGGCGTGTATAGCTTGACTTCGGTCTCTTGCATATTCTCGTTTGTCATCGCCTCGCTCTCAGTTTCTCAGCGGCACTTCGCGGATTGCGCCCGGCAGGTAGTCGTCGATAGCGTTGACGATCGACGACCAGGGCAGTTGCGGTCTGTCCGGCGCCACAATGACGCCGTGGCTGTAAGCGCCCGCCGCGCGTTGAATCAACCACAGGCTGCGGTCGGCGAAGGACAATCCCTCTTGGTCGCCCAGCGTATCGAATCTGGCCTGGCGCAAGGCCCGAAGCAGCTTCTCCAGACGGTCTATCGGCACGCTCAGCCGCAGCGGTTTGTGCCGATTGAATCCCTCGTAGACCAGCAGCAGCTCGACCTCTCCCAGCTGATATTCGATCACCCGCGCTACCGAATGACGGACCCGCCGCCCTAAATAATAGGCCGTGATCTGCAAGACGCTCATGACGCCGGCCCGCCGCGCGACCCGTTCGAGATTCTCGAAGCCCAGGTCGTCCGCTACCTGATAGATGATCAGACCGTCAAATGCCATCGCGATGAAAATGCCTAACAGCTACATGAGCGAACTCTGTGCCTTGATCACGATCAACGTTTTCCATCCATCTTGCGGGCAGCGGAACAAACCTGTTTGAATTCGCATGGTGCTGTAGTAACGGGTCAGCCACCTGCTGACCCGCTGTAAGCATGCCCTAGGTCGCCAAACCTGTCGTGTCCTCAGCTCTCGGGGCGGGGTTGAGGTGGTGTTTAAACTCAGACCTCCAGCACAACTTTCCCAAAGACCGCATTCCGCGCCAACAGTTCTTGCGCCTGACGCGCCTCGCTCAAGGGCAAGCGCGCGCCGATCACCGCTTGCAGCCTTCCCGCGAAGACCTGATCCATGACCGCCATATAATCGCGATGGGGTCCCATCGTGCTGCCGATGATGGCAATCTGCCGCGCGAAGAGTTGCGCTACATTCATCTCGAAGTTATAGCCGCTGGTGCCGCCGACGACCAGAATCCGCCCGCCGATGCGACAGGCGCGCATGCTCTGGCTCAATGTCGCCGCGCCCACATTGTCGACCACCACATCGACGCCGCGCCGGTTACTCAGCTTGTAGATGGCCCGCGACCACTGCTCATCTTCTTCGCGATTGATCGTCATGTCCGCGCCCAGCGCTTCGGCTTGACGGCACTTTTCGGCATTGCTGCCCACGACATAAACCGTCGCGCCCGCCAGCTTGGCAATCTGAATGCTGATGCTGTTGACGCCGCCGCCCGCGCCCACAATTAGTACGGACTCGCCGACCTGAAGTCCTCCCCGCGTGATCAAGGAATGCCAGGCGGTCACGCCGACCAGGCCCGCCGCCGCCGCCTCTCCAAAATCGAATTCATCCGGCATACGCATCAAGTTACGCTGTGGCAAAACCACATATTCCGCCGCCGCGCCGCTGTGGTGCTCGCCGAGAATGGCAATGCGCGACTGGTTCTCCAGTCCGCTGTGCAAGGCCGGGTCGCCCGGCGCGACGATGGTGGGATCAATACAGACGCGGTCGCCGGCGGCGAACTGTGCGACGCCGTCGCCAAGGGCATCGACCACTCCCGCGCCATCCGCGCAAATAACGTGCGGGAAGTCGAGCGCCAGTCCTTTCCAACCTGCGCGCACCCACAAATCCAGTCGATTGAGCGCCGCCGCCTTGATGCGGACGCGAACTTCTCCATATCCCGGTTCGGGGATCGGCAGATCTTCACGAAACTCGACGACCTCCGGTCCACCGTGCGCTTTTAATGTCGCTGCTCTCATTGTCTTTACCTTCATCTCAACCCCAATTCATTGCGCGCGATAACCATGCGCTGGATCTCGCTTGTGCCTTCATATATCCGCGTGATGCGCGCGTCGCGGTAATAGCGCTCCACCGGCATCTCTTTGCTGTAACCCATGCCACCGTGGATCTGTATCGCCTCGTCGGTCACATAAGCGGCGGTTTCGCTGCAGAATAACTTTGCCATGCTCGCTTCGCTGGTATAGCGCGCGCCGGTGGCCGCTGCCCGCCCCTTGGCCAGGATCGCCTGGTAAAGCAGGGCGCGGCTCGCTTCGATGCGCGTTTTCATATCGGCGATCTTCTGCTGGATCATTTGAAAGCTGCCGATCGGCGCGCCAAAGGCTTCGCGCTCCCGGGCATATAACAGCGCGGCTTCATAAGCGGCCTCGGCAATGCCCAGCGCTTGCGCCGCGATGCCGATCCGCCCCGCGTCCAAAACCGTCATCGCGATCTTGAAGCCTTGTCCCACTTCCCCTAGCACATTCTCGACCGGGCACGCATAATTATCGAAGATGATCTCGCTGGTGGCGCTGGCCCGGATGCCCAGCTTCGGTTCCACCTTGCCGCGGCTGAAGCCCGGCTGGCCCGTATCGATGAGAAAGGCAGTGATGCCGCGATGTTTGGCTTCGGCGGCGGTCATGGCGAACAAGATCAGACGATCGGCAACCGGACCGCTGGTGACCCAGCTCTTGCGCCCGCTGATGATATAGTGCGTGCCCGCGTCATTGAGCCTCGCTCGGCTCGCCATATTGCCGGCGTCGCTGCCCGACATCGGCTCGGTCAAGCTATAAGCGCCGATCTGCTCGCCGCTGGCCACCGGCGTGATCCACTCCCGCTTTTGCCGCTCCGTTCCGAAGACCTGGAGAGGATAGCAGTAGAGCGAATTATGCACGCTCATGATCGTGCTATGGCTGGCATCCGCTTTGGCGATTTCGATCATCGTCAGGGCATGCGCCAGCGTATCCATACCGGCGCCGCCGTATTCCTCCGGTACCTCAATGCCCATCAATCCCATTTCACCCATTTTACGCACCGTCGCCAGCGGAAACTGGCCCGATTCATCGAACTCGGCCGCGATAGGCGCGATCTCGCGCCGGGCAAAGTCTCGTACCGCCGCCACCAGCATCTCATGTTCTTCGCTCAGCGCCAGGCTCAGCGGGCGCGCCTGTTCTGCTAGAACCATCAGTCCTCCACATTCCTCATGTATTTGTTTTGCAGTTCGCGCTTGTTATTATAACATTCAATGGACGCGCATCACCCGTCTCATGGAAGGGCGCATCATATGCCCGATATCAGCTTGAACCACCTCGCAGTGGTAGTCGACAACCTCAATGACGCCTTGGGTTTCTGGTGCGGCGCTCTTGGGCTGGAGCGCGCGGGGACGACGCAATCCATCACCGGCGAAGGGGTTGATGTCGCCTTTCTCAACCTGGGCGATTCCCGTCTCGAATTGATTCAACCGACCGCCGACGATAGCGGCGTCGCCAGGTACCTTGCCAGGCGCGGACCCGGCCTGCACCATTTCTGTCTGGAAGTGCCGGATCTCGACAATATGCTGCAAGCCTTGCGTGATAGCGGCGTCGAATTAATCAACGAGGTCGCCCGCGAACGCGACGGCAGGCGCTACGCCTTTGTTCATCCCGCCAGCGCTTCCGGTGTGCTGCTGGAGTTGTATGAGCGGATGTGACTTCACGCGATACCAAATACCGTCAGAGCCGCGGCAAGGACGCGCCCGTCTGATGCGCCCGGCTGATCGAGCGCCGCGGCGCTCCCTCCGCGATGAGGCGTCATGCGGATGAGACTTCTCCTCATTAGCTTGATTCTATCGTTATTGGCCACACCAGCCATCGCGCAAGAAAACGCCTGCCCGGCTTTTCAAGATCGGGCCATCGCCAGCGTCTCCAGCGCATGCGCCGAACAGGAGCTTAACTCCATCTGCTTTGGCCATCCCACCGTCTCGCTGGCATGGTTGCCCGATGTCCAAGCCGCAGCGTTCTCGCAACCCGGCGACCAAACCGCCTCGAATACCGTCGACTGGTTTAGCACCAGCAGCGAGGACAAGACCTGGGGAACCGCGCGAATCTTGTTCGCGGCTTATCCCCCCGACGGCTTGGAAGCTCAGACCGCCGCCTTGCTCGCCTTTGGCGATGTCGCGCTCTTCCTCCCGCCTCCGGCGTCGATTCCCGGGCTCTTGCTGGATATCGCGGTGGCGGCCACCCAGGGCGCCAACCTGCGCGCCGAACCCAATACCGACGCTCAGGTCATCAGAACGGTGGCCCAGCGCACCAGTCTCAAAGCCGTCAACCTCAACGAAGACGGCACTTGGATTCAAGCCTACGCCGATCCGGAAGTAGTCGGTTGGATCAGCCGAGAACTGGTGGCGGGTGATATCGACCAGCTGCAAAGCGCGCCGCGTGACAGCGCCGGCCTGCCGCTCTGGTTCCCCTGGCAAGCCTTCGACTTCCGCAGCGGCATAAACGACGCGCCATGCGCCGGCGCCGCCGACAGCGGCCTTCTTTTGCAGACAAATCGCTTTCAGCCGCCGCGCCAATTTTGGCTCAACGGCCTTGATATTCGCCTCAATGGCGCCGTCTTCCTGCAAGCGCAGATCGACGCCGGCATGTCAATCTACGTCCTGGACGGCGATGCGACCATCAGCGTCCCGGAGGCAAGGGTGGTGGTAAAAAGCGGCTTCTATACACAGGTCCCGCTGAGCCTCGCCGAAGACGGTAGTCCCATTCACGCGCAGATCCCCGCAGCGCCCAGCGCATACGACTACCAGCGCATGCTCAGATTGCCGATCGCCGCGCTCCACTATCCCACGCGCATCGGTCTGGATCCCTACTCGATCATAGCCAAGCGCCCCAGCGCCGGTCAAAGTCCCCTGGAAGGCATGTCCGCCGAAGCGCCTTGCAAGATCACGGCCGGCACCTTTGGCGCCAATATCCGCTCCCATCCCGATCCAGAGGCGTCGATCATCGCTGTCATGGGGCATCGCGAAAGCGCCGATCCCATAGCCCGCGCCATCGGCGCCGACGACTTGCTCTGGTGGAAACTGGCGGATCATGTCTGGATCCGCATTGACGCCACTGTCAACGGCGGCAAGTGCAGCGCCGTGCCCCTCATCGCATTCGATAATTGAACCCCGTCGGCCTAAGACTTGCGATTCCATTGCTGTCTTGATAATATATACCTATAGGGGTATGGGTATCAGGAGCGCACAATGATAGAATCAGCCATCCAAGTTGAATCAACCCGCGACGCGCATAATAGCAAGACCATCAACCGAATCAAGCGCATTCAAGGACAGTTGAAGGCCCTGGAAGACTTGATCGCAGCCGACGCCGGCAGCTGTGAAGAGCGGGTCCTGCGCGCCCGCACGATCGAGAAGGGCATGAGCAGTTTGATCAACCATCTCTTCGATTGCTATATCGAAAACACGCTGCAGGCCGAGATGAGCGAAGATCCGGCCGGCGCCGTCAGCGATTTGCAGAAGATTCTCAAACTGATCAACGGCTAGACGGGACTCCAGTCATGACAAGCAAACAGATCACACTGCCGGTTACCGGTATGACCTGCGCCATGTGCGTTAAGAATGTCGAGCGCAGCCTCAAACGCGCCGACGGCGTCGCCGATGTCACGGTCAACCTGGCGACAGAAAAAGCCACGGTCGCTTACGACGCCGACCTCCTCAAGACCGACGCGCTTATCGAGCGGCTGGAAGCAGCCGGCTACGGAGACGCCGCCGCCAGCATCGACTTGCCCATCACCGGCATGACCTGCGCCATGTGCCAGAAGAACGTGACGCGCGCGCTGGAGAAAGTCGACGGCGTCATCGATGTCGCCGTCAACCTGTCCAACGAGCGCGCCAGCATCGGCTACATGCCCGGGACGGTGAGCCGCGGCGATCTCGTCACAGCCGTCGAAAATGCCGGCTACGGCGTCATCGAAATCAGCGGCGAAGACACCGGTGAAGATGCCGAAGCTGCCGCCCGCCGGGCGGAGATCGATCGCCAAACGCGCCTGGTCTTGATCGGCGCTGCCTTCACGGTCCCGCTGACTATCTTGAGCATGGCGCGGCACTTCATGCATCA
>JAPOOU010000182.1 GCA_026713245.1 Chloroflexota bacterium
AGCACCTGGTTGTCGTCGCGCGGGCGCAGGGCGATCCAGGTGGCGCGCTCGATGGCCATAGGGAAGACGAAGCCGTCGTTGTAGTCGGTGTGCTCGCCGATGAGGTTGACGCGGCCCGGCGCGCGTACGATGAAGGCGGGGGAGTCGTTGAACGCTTTCCTAAACTCGGTTTCTACGATTGTTCTCATTGAAATTCCTTTTATGGCTCCGAGATCGCTAATGAACTTATAACCAACTGTAGCTTTGAGGTCATTTTAGTCAACAGTATGAGAGAATAGCGTACCCTGACACTAAGTACGCAGGTATTTCCGTGCTATATGCACTATCATAGGGCAACCGGCTGACACAATTGGAATCCATATGGCGGACTTACTTCAGTTCAAAGACATTGAGTTTGTTGTTGCGCACTATATTGGTGAGGAAGGATTTAGCTACCAGAGAGCGTTTGGAGATGAACATAGCCTAAGACAATTCTATCTGGTGGATTGTGAATTAGATATACAACCATCCTCACCCGATACGCGAAATACACTAGAAAGATTTGTTGAAGTTCTTGTCTCTCAACCTCCTCAAAACCAAGCTAAGATTCTACGTGCCGTTCGCGGAAGTATTCCACCTGGTGACAGTTACACTTCCCGGGAGCGCAGAGCAAAAATGCAAACGATAATCACCGGGATTATTGAGCGGCTTGACTCGGAATCGACGTTTGTAGACAGCATTTTGCCTAAATCTACTTCAGAAGTGGTTCGTGAGGCGCTCGCGGATGCTGAACACTCCATTAGCAGAGGTCGTCCTGCAAGTGCGGTTGCCGCAACTCATACCGCGTTGCACGGTTATTTCAAACAGATGTGTGATGATGAGTCTATAGTGTACAAGAAAGACATGTCATTGCCTAAGCTATTCAAACTGTTGCAGGAAAACCATTCTGCATTCCAGAGAAGTGGGCAACATCAAGACAAAATCGACAACGTTGGCAAGGGCCTAGCTACCGCCATCCATTCGCTTAACGAAATCCGTAATAATGCAACTCCGGCACATCCCAATGACGAGCTACTTGACGTTTGCGACGCAATGCTCGCTATCAATGCGCTAAGAAGCATTTTCCATTATGTGGAGGAAAAGCGGTCGCTTGGCGGAAGGAATCTCTTCCAAAGAATTATGTCGCCCCAATAGCGCCTTCATCCACACTCGGTGTACTCGGTGGTGAAAGAAACCAGATATTTGAAAAATTCTACAAAACCGACCATAATAGAGGCTGACAGTCGCAGGTCGTGGCTCGCGGCGTTAGGTCGAGTGAACCTATCGAAAAGTGCCTGGTGTGCTGAACGCATATTGGATAGGAGACACTTAAAATGATTGAATTCATGCTTAACGGACAGAGGACAGAGTACGACGGCGACCCGGACCGACCGCTGATGAATGTCCTGCGCGAGGACCTGGGCATCATCTCTCCCAAAGACGGCTGCGCCCCGCAAGCGGCTTGCGGCTGCTGCGTGGTGCAGGTCGATGACAAGGCTTTGCTCTCCTGCGTCACCAAAATGGAAAAGATCGCCGGCAAATCGGTGACGACCACGGAAGGGCTGGGCGAATATCGGCAGAACGTATTCGCCAACGCCTTCGTCACCGAGGGCGGCGTGCAGTGCGGCTTCTGCATCCCCGGCATCGTCATGCAAGCCAACAACCTGATTAACCACAATCCCGATCCCACGCGCGCCGACATCGAAAAATGCCTGACGCCGCACCTCTGCCGCTGCACCGGTTACAAGAAAATCGTCAACGCGATTGAGACGGCGGCCGACGCCATCCGCAATGAAGAAGAAGTGCCGATTCCGGAATGCGACGGGCGCATCGGGTCGCGCTTGCCCAAGTATCAGGCGGGCGATCTGGTGCTGGGGCAGCATCGCTATGTGGATGACATCCGCATGGAGGGGATGCGTATCGGCGCGCTGAAGTTCAGCGATCATCCGCGCGCGGTCGTCAAGTCGATGGACCTGAGCGCAGCATTGGCGCATGCGGGCGTCACCCGCATCTTCACCGCCGAGGACGTGCCGGGCGACAGGCATATCGGCTTGATAAAGCAGGACTGGCCGCTGATGATCGGTGTGGGAGAAACGACGCGCTATGTCGGCGATGTGCTGGCGCTTGTGGTCGCGGATAGCGACGCCATCGCGCGGGAAGCGGTCGAGTTGATCGAGATTGACTACGAAATCCTGGAAGCGGTCACCGATATGCACGCCGCGCTGGACGCCGACAGCCCCTCGGTGCACGAAGGCGGCAACGTGCTTTCGCAATCGATCACCAATCGCGGAGATCTGGAAACAGCGATGGCCGATTCGGTCTTTACCGCCACCGGCGTCTATGAGACGCAGATGATCGAACACGGTTTCATGGAACCGGAAGCCTGCATCGCTTATCCTACCCCCCATCCCCCGGCCCCTTCCCCCATAAAGAGGGAAGGGGAGAAAGGCGAAGGTCTACAGACTCCCGAACGAGCCGACGAAAGTCCCTCCCTCCTCGTGGAGGAGGGATTTAGGGTGGGGGGTGGAATAACCGTGCTCTCCCAGGGCCAAGGCGTCTTTGAAGATCGCGTGCAAATCGCCAAGCTGCTCGGCCTGCAGCAAGAGGATGTGAACGTTATTTTAGTGTCTAACGGCGGCGCATTCGGCGGCAAGGAAGACCTGTCGGTGCAGGGTCACGCGGCACTGGCGGCTTATCTGATGGGCGAGCCGGTGAAAGTGCGCCTGACCCGCGACGAATCGATCATCATGCACCCCAAGCGCCATCCGATCTGGATGGAGTACAGCATCGGCTGCGACGACGACGGCAAGTTGACCTTCTGCAAGGGGCGTTTCGTGGGCGATACCGGCGCTTACGCCTCGGTCGGCATGAAGGTGCTGGAACGCTCGGCGGGGCACGCCACCGGCGCTTACAACTTCCCGGTCACCGATATCGAAAGCACGGCGGTTTATACCAACAACCTGCCCTGCGGCGCCATGCGCGGTTTCGGCGTCAATCAAACCGCCTTCGCCCTGGAGAGCTGCATTGACGATCTCTGTGAACAGGGCGGCTTCGACCGTTGGGAATTCCGCTACAAGAACGCGCTCGACGACGGCGATATGACCGCCACCGGTCAAGTCATTGAATCCGGCGCCGGCGCTAAAGCCACGCTGGAAGCGGTCAAGACCGAATTCCGCAGCGCCAGGTTCGCCGGCATCGCTTGCGGCATCAAGAACACAGGCATCGGCAACGGCATGCCCGACTCGTCCCAGGTCACGGTCAGCGTTGTCCCCCACCCTGGGGCGGAAGGGGAGAAAAGCATTCGGGGTGTCAAAGTCGTCATCGACCACGGCTGGACCGAAATGGGACAAGGCGTGCACACCATGGCGGTGCAGGCCTTGGTGACCGAAACCGGCCTTGATCCGGCGCTGGTCGAGGTCCGCGTCGAGACCGAATCCGAGATGGTGACCGGCATGACCACCGCTTCGCGGGCGACATCGCTGATCGGCAACGCCATTATCGACGCCTGCCGCGAATTCAAAGCCGACCTGGAGGAGCACACCCTGGAGGAACTCGTCGGCAAGCGCTATGTCGGCGCCTTCACGGTGGACTGGACCACCAAGCCCGGCGCCATGGTCGAGAAGGTCTACACCCATTACAGCTACAGCTATGCCACGCAAGTGGTGATTCTGGACGAGGCCGGTCAAGTGGAAAAGATCATCGCCGCCCATGACGCCGGCAAGATCTTCAACCCCACGCTCTTCGAGGGCCAACTGGAAGGCTCGATCCACATGGGTCTGGGATATGCCATCAGCGAGGATCTGCCGATGGAAGAGGGGCGGCCCAAGAGCACGATGCTGCGCAAATGCGGTATCCTGCGCGCCCGGGATATGCCGGAAATGGAAGTCATCGGCGTCGAAGTGCCCGATCCATACGGACCCTACGGCGCCAAAGGCGTGGGCGAGATCGGCCTGGTGCCGACCGCGGGCGCCGTCGCCAACGCGCTCTACCAGTTTGATGGGGTGCGGCGGCACAAGTTGCCCATGAAGCTGCCGCGCAAGCGTCCGTCGCGGCGATCCAACGGTCGCAACGGCAGCAATGGCAGTAATGGCAAGCGTTAGGCAATTTTGCCAATTAGATAGGATATTTTAGGGGCGGCTCACAGAGTCGTTTACTCTGGCGTTCGCCCTTTTCGGACAACATGCGACCATTTGGTCGCCTATTTTCATTCGAATTCTGCACAAATGGTATATGTTGCACATTCGCAACAGAATAGGTTAATATTTCAGCCCTTATACAATGGTTGTATAGGATGCATTCTCTTTGATCGCTGAAACGGAGCAGTCACTACAAAAGTTGAAAACATGAAAATCAATACCGTGCTAGTAGCGGATTACGCCAACGTTGATCCTGCAGATGGCAAGTTGGACATTCTTGGTGTATTTCGGCAGATTGCTGCGGAAAACTTTCCAGTCACGTTACGCCGGATATGTATGGTTGTTATTGTTCAGCAAGATCCAGGCGAGACGACCGAATCCTATCGTTTCGAAGCGTTCATGGACGATGTGGAAGGTGAGACCGTCACCACTGTTGAAGCAACCTATCAGTTTCCGGAAAGCGAAGAAAACTTGTCCGAACCATTCGGCGTAATCTATGAGTTCACCGAGCCAACTTTCGATGTGCCTGGAGATTACAGTTTCGGCGTACGGTTGAATGACGGTGAGATTACAGAATCAGTAGTAATTAAAGTTGTACGACGTGAGATGTAAATGCCCGGGAAGGCAGATAAGAAACTGGAACAGATGCGCCAGCATCCTCGTAACTGGGCACGGCGCGATGTTGTAAGAGTATTGAGGTGGCAAGGATTCATTGAGGACAAGGAACGCGGACGCGGGAGTCATGTCATATTTTATCACAAAGATTTCAATGATTTGGATCTGTTTTTGCCGTCTGCTGACCCAGTAGCGATTTATGTAGTTAAACAGTTGCTAGCGCTAGCTGAAGAATTGCGCGAGAGAGGAGCTTAGACATGGATCAGGCATTACTCACAAAGGCCAAAGTTTTGGCAGCGCGCGGTTATCAAGTTCAAGTTCAAAAGGAAGACGGTGAAGACGGTAGACCGGTATGGGTTGCCTATGTACCGGAAATGCCGTCGTGCGTAGCATTGGGGGATTCAACGGAAAGTGCAAAGAAAGCTCTGAAGATTGTAAGAGAAGATTACATCTATTTCCGACTTAAGCGAGGGGCATCTGTGCCGGAGCCGAAGCCGGTGCCGCGTGATGCTACGATTAAAGTTGAGAATTATGAACGTCCTCGACGGACGTCCCCGACCAAGGCGTCTGATGAAGTTGGTAGTAGGTTGCGGAGCAACCAATCGAATGCTTTTACCAGCCAACCCGCGGCGGCTTTAACTAGAAAAACAGTGAATCAGCGAACTCGCTGACTTGGTTTATCCACGACGAAGCGCTTTGGCGACCCGCTTTTCGGTTACGTTGCTCGACTTCAATTCAACTCGGGAAGATGTCAGCGACCCGCAGTATGAAACCCGGCAGCACATCGCCGCCGGAGAGCGTGTCATCCTCATAAAGCGTATTGGCGCCAGCGGCAGTATGCGCCTCAACAGCGCGGGTCTCGGGATAGCCCAGCCATATCAGGCTTGTGCCCGCTTTCAGGAGTTGCGTCACTTTCAGATGGGTGTCGGCAGTTTTGTTATTCGGCGAGATTACTTCGACGGCGAGATCGGGTCCGAACTCGTACCAGGTGTAGTCCGGCGGCGTCGGCAATCGCTCGCTGCTGACGAAGGCGATGTCCAAGCCGCGAACGGTGTCGCGCCCGTAGGCGTTGCGCTCGAGCACGAAGCCTGTTTCTCCTGTAGTTACTTCTCCCAGCCCGCTGCTCTCGACAAAGTTGACAATTCTAGCTGTCAGCCACGCCACAATGACCCCGTGTATCCGCTTTGGCTTCGACATTTCAATGATGATTCCTTCCACGAGTTCCAGGAGGCGGTCTTGATTCTGTGGCTGCTCGACTATCTCGAGAAAGCGATCAGCCGTGATGTTCTGCTGTTTAACGGCCATATAGCGCGTGAACCTTTCTGCACCCGTGCTGGCACAATTATTGTACCAGTTGCCCGGGCAAAGACAAAACATAGGAGAACCGCATCAGCCTTCGCGCTGCCGCGCAAGCTCGTTGCATGTGAACGGGAAGTGACGGGCCTTGATTCGCTGCTGAGAGCCTATCGCGGTTTCGCTTTTGATATCTTGCCCTGGGTATGCCGCGGAACAGGACAAAAAGTATCACCTTCACCCGCCTCGTCGCATGGGGGGACGCGGCGTATCAAAGAGTGGCGCAGGCCGGCGCCTGCAAACCTGGATTTCAACTGCTTTACAGGGCCCGAATCTTGTTGAACAAGTCGCGGAAGATGGGGTCGCGGTGGACGAAATTGGCGACCCGGGCCAAATGCCGTGATTGATCGACACTCCAGGTAACCTGGTCAGTAAGCAGGGGGCTATGCACCAGACTGCTCGGTACCCAATCGCTATTGAGCAGCCAGGCAATGGTCGAGATGTCCCATATCACGCTGGACGCTCCAAAGGAATCGGGGCGATATTCTTTGAAGATCTGGCAAAGGTAATCGCCGACGGGATTGATCCCGCCGATGGTTGACCGCAGTTCCGGCAGCGTGGTCAGCAGATGGGAGGTCACGCCCATGCAGGGCACAATCACAAAGGGTACGCCGCTGTCTAGCGCGACCTGCGCCGCTGGCACATCCCCCGCCAGGTTGAATTCGCGCGTATGCGGCCAATTCAAGTGATGCCCGCCCAGCCAGACTACCACGATCTTATTGATGATCTCCGGCGCCAGCAGCAGCGCGGAGGCGACATTGGTGATGGCGCCGATGGCGACCACGTAGAGCGGGTCGTCGGCCGGGCTGGCAAGGGCCTTGTCGATCAAGTCGCGGACCGCGGCGTTGTCTTGCGGCTGCCGCTCGCTGCCCAGGAATGCGGCGGATCCGCGGAAGGCGAAGCCATCTGCGGACCGGCCCAAAAAATCCAGCAAGCGCAGGATCTCGTCGTAGCTTTTTTCCATGCCGTCGCCCGGTCCCGTAGAGCGACTGTTGTGGAAGGGCGCGGCATAAATCGCTTCGACCGAGAGGCGCTCGGGCGAGAGCAGCGCGTATACAAGCGCGAACTGGTCGTCAATCTCGTTATAGGTATCGGTATCGAGCACCATGCGCAGCTTGCCGACCGGGGACCCCAAGCGGCTGATACGGAACTGTTCGCTCAGTTGCGGGAAAGTCATTTTGGATTCGTCCTTCGGTTGGTCGCAAAAGGAAACGGGCGGGTTTGCGCCCACCCGTCAGCAACGGAGAGTATAGCTTGCTTTTGGCTGCCTCGGCAAATTCAGGGCGAGCTGCCGTATTCAATATAGGACGTGCCGTGAGTTTGAAATTGCGGCGGATATATCACAGCGGCGTCCAGCGCGCTCTGCCCTTGTTCAAAGTACTGCACCACGGTCACAATCGGGTCGGGCCATTGATGCCACAAGAAAGGTGGCGCGCCTGCGGGCAAATCGGGATTATGGCTGCCATATTTGAAGTAATAGCGCCCCTGCGCCAACTCGACATCGCTGGTTTCCAGCGCGGCGACGATGGCGTCCGCGTCGGTGAAGGTGTCGGCGACGTCAATCGCATGCGCCAGCAAGCGCACACTGTCGTAAGGCTCTAAAGCGAAACTGGGCGCGACGCCACCCCAGGTCTCTGTGTACTTCGCGTTCACTTCCGTCGCGATCTCGCCGAAAAGCGCCGGGGTGGCGCCGGTGCGGGTGAAGGCGCAATAGTTGCCATCGGGGACAGCTGCCCAAAACTGCTCGGACTCGCCAGCGTAAGTCTCGGCGTAACAGATAGTGTCCGCGCTGGGCGCGATGCCGAGCTCCGCCATCTGTTGACAAAGGTTGAAGCCAGTCTCGCCGGTGACCAGCACGCGGATGACATCCGGCGGTTCTGGGCGCGTCAGCACACGATTGAGGATAGGCACAAAGTCTTCCGTGCCCAATTCAAAGTTATATTGTTCGACTTTGATGCCAGCCGCTTCCAGGCGCGCTTTTTCATCGGCCGCGGCTGGAATGCCGTAGTCGGTGTTTTCGGTCATGATGATCACATCATCCAAGCCGCGTTCGATAATCCACTCCACCGCGACTACCGCAACCATAGAATTGGCCGGCGAGGTGCGGAAGATATAGTCGACGCCGTCTTCAATCCGCGGGGAGCGCCCTTCAAACTCCCTGATGCCATTGGCCGTGATATTGTCATTCCAGGGACCGGCGAACAGTGTCGGGATGCGATTCTCCTGCGTCACCTTCATCATCGCCAGCGCCACGGCGCTGTGATAGCCGCCGACTACGCCGTGGACGCCGTCTTCGAATATCCAGCGCTCGGCTAGCGCCTGGCCCCGCTCGGAAATGCCTTCGCTGTCGCCAGTGATGACTTCCAGCTGGTGGTTGACGCCGGCGATGTCGATGCCGCAGTCCGCGTTAATATCGGCCGCGGCTTGTTGGAAAGCCCAATCAATGATCACGCCGGGGCCGGTCGCGCCGGGCGGCGAAAGCGGCGCAATGCCGCCGAACTTGATGACCTCATCGGCAAATTCGCAATGTCCGTCGGCGTAAACGCCCCCTATTGGCGTGAGCACGATCAGCAGCGCCGCGCAGATTAGCAAAAACAATTTCTTGACATTCATTCCATCCTCCTCGCCCCGAAGAATATTTCGCTTGAGCTTTCATCTATTACGGTAGCACAATCTTAATAGCAGCGCTATGAACAGAGTAACGGAATGCTTTGGTTAAGGGCGGAAAGACATCCCATCCGGGCCAATGTCGCAAGAGGCTAGCCGCCCGGTCGGAAGTACGAGGTGCCGTGCGTCTGATACCTGGGCGGATACAAAACAGCCGCGTCCAAAGAGCTTTGACCAATCTCGAAGTATTGCATGACGGTAATGACGGGCGAGGGCCATTGATGCCACAAGTAAGCCGGCGCGCCAGGCGGCAGATCGGGATTGTGGCTACCGTAATCGAAGTAATAACGCCCCTGCGCCAGTTCCACATCCGATGTTTCCAGGGCGGCGACAATGGCGTCGGGGTCGGTGAAGGTACCGGCGCGTTCGATGGCCTTCGCCAACAGCAGCACACTGTCATAAGGCTCCATAGCGAAGCTGGGCGCGGTGTCGTCCCAGGCTTCTTCGTATTTTCGGTTGACTTCGGCGGCCAGTTCGCTGAAGAGGGACGGGATGACGCCGGTGCGGTTGAACGCGCAGTAGTTGCCGTCTTCGACGCTACGCCAGAACTGCGTCGATTGCTCGGCATCGTAGCCTGCGATGCAGATAGTGTCCGCGCTGGGCGCGATGCCCAATTCCGCCATTTGCTGATTGAGGTTGAGGCCCGTATCGCCGGTGATGATGATATGGATGGCGTCAGCCCGTTCCGGGCGAAATTCAATGCGGCTGAGGATGGGGATGAAATCTTCCGTTCCCAACTCGATATTGTATTGCTCGACGCGCATGCCCGCCGCTTCCAGCCGCGCTTTCTCGTCCGCTGCGGCCGGCTGCCCAAAATCGGTGTTTTCCGCCAGGATGATCACATCCTTAACGTCCAGCGAGATGAGCCAGTCGGCGATCACCGAGCCAACCATCGTCCAGGCGGGCGAGATGCGGAAGATATAATCTACGCCGTCGTTGATGCGTGGCGGCTTGCCTTCGAATTCGACGATGCCGTTGGCGGTGATATTGTCGTTCCAGGGACCTCCCCAGACTGTCGGGATGCGGTTTTCCTGCAAGATGCTCATCGCCGCCAGCGCAACCGCGCTATGAAAGCCGGCGACCGCGCCGTGAATGCCCTCTTCATATATGAAGCGCTCGGCCACCGCCTGCCCGCGCTCGGAGATGCCTTCAGTATCCCCGGTGATGACCTCCAGTCGATGATTAACGCCATTGACATTGATGCCGCAGCCGCCGTTGATGTCCTCCGCAGCCTGCTGCACCGCCCAGTCGATGACGACGCCGGCCACCACCGCCCCGGGCGCGGACAGCGGCGCGAAAGCGCCAAACTTGATCGTCTCCTCGGCGAATTCACAATCGTCCGCTGCGCCTGTCAAGCTGGCATTCGTCAGCAGCAGGAATAGCAGCGCAAGCGCCGCCAGTGATTTCTCTGACATTAGACTCCCCTTATATGGTTAGCGCGCTGGCGCGGAGGCGCGGGGCCACTATCAGCACATCGCATTATACTTGAAAGACAGCACCGCGCATCGGCCAAGTCGCTTTCACCTGCCTGGCATGGCTTTAGCCGCTCGGTCTAAAATATGACGTGCCGTGTGTCTGATACGCGGGCGGGTATATGACCGCCGCGTCCAGGGCGTTTTGATCTTGCTCAAAATACTGCATGACCGTCACGACAGGCACGGGCCACTGGTGCCATAAATATGTTGGCGTGCCTTCCGGCAATACGGGATTGTGACCCCCGTAGTCGAAATAGTAGTGACCCTGCGTCAAGATGATATCTGCCGTTTCCAGCGTGCTGACGATGGCATCGGGGTCCGTATAGCTGCCGGCGCGTTCCATGGCGTCCGCCATCAGCCAGACGCTGTCGTAGGCTTCCATGGCGAAGCTGACCAGCACGTCGCCAAAGTCTTCCCGGTAGCGAAGGTCGAGGGACTTGGCCATGTCGTTGTATAGACTGGGGATAGTACCGACGCGGTCGAAGGCGCAGAAGTTGCCATCGGGCACGGTGTTCCAGTATTGCTCGGACTGAAAAGCGAGGTGGTTGGTGACGCAGATGGTGTCCGCGGTGGGCGCGATACCGAGCTCGGCCATCTGTTGCGTGAGGTTGTAGGACGTCTCTCCACTGACGAGAATGCGTATGGCGTCCGGCAGACGCGGCCGCGCGTAGATGCGGCTGAGAATTGGCACGAAATCTTCGGTGCCCAGTTCGATTTCCAACTGGTCGACGCGCACGCCGGCTTTTTCCAGGTGCGCGCGTTCCGCCGCCGCGGCCGGATGACCGTAGTCGGTATTTTCCAGGATCAGGATCACGTCCTCGACGCCCTGCTCGATCAGCCAGTCGGTGACAACCTTTCCGACAATCGAGCTGGGCGGCGAGGTGCGGAAGACATAGTCGACGCCGTCGTCGAAGCGCGGCGGATCGCCCTCGAAGCCGTCATAGCCGGCGGCGCTGATGAGGTCGTTGCGCGGGTGGGCATAAATCGTCGGGATGCGGTACTTTTCCACCATGCCCATCGTCGCCAGGCCCACAGCGCTGTGATAGAAGCCGACGATGCCGCGCACGCCATCCTGCAAGACCAGACGCTCGACCACCAGTTGTCCGTATTCAGAGACGCCTTCCGAGTCGGCAGTGACAAGATCAAGGCGGTGATTCGCGCCGTCAATTTCAATGCCGCAGCCGGCGTTGATATGGTCCACGGCTTGCTCGAAGCCCCATTTCATGCCGATGCCGCCGGCAACCGAGCCCGGCGCCGACAAAGGCACGACGCCGCCCAGCAAAATCGTTTCCTCGGCAAAATCGCAGTGACCGTCTGCTTGCGCCAAGCTTGCCGGCAGCGAGACCAGCAGAAGCGCGCAAATCAGCAGTCCCAGTTTCTTGACGATCCAGTTCATGTCCTTCCACCTCGTCGCATAAATCAGCAGTAAATGAGATCATTTTTTCTCGGAAAAGCATAGCATGGCCTTGCGTAGTGTTACAGCATCGGTTCGCAGCCGTTAGAGGCGGTGATGGGCGATGAGCGATTATTCAAGGTCGTGGACATTCAGCGCTTTGATATCCGCATCCGTTCGGTTTGATTCCCGAAGAAGGTCTTCGTGCTCAACATCCGCCATTGTCTTCGGCTTGCCGCGGGTCTGTTCCTCGCGCCCCTCGTCGGGGTGCCAAAGGTTTTGCTTGTCCCAAGACCGGGGCGGGGTTATAACGCGATTGAACAACTGCGAAGCAAATAACAAGAACATATTCGTTGCAGTTTTCGCCAGTTTACTTGTAGACGCGATGAGGCCGGCGCTCGTGGCATCGTCATGTTCCCGCTTCAACTTGTGTTTTTTTCGGGCGCGATGCGATGTGTTCAATATGTCACGCAACTCCTGCGGCGCATAAGTCGGTTCCAGACGCCAGCATATCCGATACAGGCACTCGAGTATGAAGGCAAGAATCCAGGCGACGGCGAACATGAACAACCCGCTTTTTGCCATCACCTCAACGAGTTCCATATCAAGGAACAGGACCGCCGCCGCGCCAGTGAGCATCATCAAGAAACCGCAGATTGTGGAAACGAAGCCGAAGAGCCAAGTCGACCATCTGCCGCGCATGCGAAATCTGCCCATGCTGACTATTTTACTTCTCAGCGACCGAAGACCCCACAAGAAGATAGCAAATCCGGCGAGGGTCGATCCAAAGGCCAATACGATCACGTCAAATGAGCGCTCTCCAAGTGTAGCGCCGAAAGTGCTTTGCGGGCGGAGCAATCGCAGCCGAATCAATTTCGGGCTTATATTTTCTAAAAGGTGTCAGAAATGTCCAAACAGTATCGTGCCGATCCCCAAATAGCCCTTTGACAAACCTGATAACAAGATTTCTCATGTTGCTGCGAGCGCACTGCTTGATGATGTCATGGGATGTACGTCAAGAGAATTTGGATATACCGAGTGATTCCTTGGGCGGACGAGAACGAATTTACTGCATATTACTCAAAAGATCCCGTTTTCATTCGGCGAATCTTTCGGGACTTCTTGAGCCGATTCCCAC
The DNA here is from genome assembly GCA_026713245.1 of Chloroflexota bacterium. Taxonomy (GTDB): domain Bacteria; phylum Chloroflexota; class Anaerolineae; order Aggregatilineales; family Phototrophicaceae; genus UBA6055. Next base: position 12,796 of record JAPOOU010000182.1, read on the forward strand.
TCTTCGATGATTTTTTCGTCTTCAAATCGGAAAATGTGAATGACAGACAATACAATCTCGGGGTCGAGCGCAACCTTGCTGTGGACGGCAACCAGATCGCCGTCTTCGAGGGCGCGCATGACCTCGCATTCTTTATCGGGAAACTGCCGCGCGCTTTCGTCCATTCCGCGCAGGAGCGTCTGCCGGTCGCCCTTGAAGTAGGCGTTGTGATGAATAAAGTCGGGGTGAATATATTTTTCGTAAGCCTCGGACACCGCGCCTGACCAAGACATTTGCAGAAAGCTTGTTGCCATGTCCTTTTTGAGCATACTAATTTCGTTCCCTGACTCGTCGTAGCATTATTCATAAGGCAAGTATGGAGTATAATTCCTAACCGGAACATTGTAAATCAGGTGCATGCATGCCCCGCCTCTTCGTCGCCATCGACCTGCCCGAAGACAGCAAAGACGCTATCCTGCGACTGCGCCAGGATGATCTGCCGCCCGGGCGCTGGCCGCGACGCGACGCGCTGCACGTGACCTTGCACTTCATCGGTGACGTGCCGGAAGCGGTTGCGCGCGCCTACGGGCGTATTCTGGGCGAGGTAGATGCGCCCGCTTTCGACCTGCGCATCGCCGGCGTGGGACAATTCCCTATTGAAGCGCGACCGCGGGTCATCTGGGCCGGCGTGGAGAATAGCCCGCCGCTACGCGACGTGTACGAAGCAGTCGGGGCGGCCCTGGAGCGTGAGGGATTCCAGCGCGAGCGCCGGCGCTTCCACCCGCACATTACGCTGATGCGCTTCAAGAAACCGTTGCGCCGCGGGCCGGCTTCAACCTGGATCCGCGAGCACATGGACTTTGACCTCGAGCCGTTCCCCGTTAGGGAGTTCGCGCTCTACGAAAGCGACTTGAAACCGAGCGGCGCGGTCTACAGCAAGCGCCAGGTCTATGATCTCGAGCGCGCCGCCACATGAGTCAGGCTGTGTCATCCGCTGCGGTCAAGCGATGCGCCCCCAGCAAAAGGCCCGCCAAGACAATGACCAGGCCCATCACCACAAAGGTCAGGCTCAAGGAGCGCTGCGCCAAAGCAGCGTAGACCGGCAAAGCAAGCGCCATGAACAAGCTCAGGAACATGCTGATCATTGACAAGACGGTCGCGCGGTTCTTGCTTTCGATCAACGCGTTCTGATAGGCGGAAAATAGCGGCGCCTTCATATCGTTTACGCCATACATCAAGATTATGATCAGGACAGGCGCGACGGGACCGGCGACCACCGCCAAAATCCAGTACAGCGCTCCGGGCAGCAGAATCAGCAGCGCTATCGCCCGCGCCTGGCCCAGCCATTCTTCGACCTTGTAAGCGTAGCGCTGTGTAAATGCCGCCAGCAAGCTGCCGAGGGACAATGCGACGCCGATGACGAAGGGTGAAACTTCGTTCCGCACCAAATACGGAGGACCGAGAACCGTCACTATGGCGCCGGTGAACGGCGATGTGAAAATTACCAGCAGCGCCAGTCGCCGCAAGCGCGGTTGCGTGAGCAGCAAGGAGACGCCATCGCGGAGCAAGGTCATGCTGCCCGCCTTTTTTTCCGTCGAATCAAGTGGCGGCTCGCGCAGCGTCACGCTGACGAACGCGCCGAGCAAGAGCGCGAGAACCGTCAAGGCGATAGCAGGAATGAAATTCTCGACGGACGCGTCGCCGATAATCAGGCCGCCCAGGATAGGAGCTATGACGAAGGCGATCTGCGCGAAGCTGTTCACCCGGCCCATCGCCCGTTTCATCGCGTCCTCGCGCCCCTTTTCTGGCAAACTGTCATAGATCATCGCTTCCATCGCCCCGGAGGCGAAGGCGAATCCCGTGCCGGTCAAGAAGGCAATAATCACATACCATTCGAATCCGCGCGCGAAGATGAATATGAATTCGGCGCTCATCAAGAGAACGGTGGACGCGAATATGGACCATTTGCGACCGACGCGGTCGGCCAAGACGCCGGTGGGCACTTCCATCAGGAATATCGTGCCGATCACAATCGACTCGATCAGGCTGATCTGCACCAGGGTCAAGCCGCGGCCCAGCAGCAGCAAGGCATAGGCGTGAACGTAAAGATGAAAGCGCTGAAAGAATGTGATGAGGACTATCTTGTTGATATTGCTGGCGTACATAGGATCGCTGCTACAGAACTTTTGTCGACACAAACAGAACAAGCTACAACGAAAATGTTTCGCCCGTGGATCTCGTCAAAATGGGGGATGGGATAGAACGATATTGCTATTAGCTGTGGGTTGCTATTATGTTCTCATTGTCGTAGGGAAAAAGGGTGGCTTTGCGATTTACACGACCAGCCTTTTGAAATGCAGCACACCGTCAGTGTAAAGGGTACACTCGATCTGCCCAACGTTGAAAACCGCAGTTTCTTCCAGGGTCCAGCGCCATC
>JAPOOU010000196.1 GCA_026713245.1 Chloroflexota bacterium
CCCCCCCGCCACGCCGCTACTACTCTTGCTCGGACGCGAAACGCTCGTACTCCGCGCGACTGGGCAATCCGTCAATCACCCCGATATGCATAGCCGTATACGCGCCGGCCACGACCGCCCGCCGCGCCGCATCTTCAACTGACAGGCCTTCGCCCAGGAATACCGCCAGCGCCGCGTTGAAGCTGTCGCCGGCGCCGGTGACATCCGCAGCGTCAATCGAGAGAGCGGGAATCCGCGTCTCGCCATTCCGGTTGACGATAAGCGCGCCTCCCGCGCCAAGCGTCACAATGACCGTGCCCAAGCCATAATCCAGCAACTTGCCAGCCAGCCGGTCAACCGGGCTGGGATCGTCAGGGGGCAGACCCAGAAGAATGCGCGCTTCGCTGGCATTAGGCGTCAAGATATCGACATGCGCGAACATAGCCGGATCAACTGAACGTGCCGGCGCCGGATTGCAAATGGTCAGCTTTTCATTCGCCCGGCCCAACGCCATCGCCTCCGCCACCGGCTCCGGAGGCGCTTCAAATTGCGCCATCACGATGTCGCTCTTCCGGATAAGCGCTTCGCAATCGCGTACGTGATCCGCCGTCATCAACAGATTCGCGCCCAGATCGACCGTGATCCAGTTTTCGCCATCCGGCAGTACGTTGACAAAGCCGATACCGGTATGAACGCCGGGCAAGCGATGCACCTTGTCAGCCGCAATACCCTCTTTGGCATAGAGTTGCAGGGCGCGGTCGGCAAAGATATCGTCGCCGACACAAGCCAACAAGCTCACTTGAGCGCCCAAACGCGCCGCCGCGATCGCCTGATTGCTGCCTTTGCCGCCGGGGCCCATGTCGAAGGAACCGCCGCGCAAACTTTCGCCCAGAGCGGGCATTCGAGGCACGCGGATAGTCAGTCCCTCGTTATAGCTGCCGACGAAGAAGATCTTGGTCATGAGCTTCTCTGTCCATCCCGGCGCAGGGCCGCTAGCGACCGCCTTCGCGCACTTCAATCTTGAGCGATTCCCAACCTTACCTAATCGCATCAAGATTCGGCATATCCCGCGTTAGCGCCTGGATCGCGGCGATCACAACATCTATGCGGTAGGCGCCCACGTCAGGTTCCGCCGTGATTACACCCGTCTGCAAAGCCAATTCGACCGTCCGCGCCCACTGATCCTCATCCATAATCCCGATGCCCGCCGGCAAACTGCGCCTGCGTCACCCACTGAAGTTGTAGACGCGCCGGAACCAGCGGGTGATCGTCAGCGAAACTGTGACGCTAAGACACAATGCGACAATCAGCGTATAGCCCTTAAACATGGTGATGCTCCATTCGGTCGCCCACAACAGAAGCGAAACATATCAACGCGTCTATTGGTAATCTATTCGCCGAAGTTGCTATACTCAAAGCATAAAACATATTCTTGGAGTTTTAGAGGTCAATTGATATGGCGAACGTACACTTGGAAAGAGATGGTCTTGTTGACGGCATGCCGCGTGACGAACGCGGATATTGGAGGCCCGAGGGAGTCGGCGCGCCCAACCCTTGGTTCACTTGGCCACCCAAGCCGCGCGCAGCCGCCCTATGGCTGAAAGAGTATCTGTGGCCATACAATCTTCTGTTCATGGTTGTGGCGATTGTGACTTGGGCGTACCTGACGCCGGAGATGTCTCGGATGAAGGAATTCCGCGCCGGATGGATCATCGAAATCTTCCTGCGCAACCAAATCATGTTGATTAGTTACGCGACTGTACTCCATGTAAGCATGTGGACGCTGAAGACTCAGGGATATCGATACAAGCTGTCACTGAAGTGGATGGGCAAGAGCAAAAAATTCCTCTGGAACGATCAAGTGCGCGACAACATGTTCTGGAGTATCGCCAGCGCCGGTACAATCTGGACGGCCTTCGAGGTACTGCTGCTCTGGGCATACGCCAACGGCTTCGTCCCCTATCTTGACCCGCGCGAGCAGCCAGCCGCCTTCGTGCTCATCCTCTTCCTGTCGCCGCTTTGGTACAACTTTTACTTCTATTGGGGGCACCGCCTGCTGCACACGAAGTTTCTATACCGAGCCGTGCATCATGTACATCACCGCAATATCGAAGTTGGACCCTGGTCCGGCGTATCGCAACACCCGATTGAGCATGTCGTGATGTACGCGAGCATGCTGATCCATCCCCTCATCGGCGCGCATCCGATCAATATGATCTTCCAGGGGCAACAGGTGACATTCGGCTCAATAACGGGTCATGGCGGCTTCGAGGAAATTGTCGTCAAAGACGATTTTAAGATCTCTTACGGCAACTACTGGCATTCGCTGCATCATCGCTTTTTCGAGTGCAACTACGGCGAACCGACGGTGCCCTTTGATCACCTGTTTGGCACCAACTGCGATGGCTCTCCCGAGGCGCGCGAGAAAATGCTGGCCCGGATGCGCGCCATGCACAGCGGCTGAGGTAAAGCGCCACCAGCCAGAATCCATCCCCGACGGGTCAGTGTCGCCGGTCGGTGTCTTCGCGACCGTCGCTGGCAAAAGTAATTCGATGCGATTGCCCTGGAAAACCAAAACGAGAAGATTTGACAAGATAAACGAAAGCTGATAGAGTCTTTTTAGAAATAAAGTGAAAGTAAAAACTCCGATTAGTAATGACAATTCCTTGTTAGCGGTTGAACGTCAACGATGGATACGCGACATCCTCCAACGTGAAGGCGCGGTTCGGACAGCTGTAATATCTGAGTTGCTCAATGTTTCTGCCGTAACGATTCGCGCTGATCTACGCGAATTGGAAAAGGCAGGGGTGTGCCAAATTATCTGGGGAGGGGGCGTTTCAAAAGTCTCATCTCCTGACCAGGAACCGTTGCTTCAACGACGAACCAAGCTCAATCGCGAATCAAAGCAACGGATTGGGAAAAGAGCTGTCGAGTTCATTGAAGTTGGACATACGGTCTTTTTGGATGCGGGCACTACGACTGTAGAAATCGTTTACCATCTGCCGCGTGACATGGAGTATCTGCGTATCGTTACGCCAGCACTCAATATCGCTGTCGCCGCGACGCATTATCCCAATGTTGAACTTGTGATGCCTGGTGGTGTCCTTCGACAGTTGACACGCTCGCTGATAGGAACACAAACGGTGCGTTCGCTGGAGTTGTTCAACGCCGACATTCTGTTCTTGGCATCAAGCGGGTTCGGCCTAGAGAATGGTGTAACAACCGGCAACATACTTGAAGTCGAAGTCAAGCGAACGATGGTAGAGCAGGCGCGGAAAGTCATCTTGACAGCTGATGGAAGCAAATTCGGACGCAGCCTCTCCTTGAATGTGGTACCAATTTCTGAGATTGATGTGCTTATTAGTGACCATCAGCTTAGTGATGCAGACGCACAAGCACTCCAAGAAATCGGCTTGGATGTGATTCGTGTGTAATAGTTGATCTATATTGCTGCCCTCAAGACAGGTCCGTGGACGGATTGCTACACCCTTATGAACCACACCGAAAACTGGTTTCAATCTTACACCCAAGGAGAAATGTTTATGAGGCTATGAGTCGAGTTTGTTCAGCTAAGAATTCTATATAAGGAGATAATAAAATGAAGAGAAACAGCATCGCATTTTTGCGACCACTAGCGGCACTGCTGCTCATCCCAGTGCTGATACTGGGAGGCAGTATAACGGCGCAGGATGAACCCATCGTGATCGACTGGGTGAATGATGCGGCGTGGCACGAGGCGGGCCAGGATGCCGTCAGTGAGGCATCACTTAGCCAAACTGGCATCGGCATCAACTCAGTGATGTTCTCCTCGACGGACTCTTACCAGGCTGCGGTGCGCGGCGCGCTGCCAACCAACGACGCTTTCCCGCTGTTTGACTGGTGGTTTGGCTATCGCATGAAAGACCTGGTAGACGCCGGCCTGCTTGCGGATGTCACCGACATCTGGCAGCGGCATATTGACAACGGCGAATACCCGGCAAGCATGATGGGTTCGTTTGGATTTGACGAACGCGCCTATGGGTTGCCAAAGATGATTAACTACTGGGTCGTCTTTTACAACGCGCATATCTTTGCTGAATATGATCTCGAAGTCCCGACCACATGGGACGAACTCATGGCGGTTGCGGAGACGCTCAAGAGCAATGACGTAACCCCCTTTGGTCTGGACGTGGTTGGTTGCCGCTGGTGCAGCTTCATCTGGTTTGAAGAAATGATGGTGCGCGCTGATCCCGCCCTGTATCAGAGCCTGATGACAGGCGAGACGGCCTACAACGATCCCCAAGTGGTCGCCATTATGGAGCAGTGGCGCGACCTGCTGGATGCGGGCTACTTCTCGCAGCCGGGCGACTTCGCCGAACTGGACGGCGCCGCGGAAGAATTTGTGAACGGCAGCTTTGGCATGTTCCTGATTGGCGATTGGTTTACAGCCGCCCTCGAGCGCGCCGGCTTCGTCGTCGGTGACGACTACGGCGTCTTCGTCATGCCGGGAATCACAGAAGCGGGGAATCGTAGCCTGATCATTGAGGGACGTCCAGTGCTAATTGCCGAAAATTCGCCGCAGCGCGATGACGCGCTCGAGTTTGCGGATTTCTTCATGAGTGTAGAAGGGCAAACGGTCTGGGCGGAAACAAGCGACATCAACTCGCCGAATTTGCTGGCGCCCGAAGAGACGCGCCCGGGACATTTGGTAGATTTGGCGAATGCAGTCGCCAATGGCGAATACGAGCTTTATACTCGATACTGGGAAGCCACCCCACCTCAAATCGTCGAACAGGTGGTTGATTTGCTCGGTCAGTTTGTGATAGATCCGGCTGCATTGCAGACGACTCTGGACGGCGCGGAGCAGATTGCTCAGAATTACTGGGCAAGCGCTGGCAGCGAATAGAATCTGAAATTGGGGAGGCGTGTCAAGCGCCTCTCCAATCATTCTGAATGTACGCGGGTAGGTTGCACGATACAAAACAAAGTGAGCACTGAGCCGCTTCGTAATGAGGTCCCTGTCACACCGCTGGGCAAGGCGTCGCTTGAGGCGCCCACACGCGCGCAGGCGCTGTTCCGCAAGACTGAGCCTTATCTTTATCTTTTGCCTGCGCTTTTGCTCGTTGGCGGGCTGTTGCTATATTCGGTCGCGCAAACCATGGCTATTAGCTTTACCGATTGGGATCTCATTACGCCGCCACGATTTGTGGGCTTGCAAAACTACATTGACGCCATCCGTGATCCGACTTTCAAAAGGTCATTCACAAACACCTTGGCGTGGACCGCGGGGAGCTTGCTGCTACCGGTCGGGGGCGGCCTGCTGCTGGCGGTAGTTTTGGAGCGTATCCCCGGGCAGAGGGTCTTGAAAACGCTTATCTATCTGCCCGCGATATTGTCCACGACGGTGGTCGCCGCTATTTGGAGCTATATCTACACTAACAATGGCGTCCTGAATGAAACACTGCGCTGGGTCGGTCTTGACGGGTTAGCGCGCCCCTGGATGGTTTGGGCGCCGACAAACACGCTGGCGATGATCGTCGCATCCTCATGGCGCGCGCTTGGCCCCAGTATGGTGCTGTTTCTCGTTGGCTTGCAGACAATACCCGCAGAAATCATCGAAGCTGCCAAGATAGACGGCGCCGGTGAGCGGTTACTGTTCTGGCGCATGAAACTACCCTTGCTCAGGCCGATCACGGCGATCGTCGTCATAATGTCTGTCATCCAAAGCTTTATGACCTTTGATCTAGTCTGGGTGATGACCCAAGGCGGACCCGGGCGCTCATCCGAAACCCTGGCTGTGACGATGTATCGCCAGGCCTTTATCATGTGGCGGATGGGTTATGCTGGGGCTGTGGCAGTGATACTGTCCATGATTGTTCTGGTATTTTCTATCTCGTATTTGCGAGCGACGTTGAAGCGAAGCGCCATATGATACAGAGACTGCCTATAAGGAGACGCTCTCTCGACCGATACCTCGCGCTGGGGTGCCTTTGCTTGTTCGCAATGACCTGGGTTTTGCCACTGGCTATAGTGGTGCTGAGCAGTATGAAAACCCCCGTCGAGCAATCGCAAAGCGGAATCCTAGCTCTCCCAGAGAATGCTGCAATGATCCTCGACAACATTACGTCCGCTGCCGAATTGTCAGGCATCGGCAACGGGATCGTTAGCAGTCTCATTTACGCATTCGTCGGCTCTGCGACAGCCGTCATCGTCGCGTCATCCGCGGCATATTCTATTGCCATGCTGAAAATCCGCTTCCCTTTCTTCTGGTTTCTGATCATCTACAGCGGCACTATCTTCCCCTTTCAGATGTATCTAATGCCCTTGTTTCGCATGTACCAGACGGTCGGTCTTTACGACAGCCGCATAGGAATGCTGCTGTTCTATTCAGCCATTGCTGTGCCATTCTGTCTGTTTGTCTTCCGCAACTACTTCATCGGCATGGAGCCGGAAGTGTTTGAAGCAGCATCATTAGATGGGGCGTCTTCCTTTCAAACATATTTGCGCATTCTGCTTCCAATGGCGAAACCAGCCGCTCTGTTTCTGTTTGTGACGCAATTCAGTTGGATATGGAATGATTTTCTCTTTGGGCAGGTTCTTGCCAAGTCGGACAATGTGCGTCCGGTCATGGCGTCGCTGGCGATGCTCTCAGGCACGTACGGTACCGGCACCATCCCACAACAGATGGCCGGAGCGCTGACAGCATCAATTCCGACACTCATCCTGTTCTTTGTACTTCAAAAACATTTTATGCAAGGCCTTATTTTGAACACAGCAGGCGAGTAAATGATCCCCCCATCTTCAAGACGAAGCGATTGAACAAATCTTTTCTCTATTTGACAAGCGCGTTAGCATGGTGGGATCCATTCGACTATGCAAGTAGCCACAATTATCACCGTCGTTCTGGCTGGGCAGATTTGCACATGGCTCAATCCTGCGATAGGCTTGAAGCGAATACAAATTATGAGGTTGGTTTACCATGGCAAATATTAGCGCAGAAAGAGACGGTCTTGTTGACGGCATGCCGCGGGACGAGCGCGGTTACTGGAAGCCGGATAAAGATATCGGCCTGCCCAATCCCGTGTTCACCTGGCCGCCGAAGCCGCGGACGATCGCCAAGTGGGTCAAAGATTATATCTGGCCTATCAATCTAATGTACATGATCGTCGCGACCGTGACCTGGATGTTCCTGACGCCGGAAATGGCGCGCATGAAAGATTTCAGCGCCGGTTGGATCCTCGAGGTTTTCATCCGCAACCAGGTCATGCTGATCGCCTTGGCGACCGTATTGCACGTGCGCCTGTGGTCAAATAAAGCCCAGGGCTACCAATACAAGTGGTCGCCCAATTGGATGAGCAAGAACAAGAAATTCCTCTGGAACGATCAAGTGCGCGATAACGCTTTCTGGAGCATCGCCAGCGCCGGCACGATCTGGACCGGCTTTGAGGTAATCATGCTATGGGCCTATGCCAACGGCATCATCCCCTTTGTGGACCCGCGCGAGCAGCCGATCTGGTTCCTCGTGATATTGGTACTGGTGCCGCTTTGGCGTGATTTCCACTTTTACTGGGCGCACCGCTTGCTGCATGTGAAGTTCTTCTACAAGATTGCGCATTACGTGCACCACAAGAATATCGACATCGGGCCCTGGTCCGGCTTGTCGATGCACCCGGTCGAGCACCTGCTCTATTACACCTGCATGCTGATTCACTGGGTCGTCGCCTCCCATCCCATCCACATGATGATGAACGGGCAGCATGCCACCTTCGCCGCGATTACGGGGCATGGCGGCTTTGAAGAGTTTGTCGTCAAAGACGGGATGAAGGTCCCCTCAGGCGCGTCCTACTATCATTCGCTGCATCACCGCTATTTCGAGTGCAACTATGGCGAAATGGGTATGCCCTTCGACCATTGGTTCGGCACCAGCCACGATGGCAGCCCCGAGGCGCGGGAGAAAATGCTGGCGCGCAGGCGCGCCATGCACGGCAGTTAGCTCCGACAACAAAGCATAAGAACACGCCTGAGCGATGCGGGCGTGACAAGAAGCGGCCAGGGAAGCTCATGCTGCCGGAGTCGTCCTGGGCTGTCTAGGCGAGATGATTAATTGGCGACGGCGGACGCTACGATCCCGGGTGAAGCCTGAAGTCGAATTCTCTATCGCGATCACAAATGAGCTTGCCGTCCTTCAATTCCAGTTCCGCCACTTGCAGCGCCGTTCGCTTGACATGGTAGGGATGAATCTCGTCCAGGCCGAACTGCTCTGCCCGGTCCCAATCCGGATGCGTGAAGTAGAAGATGAAGGCGCGCTCCCTGTTCACCAATACATCCGCATGCCCGCCAATCGCGCCGTCGTCTCCGCGTTTGCCTGGCTTATCCAGGATTTTTCCGCAGGGGCGCCAGTTTTCCGCCTCCGCCGAGCGATAGACGCCCAGCCCGCCCCAGTGATCGATGATCATCCAGTAGCTGCCGCGCCAGAAGAAAACGTTGGGACCTTCGTGCGCGCAATCGGTGATGACTGGTCCTTGCACTATCCAGTGGTACAGATCGTCGCTGTCCGCCGCCCAGGTATGCGAGCCATTGACTTCGTCTTTGTACCACATGCGCCAATGGCCAGCCGGCATTCGGTGCACAGAGGCGTCAATCACGCGGTCGGACGACAAGGTCAGGACGCTCTGATGGCGCCAATCCCAGAGGTCGTCGCTGGTCAAATGCACGATGCTGCGCCCGCCGGACCAGTCCTGCGGCAGGCCGCGGACGTAACTCAGGTACATGTGGTACCGGCCATCGTGCCATATGACCTCCGGCGCCCAAAAGGTATTCCGGCCGGGTTCAAACTCAAGCCCAGCCAGCGTACCGCGGTAGCGCCAGTGGCCTCCGCAGTCGGCGGAACTGGCGATGCCGATGTCGCTGCCGTGCGCCCAGGCGACGCCGCGACCGGGCACATTGGCGCGCCGACCCGTATATAGCAGCCACCAGGCTTTTTCTTGTTTATTCCAGATAACGGTCGGGTCGGCAGCGCCATCGTAGATAGGATCGCGAAACAGCGGCGCTGGCGGATTAGGCATGGCTTCCCGTCCTTCCACCCTAACTCCGTACCCTATTTTATTGGACAACTTGACCGTCCACAAAATCGGGGGAAGTTCAACCTGCCTATTTCTGCCCGCCCACATTCGCGTCAGCAACATAACCCCGATGACGCAATGCCAGCAAGTGGGCACGGAAGGCATCGGCAGAGCCGATGTTATCGCGGCCGGTTTCCGCGACGGCGTCGATGTCTGGGGCCAGGTCTTGCCTAATACTCAAGTTTGCTTCGCGGCTGCGGGTGGCGGAACCTTCCTATTCCTCGACGCCGCCACCGCGCCGCGAGCCGTCTCAAGTCTGGCGGCTTTTGGCTTGAACGGCCTGACCTGCACAATGATCAACCGCGCCGGCACAGTCGCCCTGATGCCTGGCCCCTCCGCGCCCGCGCCCACCGTAGCGCCGCCGCCCAGCCGCAGCCTGAGCGGCTGCATGGTGCGGACGAAAAACATGCTGAACTTTCGGGCTGAGCTTGGCGGGGAGGTCATCGACATTCTGCCCTACGACGTCACGCTGACGGCGCTGGAGCGGACGGCGGGCTGGTTCAAGGTCGATTATCACGGAGAGCGGGGCTGGATCAGCGCCGACTATGTCGAGCCGCAGGGGAATTGCGGCTGAGCGCCTGGACTCATAAGCCGGGCGACTCACAGAGTCGCCCCTGCATTTTCGACGGGAATGAAGATTGTAGCCACATTGTTCACCGCCTCTCAGATTCCTCGCCCCGAAAAACTTGGCAAAATTGAAAAATGAGATACTATTGGCTATATGTTCAATAAGATGGATGTCGTCCCTGTGTGTCTCAAAACAATGATGTTACAAACACTCGCGAAGGCTATAGTCATGAGAGGCGGCCGTCATGACGCTCCTCTCCGCCCCCCCCCTCGTAATATCATTAAATAATATCATACCGCTTGATTTTCGTTCCACTTTCCGATCCAAGTTACTCCTCATCGCGCTGGTCTTTTTCTTGCTGCCCGCGGGGCAAGCGCTCGCCGCCGACATCAATGTCGACAGCACATGTACGCTGGCGCAAGCCATCAACGAAGCCAACGGGGAAACCGGCGACGTCGGCAGTTGCGAGGCGGGAACAGACGGCAGCGGGACAGCCGGCGCCGATAGAATCCTGCTCGGCGCCAATGTCAGCCTGCCAGCGAATACGATCTTGCCCCAAATCACATCTTACGTCACCATCACAACAGACGACAGCAGCATCCAACGGTCTATTAACAATACCTACATCGAAACCACAGCCGACTCTCACCTGACATTTGAAAGGGTAAATATATCGCGAGGCGGCAGAAGCAGCCCGGCGAAGGCGTCGCTGGAACTCGGCGGTCCCGCGACCATCAGACATGTTCTCATCAGCGGATCATGGAATGCCGGCATCCGTGGCACGGGCGAGGACGCGGCCTATGAAATCTCCGAACTCGTGATATACAACACGGCTCCACAGTGGTCCTGGCCCAACGCAATCTGGGCGGCGGCTGGCACGTTCACAATCACCGACCTGGTGGTCGCGCAAATGTACGGCGGCTTGTCCCTATTTCGCATTGATGAAGGCGCGTCGATAACGCTCGAGGGCTGTAAGGCGGTTTTCGACACCGCATCCACTCGCATATGGGGCAGGCGCGACAGATTCAGGGACAACAGCGACAGCGTCTGTCAACCTCCGACCGCTGACTTCGGCCACAGAACGCCGCCCGCCCGAGCGGCGCCGGACTTGCTGCCCTGCGGTTTTCCCGATGCCAGATTCATGAACCTGCCCGATAATATCGGCACGCTCACATACACGCTGAACGCCGATTGCACGCTGAGCCAAACGCTCGTCGTCCCCGACGGCGCGCGTGTAGTCGTTCGGTCCCCTGCCGGGCAACGCTACTCGATCACGATGGCGACGAATAACCCTCTCTTTCTCAGCGTGTCCGGCAGGCTTACCTTGCGCAATGTGGACGTGATTGCGCCAACACACTCCAGCGCCCTCAGGCTCTTCATTCGCGTCCAGCCGACAGGCATACTGCTGATCGAGGATTCGATTATCCGCGCCGATTCGGCCGCTGGAGTCCGCGTCGCCTTCTACAACGGCTCGGGAGAAATCAGCTTCAACCGCGCAACGCTTCAGGGTTTCAAGAGCAATAATGCCGCATGGGCCAGCGGCATCGTCAACCTGGGCGCCGGCAAAATCACCATCCGCGATTCGATCATCCGCGACAATACCGGCGGGATTGGCGCAATATCTATTTATCACGACCTTGGCGGCTACCTCTATCTGCTGGGAACGAATACATTCACGGGCAACACGCCAAGAGACATCAACGATCCCCACAGTTTGCTCTGCGAAGGCGAGGGCTGCCTTCCGATCGAGCCGTCGCCAGACGACGAAGAATCGGCGGAAGCGAGCCAGTCACGGCGAAGCGCATCTATCGCCACCACCACGCCCACGCCGCGCGTCTCGACCTGCCTGAGCCTGCCCGCCAACATCCAGGTCAGCAATTTCACACATTCAACCCAGTGCCGCCAAGTCGGTCCCTCCAGCATCGGCAACCCGGACCTGCTCGCGCAGGACATTGTCGACGCCGTCGACGTCTATGGCTGGGTGCGGCCGAA
>JAPOOU010000220.1 GCA_026713245.1 Chloroflexota bacterium
CAAAAACCCAGCAATACCACGCCCTCCAGCCATTCCACCACCCCAAAACCCCCGAAAAACTGGGGGCAATGCGGGGGCTTCCAGAGGCGCTCCCGGGGGCTTACCGGAGGCTCGCCCCTCTGTGCCAAAAAAAATCTCTGTGCCTCTGCGCCTCTGTGGCGAAAAATCTCTGTGCCCTCTGCGCCTCTGTGGCAAAACCAAAACCCAGCAATACCGCGCCCTCCAGCCATTCCGCCACCCCAAAACCCCCGAAAACCTGGGGGCGCTGCGGGGGCTTCCAGAGGAACTTGCGAGGATATTCTGGAGGCGCGATATTCCCAAGTCTTTTTCCCCGCCGAGCGGCTACCGATACGCCGGCAGATAGTCCCCGTGCGCCTCGATCAGCTCATCCACCATCGACCAGATCTGATCCAGCGTCAACTCCGCCGCCGTATGCGGGTCGAGCATGGCCGCGTGGTAAATATGCTCGCGCTTTCCGCTCAGCGCCGCTTCGACCGTCAGCGCCTGCACGTTGATATTGGTACCCATCAGCGCCGCCAGTTGCGGCGGAAGCGCGCCGACGCGCGTCGGCTGCACGCCGTTGGCATCGACCAGACACGGGACTTCTACGCAGCAACCATCCGGCAAGTTGTCGATTATATTGTCGTTGGGCACGTTGCCGTAAATGCTGCGGGCCGCGCCTGTTTCCATGCTGTGGATGATCAGCGAGCCGTATTCAACGCTGCGCTCGACCTTGTTCAGGTCCGTGATGCTGCGCACCGTCCAGCCCTTGTGCATGGGATGCGCATCGCGCAGCGCGTGCAGGATCTCCTCCTCGCTGGGGATGCGTCCCTCTTCTTCCGCCTTCTCCAGCAACTGCCAGCTGATGATGCCGGCTTTGCAGCGCTCAATATATTCGTCCAGCGGGATCTTGAAGTCGTCGATCAATGCCGGTGCGCCGGCCTTGATGAACCAGGGCACGTATTCGCTGAAGTGCTCGCTGGATTCGGTCACGAAGTAACCGAGCCGCCGCAGCATCTCGTAGCGAACGCGGTTGGTCGGCGGCACGCGACCCTCTTCATAGACCTTGTGCAAAAGCGGATACAGATCCGCGCCTGTTCGGCGATCCTCGAACTTGAGGTAGAAAGCCATGTGATTGATGCCAGCAACCAGATAATTGACGTCCTCATAAGCAATGCCGATGTCGCGGGCCAGTTCATGCGCGGTGCCCGGCACGCTATGACAAAGCCCGACCGTGCGGATATCGCTTGCCCGGCTCAATGCCCACTGGTTCATGCACATGGGATTAGCGTAATTGATGAAGAGCGCCTCCGGGCAAAGTTCCTCCATATCGCGCGTGATGTCAAGCAAGACGGGAATCGTGCGCAGCCCACGCATAATGCCGCCGATGCCCAGGGTATCCCCGATCGTCTGGCGCAAACCATATTTCTTGGGGATCTCGAAGTCGATAACCGTGGCCGGCTCATAGCCGCCGACTTGAATCATGCAGACGACATAATCGGCGCCGATCAAGGCGGCGCGGCGGTCCGTGGTGACTTCGACGGTCGGGTCGTTGCCCAGCGTCTTGATGATATGCCGCGCCACCTGCTCCGACTGTTTCAGGCGTCCCGGATCAATGTCCATCAGACAAATGGTGGCGTCCGCAAGTTCGGGATAGCTCCAGATATCGCCCATCAAGTTCTTGGCGAAAACAGTGCTGCCGGCGCCGATGAAACTCACTTTGGTCATGTGCGCTTCCTTTCGTATATCCCACATTTATATCGGCATGGTCTGACGATTTCAAGTTTGCTTTGCCCGCAAGCCCCGCCCAACTCGCACAATGAAAATCCGAGCTCGCGGCGCTATACTAAGCTCGTACGTGTGAACCATGAGAGCCATGCTTACATACCCCGAACTCACCGTCATCGGCATAATTGTCGTCTTGCTCGCCCTGATCGCCTTGACGCGGCTGCGCATTGATATCATCGCCTTGCTCGTCCTGCTTATGGTCGCGCTGACCCGCCTCGTGCCGGTCAGCGCTGTCCTGTCCGGCTTCAGCAGTTCAGTGGTCATTACTATTATCGGCTTGCTCATAATCACCCGCGGCTTGGAGCAGACGGGCGTCATGCAATGGGTGGCGCGGCAGTTGCAGGCCGTTGGGCGCGGCTCCGAGGCAAAGCTGATTGCCCTGGTCATGTCGACGGGGGCAGCTGTTTCCTTGCTTATGAACAATGTGGCGGCGGGTGCGGTGCTGCTGCCGGCTGTCCTGCAGGTTTCGCGCGATGCCGGCGTCGCCCCCTCCAAGCTCATGATCCCGCTGGCATTCGGCGTAACAGTTGGTGGCATGGCGACTTATTTCACAACTGCCAATATATTGATGAGCGAGTTGCTGATTGCGCAAGGCATCGCAGGGTTAAGCATGTTGGATTTCATGCCGGTGGGCGGCATTATTGTGGCGGCGGGTTTGCTTTACATGCTTTTGCTCGGCCGACGCTTGCTGCCCGATCGCGCTTCGCTCACGCAATCCTTCCATCAAAGCGACCTGCACGATACCTATGAATTGGCGGATCGGATGTGGCAGGTGCGCGTTTTGCCTGGATCCCGCCTCGCTCGCCAAACTGTGCAGGAAAGCGATATCAATGCCGAGCTGGGTTTGACGGTGGCGGCGATCTGGCGCGGGCGCGAGACGATCACCATTCCCAAATCGACCCAAGTGATTTACCCCGCCGATGAACTGTTGATTGTCGGACGCGAAGAGCGGCTCCAGCAACTGTTGGCTTGGGGCATCGAATTAATCGAGGGTGGCGCGCGCGCCGTAGCGGGCGATTTGCCGATTGAACCCATTGAGATCATGATTGCGCCCCGTTCCAATGCCATTGGCAAGACGCTCTCCCAAATGAAGCTCAACCGCGACGCCGGCTTGTTGGCGATGGCGCTTTGGCGCGACGGGCAGAGCTTCCACACCGATGTCCGCAAGATGCCGCTTCAAGTCGGCGATGCGATTCTGGTCGTCGGCCAATCCTCAGACATTCAAAACCTGTCGCACAACAGCAATTTCATTTTGCCGGCCGGCGAATACTCTGCGCAAACCATTGAAAGCCGCAAAGCGCCCTACGCCGTAAGCATCACCGCAGTAGTCTTGGCGCTCTCCTTCTTGAATATCCTGCCCTTGCCCATTGCCATGCTGGCGGGGGCGGCAGCCATGGTTCTCACGCGCTGCCTGAGGATGGAGCAGTTCTACGCGGCGGTGGACTGGCGGACAGTCTTTTTGATAGCCGGCATGCTGCCGCTCAGTCTAGCCATCACCGAGACCGGCTTGGCGGACCGCGTCGGCGCGTTGTTGGAACTGAGCCTCATGAACGCCAGCCCGCTTCTGCTCTTTGCGGCCATCGCCCTGCTAACGATGTTGGTGGTACAAGTCATCGGCGGGCAAGTAACGCCGCTGCTGGTCGGTCCAATCGCCATCAAAGCCGCGCTGCAAATGGGCATCGACCCACGCGCGATGGCGCTGGCGGTCGCCATTGCTTGCTCGCTGGCCTTCATCACGCCGATGTCCCATCCGGTGAATATCTTGATGATGGGTCCCGGCGGTTACAAGTTCAGCGACTTTTCCAAGGTCGGCATTGGCATGACAATTGTGACGCTGTTGGCGATGATGCTGGGCTTGGCGCTGATCTGGGGGGTTTAGGCCGGCAGCGGCGGCAGCTTTTCCAGTTTGGCGAGCCAGTCGTCGAAGAGCGGGCACTGCTGGCGGATAGCATCCAAAGTTATTGCTTTAGCCGCGCGTTCACCTACTTGGACCTTTCGGTATCGTGGCTCGAGCGATTGAAGTCGTTTGCTCGGAGCAGTCACAGGACTGTCATTTATGTGTTCTGGTGTTTCAAACGCACGACGGATTTCCCAAAGTTTCTGAGCCAAGTCCTGCCTCCTTAGTTCAGATGCCAGTTGGTCTGGATCGCTGAACAGCAAACCTTCAAACTCATGCATTTGCACATAAGGGATGAACCGTCGCATTGGTCCTACGTCCAACATTTGCGCTAGTGCATCCGAGAACGTGTCACAGACGACGCCTTGCTTGTCCGACAAACTTGATTTCCTAGCCGCTTCTTTCTTTCCCGGAAAGTCACCGTCTATACCGTAAAAGTCTACGAATGTCGTGCAATACGAGTTTCGGTCTTGAAGAAGGCAATCTCTAACGTTCTCACGGAGCCTCTTCAACGTTACAGCACCGCCCTTTTTGCCCGAAGTGCCTACCATGGGCGCACCAACGCCTACGTCGAAAGTCGCCAAATGGTGACTTAAGATGTTTTTCACAATCGTTGACTCCGTCGGGCCTTCGCAGACTACGTTCAATCGAATCACTATGGCAAGCCTCCGCCGAGCACATTCTTGTCCCACAATTCGCCTACCGAGAAATCTTCCAGCCAAACGTTGAATTGGCTTTCGTCGAGTCGTTGAAAAGTGGACACCCCGTCTTCAAGTTCGACCACTATCAAGTCGTCAACAGAGAATTCGTTAACCAGCGAAACCGATTGGGTGGCGACAATTATCTGCATATCTTCTGAAGCCGAGTCCAGAAGCGAGCCTAGCAATGTAATCGCATAAGGATGCAAACCAAGTTCGGGTTCGTCGAACAGAATAGTTCTAGGCGGATCCAGTTGCTTTAACGCCGCTACCAAACAGATGAATCGGAGCGAACCATCGGACAACTGATCCGCCATAAACGGATCGTAGTCGAATTGACTTCTCCACTGGAGCAGAACATTATGTTTGCCATTCTTGTTAGCTTCGGGCTTCAATACAAAGTCGCGAAAAAAAGGCAAGGCTTGTTGAACGGTGTCGATAATCTCTTGATATATGTGAGGATATTCGTGCTGGATTCTATAGAGATATGCAGCCAAATTAGCGGCATCCACGTGAAGCGTCTGATTATCACGCAAATCGTGCTTCTTTTTCACGCGGGCTGTATGGCCAGTGTCATGAAAATGGTAAACCTGCCAACTTGATATCGACCGGTAGCAGTAATCAGCTTGGCGGGGCTTCTCCCAAATCGGACGAGTCTGCGACTTCAGTTTCGCTTCAGCATGACCGCGTCCTAATGAATATGGCTGACTATACCTTTCGGCCATCGCCAACTGTTCGCTCGCAAACACGAATCGATCCCCAGCGCTGGGGACCAAAGAGAACTGATACGCGTTTTGTCCAAATTGAATGTATGAGTCGAGTTGAGACGTTGTCTTTGATCCATACGTCAATACACTGTCTATACCTCCCTCTTGACCGGTCCAAAGCCGCAAATCCTCCTCAACCATTCGACGCAACATCTCAAAATACGAAATCAGATTGCTCTTCCCGGCGCCATTGGGACCGATGAGCACATTGAGCTTGCCTAATTCAAGTTCCACATCTTGCAGGGACTTAAAGCCCTTTATCGTCAACTTGTCAATCGGACGCTTCTCGACCACGGCGCTTTGCCTGACACTTGTAAACTTCTGCCGAGCCACAATCTTATCATACCGTTTCCTGCTTTCAGATTCCCGCCAGGCGCCATCGCCATTTTTGAAAAGTCATCACCACTGCGTTGCTTTGAATTGCTTTCTTATGTTACGCTTAATATTGCAGCACTATATATCTTGCCTTACATAAACGAAATTTGGAGCCAGATTTATGGCTGTCAATTCATCAGCAGCAGAACCTCACCAAGCGCGCGGCGGCAATTTATTACACGGTTTCTTGATGCGCGCTGCCGTACTGACGATCGTGATCGCCATATTCATGCGCTTTGGCAACGTCAATATCGGCGCCATTGGCCAGGGACTAGGCTATGCCTTGGCGGGCGTCACGGTATTCCTCACTTTCCGCGTTCTCGGTTTTGTTGACCTGACTGTAGACGGCGCGTTTCCTATTGGGGGGGCCGTCTGCGCGGTGCTGATATTCGGCGGGGTCCGCGCGGAAATCGCTATCCTGGCGGCATTTGGCGCAGGCGCCCTGACAGGCTTGGCGACGGCCTTGATAGATATTGTCTTCAAAATCGAAGGATTACTGGCGAGTATCATTGTCATCACCGGCGCCTATACGGTGACTTTGCATATCATGGGCGGCAAAAGCAATGTGCCGCTCTTGGGCAAAGAAACCTTGATCAGTCGCCATTCCAAAGACTTTCGTAATTGGCTGGTCGATCAGTTTGGCGACCAGATGCGCCGACAGTCGACAAACCTCTTGGAAATCATGATATTCGGCGCACTTGTGATTGTCGTGTTGGTGATCTTGTATTGGTTCTTGCGTACGGAAATCGGACTGGCGATCCGCGCGACCGGGAAAAACGACCAGATGGTGCGGGCGACAGGACTGAATCATAATATGATGATTATCATCGGTCTCATGGTGGCCAACGGAATGGCGGGCCTGGCGGGATCCATGGTGGTGCAGCAATTTGGCTTCGCCGACGTCAGCCTGGGATTCGGCTTGATCATACGCGGCTTGGCGGCGGTAATCATCGGAGAAGTGTTGCTGCGGCCGCGAACGGTCGGTCAATTGTTAATCGCGGCGGCAGCCGGCATGTTGGTCTTTGATATTTCCCGAGCCTGGATATTTAGCGCTCTCGACTTGCCGACAACAGATATTCAGCTTGTCAGCGCGCTGGTGGTATTGGCAGCCCTGGGCACACCAAGACTCTACGACCAGTGGCGGTCTTACCAACAGCGCCGCAACTGAAAGGCAATATAATGTTACGACTCGACAACGTGTCTGTGACCTTTAACGCCGGTACGCCAAACGAAGTGAAGGCGCTGCAAAACCTGTCGCTATTCGTTGAAGACGGCGAATTCGTTACCGTGATCGGTTCCAATGGCGCGGGCAAGAGCACCTTGTTCAACGTGGTCTCGGGGGCTGTCCAGGCCGACAGGGGACAGATAGAGTTGGACGGCGAAGACATTACCCATATGGCTGAGTATCGCCGGTCGGACCATATCGGACGTGTTTTTCAGAATCCGGCCATGGGCACCTGCCCGGGTTTGACCATTCGCGAGAATCTGTCCCTGGCCGCGATACATGGCCAGGGCGCGAGCCTGCGGCGCGATGTGAAGCGGTCACAGGAAGCCTGGTTCATCGAACAACTGGAACACGAGCAACTGGGATTGGAACATCGACTTGACGCCGATGTCGCCTTGCTCAGCGGCGGTCAGCGACAGGCCGTCACACTGGTGATGGCCACCTTGACCAAACCCAAATTGCTCCTGCTCGATGAACATACTGCCGCCCTGGACCCAAATGCCGCCGAAAAGGTGATTGGCTTGACGCAATCCCTGGCAGAAGCGCACGGATTCACTGTCGTGATGATCACCCACAGCATGCAACAGGCTTGCACGCTTGGCACGCGCATCATCATGATGAACCAGGGCAGGATTGAATTCGAAATATCTGGTGAGGAACGTGAGAATCTGAGGCCTGCGGATCTAATAGAACGCTTCCATTCCTTGGGCAGCGGCGCCGAACTATCCGACCGACAGTTGCTCGCTTAAATGCGGGATGGTCTGGATTGCGACATTCTCGCAGCCGAAGGGATCTCGTGGCTGCCGGCAATGCGCCCGTGGCAAGTTTTGGCACAATTTACGTTTGTTATATCCCAGTCCGGGAGGATCAACTTGAGTAGGAAAACGGCGCTATTGATCGCTTTGATTTCTATGTCCTTCGCTTCTGCCACATTTGCGCAGGATGATGACAAAGCAACAGTGGCTTTTTTGAAATGGGGAGATTCCAGCAACGTAGCCCTGGCGGAAAAAGCCATACTGGATATGTTGCAGGCCTATGGCTTTACCAACGAAGAAGAGCGCGCGCTGTTGAACGACGAGCGCTCAATAGAGGGCGAGAATATCAATATCATTTATGGCGACGCCCTGTTTGACCGAATGGAAGCGAATGCCATCATAGACGAGGCTATCGACCGGGACGCCGATGTCTTGGTCACGTTCACTACACAGATGACGCAAATGACCTATTATGCCATCCGTGATTTTTTCGATCCGCCCAAGCTGATATTCACAGTAACATCGGGACCCTATATTACGGGCGTAGCTGAATCCTCGTGCATCAAACCGGAATTTGTCATTGGCACGGTGCCGGTGACAAATTATGAAGATATTGTGCCCTTGCTATTGCTGCAAGATCCGGACATGAAAGTGGTTGGCGCGATTTATTCTCCCGCGCAGACAGCCAGCGAAGTTGGCGTGGCGCGGATCACCGAGATTGGCGAGTCCCTGGGCTTAATAGTCGAAGCCGAGTCGATCACCGTGACGCCGGACTTGTATCAGGCGGTCGAAAACCTGGCGAACCGGGGGGCGGAGGCGATAATCATCCCCATCTTCACCTTTCAAGGGTTTAGCCTGCTCTTGTCGCTGTCCTATGACTATGGCTTGCCGGTAGTGTTTTCCGCGCCACAAAACGCTTATCGCGGCGGGACGATCGGCGGCGGTTTCTTCGGTCTCTACAATCAAGGCGCGATTGCCGGCAACATGCTGATCGCGTATCTCAATGGGGACCTGGATATTGCAAAGACCAGCATCTACGAAAGTGATGATTTTGCCTTTGCCGTCAATCTTGACACGGCCGACTTGCAAGATGTCGAGATATCGCAAGCGCTGCTGGAAGGAGCGGCATACATCGTCGAAAACGGGCAGACCGCTCAAGGCATTTCAGCCCAATATCCGGAAGCCGATATCACGCTGCCGGAAATGCCGCTGGAAGCGCGCCGCGCGGCGGACCTGGAATTCCTCGCTGGCCTGGAATGTACGCCGGAGATGATCGCGGAGCAGCAGGCTGCGCTGGATGCCCGAGAAGACTAACGCGTAAAAAAAAGAGGGCCGCTCGAGCCCCCTCTATCCACTGCCCCTGCTTACGTTAACCGCGTCGCTCATACGACGAGCAGGCTTACGATTTTGCGTGAGCGCGGCAGATCTTTTCGCTGCCGCCGAGCGGCTACAGTCTTCGACCTAAATACGACCTGTAGGGGTCAGCCTTGGCTGACACGTTGCGTTCGTAACCAGTATTTCGAACGTGTCCGCTCCCCTTCTCCGGCGCAACGGGATACATCAGCCGTGAGGCGCGGGACCGAAGGATGCGCCGGACAAGCCTTACAGCTTGCGCCGGGGCGCGGCGTATGCGTCAGGCGTACCCATCTCCTCCATCCAGGCCACGAACTTGGCATGCATCATCTCGCAGATATCGCGGCGCTCGTCGGCGAGGTTTCGCCTGTGTTCGGGATCATTGACGGCGTCGTAAAGTTCAACGCGCTCTCCCTCCAGGCTATAGAGGAAATCCCACTGGCCGTCGCGAATCGTACTGGGCGAAACTTCAATGACCACGCGTTCATTATCATCGACGATCTTGGTTGTATTGCCCGCTGTATCCGCCAGCGACTGTGATGTCACGACAATGTCATGCAGCCGGTCAACTTCGCCGCGGGCGAGCGGCAAGACCGACTTCGATTGTACACGATCGGGCGGATTGATCTCGGCAAGTTCGAGCATGGTCGGCATGATATCGGGAATGCTGACCAGCCCGGACACGCGTTGATGATCGTAACCGGGGATCTTGATGAAGAGTGGCACGTGAGTAATTTCATTGTGCTTGGGACTCCGATGGGAGATCGCGCCCAGCTTGAAGCGCGCCATCGCTTCCATCACCGGAATCGTATTATCCGGCCAGCGGAAACGGCTCTTGCCAAAGATGCCGAACTCGCCGAAATAGAAACCGTGATCGGAGACAAAAAGAATCGCCGTATCCTCATATAAACCCAGCGACTTGAGCCGATCAATCAGCAAGCCGAACCAGCGATCCACCATGGTGATTTCGCCCATGTAAGTCGCTTTGGCAATCTCGAGATCCCGTTCGCTATATCCGGCATCCTGCCAATCCCAATAGGCGGGATAGACCTGCTCGCCCTGATAATCCGACAAATAAGGTTTTACGTAATGCGCCGGCGGATCCCAGGGTTCGTGTGGATCCCAAGCATCAATATAAAGGAAGAACTGTTCATCGTGGTGGCGCTCGATCCAGTCCATCGCCGCTTTGAAGGTCTGCGGCGCGAAGCGATCGTCTTCCTCGGTCCATTGGCTGGTGACATCGGGCCTGCCCGATGCCTCGCGCTGACCGCGTATCCAGATGAAGTCGTCAAAGCCGCGGTCGTAACCGTAACCGTTGCGGATAAGAAAGGGCGTGTCGCCCACGCCCATCGTGGTATAACCCGCACGCGTCATCAGGTCGGCCAAGGTGATTTCGTCTTGCGGCAGTGGTCCCCAACTGAGGTAGGTCAGCGTGAAGCGACCGGTGGCGATATCGGCGCGCGTCGGCACAGTCGGGAAGGACGCGGCATGACAATCCGCAAAGACGATGGCTTCCTCGGCGAAACGGCTCAAATTCGGCGCGATGACTTGTGCATTGCCGTAGGTCGGCAGGTAGTCGGCGCGAAGCGTGTCGGTCACAACGCAGATGATATTCACTTATGTATTCTCCTCTCGCTAGTGGCCTAAGACAAATAAACCCTCATCATGAATCACTCTCGGCGGAGGCTGTGTTGGCGCGGCTCTGCCAAGTATACTCCACGTCCCGCGTTATGGACTGAGGAGGTCACACTTTTTTATCGCGCGCGATATCGCTGCAAATTCCGGATTTACTTCGGCGATTTTCGGGCGACCTGATAGACTCTGTTGAAATACAGCCTCTGTAGTGGTCCTATGAAACTGGACACATTTTCCCCAGAATGCTGGGAGGGTTTTGGTTTGTGGCAGGGACATGCTGGACAGGACCAGTGGGCTTGCAAGAGAGCAGGCAAGCGACTGACGCCAGGCGGCATAACCGCCGGGCTTACTGTGGCAGGTCTGGTTTGCTTTGTGTTTGAACTTTGTCCGACTTTGTCCGTTTTCCGGACAAAGGAAACTCTTTTTCGGACAATGCGCCAATTGCCTGGGCAGATCGGTGTGCTTGCGCAGTCCTTGTGGTATGAGACGAGCAGCTTCAAGCGCGCCTATGCCTGATATTGGCACATAGCCGCCCGGCGCGAAACTGGCGGAAAGATTTGACTGGCTCAGG
>JAPOOU010000206.1 GCA_026713245.1 Chloroflexota bacterium
CCAGCAGACCTTGCCCAAGGGCGTTGTTGATCTTGTGCGCGCCGGTATGCGCCAGGTCCTCGCGCTTGAGGTAGATCTGCGCGCCGCCCAGCCGCTCGCTCAGGCGTCGAGCATAGCTGACGGGCGTCGGGCGCCCGGTGTAGGTGCGCTGGAGGTAGGCAAGCTCATCATGAAACGAGGGATCGGCAATGGACTCGGCGTAAGCGCCCTCAAGTTCGTCCAGCGCGGGAATTATCGTCTCCGGCACGAAGCGTCCGCCGAACTCCCCGAAATAGCCGCGCTCATCCGGCAGGTCGGTGAGATCCCTGCGTATATAAAGTTCTGTCATTTTCGCGCATCCTCGCTTCGTTCAAATGTACAAATGCTCTTCTCCGGCAAAAAATCTCTTCGCCAGAATAAGGGCCTTCAGCGCATACTGATCGACGCTCGCTATGAAATCGTCAGCGCCAATCGTCACGCGATCCGCCTTCAAGCCGACTGCTTCGACCGTCACACTGTCGACCTCGCCCGACAGCAGGCTCAGTCCCGTATCTAGCGGCAACTTCAATAATCCCGTTATTTCTTCTTTCCTATAGTTGTAGTCCGCCAGTGGCTGACTACATTCGTAAAGGAAAACATGACTGATTTGACAGTCGACCATATCGCGGTAGCGCGAGATGCCCAGACGGCGTCCCAGCGGAACCAGATTCTCAAACCTGACGCGCAGGCCCAACTCTTCTTCAATTTCGCGCACGCCGTCGGCCACGC
Source organism: Chloroflexota bacterium (assembly GCA_026713245.1). Taxonomy (GTDB): domain Bacteria; phylum Chloroflexota; class Anaerolineae; order Aggregatilineales; family Phototrophicaceae; genus UBA6055. Next base: position 748 of record JAPOOU010000206.1, read on the forward strand.
ATTCCCCGGCCTCCAGGTGCCCGGCCGCGCTTATATCCACTTTGCCGGGGTACATATCCTTGTCGTCGTTTCGTATCTGCAGAATCAAGAATTCGCCGCCATCGCGCTCGCGCCCGATCACCCAGCAATGAAAGACCTGATGCCAGTCGCCGTCTCTATGCACGTCCTGGCGCGATTTTACGCCGATGTGACGCAGGGCTTCGTCATAGATGTCGAATTTCTCGGTCATCCAGCGTTCCTCACTTCTGTGATGAACGCGCGAACCTTGTCTTTGTCTTTGATTCCAGGTATCCCGGCTTCGACGCCGCTGGCGACGTCCACGCCCCAAGGGCGTATCATCCGCAGGCGCTCGGCGACATTCTCTGGATTCAAACCGCCGGCCAGCATCAGCCGCGGCACGGCTTCCCGCACCGCCAGCGCCACATCAATAGCCGCTGTTTCCCCCGTGCCGCCATATAAACCGGGATTGAAGGCATCCAACAGCAGCGACGGCTTCCGTCCATCCGCCCTCATCGCATTACCGTAGCGTTCGGCGTCTACAAGCGCAGCTTCCGCGGTCTCGGGACGAATCCCCTTGAACGCGATTCCGCTCAATTCCTCCAGTGTTTCCGGGCATTCATCGCCACTTAACTGCGCGCAATCAAGGCCGACCTTCGCCACTGCCTCGCGCACTCGGTCCGCCGGCTCATTGACGAAAACGCCAACTAAGACCGGGCAATGTTCGCCCAGCCGCGCGCGCAGCCGCTTTACAAGATCGCCGGCGGCTTCCGCGTCAATGTATCGAGGCGATGGGGGATAGAAATTCAATCCGATCAGATCGGCGCCGGCTTCGGCGACCATCTGCGCGTTGTCAAAGGACCGGACACCACAAACTTTGACTTTGGTCATCGGATCCTCCGCCGCTGTCCGCTGAGTTCCCGCAGCAAGCTCACCATATCCGGCGCTTTCACCAGCGATTCGCCCACCAAGATGGCCTCCGCGCCAAACGCGCCCATCCTCCGCACATCGGCGGCGTCGCGGATGCCGCTTTCCGCCACCAGAACCACGTCGTCATCTACCAATCCGGCCAGTCGCGCGGTCGTCTCCAGGTCGACGTTGAAAGTCTTCAAGTCTCGATTGTTGATGCCGATCAATTTGGCGCCGAGCTTCAAGGCGCGTTCCATCTCAACGTCGTTGTGCACCTCGACCAGTGCGGACATGCCGCAATCATGCGTCAGCGCGTGAAGCTCCCTCAATTGCAAGTCGGAAAGGGCCGCGACAATCAACAAAATAGTGTCAGCGCCGGCAGCCCGCGCCTCGTAGATTTGAAAGGGATCGATGACGAAGTCCTTGCGTAGCAGCGGAAGGTCTACCGCTTCCCGCACAGCGCGCAGATAGCGCAGGCTGCCCATGAAAAAGTCGGCGTCGGTCAAAACAGATATCGCCGCCGCGCCGTTAAACGCGTAAGTCGCCGCGATCATTACCGGAGCGAAGTCATCCGACAGCAGGCCCTTGCTCGGCGAGGCGCGCTTGACCTCGGCAATCAGGGCGACCTCGTCCTTTCGCAGGGCGGCGACCATGTCGCGCGGCGCAAAAGGAGCGGCTTCCGATTCGGCTCGTATCGCAGCGAGCGAAGTCTCGGACTTGCGTCCGGCAACTTCCTCGACTTTTCGCGCGAGGATCCGGTCCAGAACCGTGTCGGTGGTGACAAAGGGCGAAGTCATGAGGCCAGGCTTTGACTCAATGCGATGAGTTGATCAAGTTTCCCGATAGCTTTGCCGCTGTCAATCGCCTCTCGCGCCACCTCGATGCCATCCGCAATCGAAGCCGTCCTGCCGGCAGCCATGATCGCAGCCCCGGCATTGAGCAGTACGACGTCGCGTTTGGCGCCGCTATCTTCTCCAGCCAGCACCGAGCGAAGGATAGCGGCATTTGTCGGCGCGTCATCGCCTTTCAGGTCGGTGAGGTGGGCGGTGTGGAATCCCAGCTCGGTCGGGTCGACGTCGATGTGCTCGATCACCCCGTCTTCCTGCAAATAACTAATCCGATTGGGACCGGTCGTGGTCAATTCGTCCAGTCCCCCGTAGCCATTCACCACCATCGCTGATTTCGAGCCTAAAGCGCGCAGCACTTGCGCCAACAGATCGGTCAGTTCCGGCGCAAAGACGCCCATCAGTTGTCGTTGCGCCCCGGCCGGATTGGTCAAGGGACCGAGAATATTGAAGATCGTTCGGATACCCAATTCCCGCCGCGGTCCAATCGCGTGGCGCATGGCCGGGTGCAGCTTGACCGCGAACAAGAAGCCAATGCCTAACTCATCGACGCATTTTCCGACTTGCTCGGGACTGAGATCAAGGTTGAGGCCCAGCTCCGCCAGGACATCCGCGCTGCCGCATTTGCTGCTGGCGGCGCGATTGCCGTGCTTGGCGACGGGAATCCCGGCGGCGGCGGCCACAAATGCCACTGTGGTACTAATGTTGAATGTGCCGGAATTGTCGCCGCCGGTTCCACAGGTATCGAGCAGATCGCCGTCGACATGCGTCGGGACCGGGCTGGCCGCCGCGCGCATGGCGCGCGCGCTGCCCGTAATCTCCTCGATCGTTTCGCCTTTCATTCGCAGCGCCATCAAATAGGCGCCGATCTGCGCCTCGCTGGCGCCGCCGTTCATTATTTGGAGCATGACCATTTTTGCCTCGTCGGTATGCAAATGCGCAAATCGACTAAGACCGTCTATTGCATTCTGTATGTTGATCATTGCCTTTGTCGCCATAATCAGTTCCTCGCTTCAGTCTATTAAATGATTCGTCCGCACGGGCTCATATTGCAGGAAGTTGCCCAACATTTTCATCCCGTAACGCGTCAAGATGCTCTCCGGATGAAACTGTACGCCGATTACCGGATGCTGCTTGTGGCGGAATCCCATGATCTCGCCGCTGGCCGCCCGCGCGGTGATCATCAGACAGTCGGGCAGACTCTCTTCTTCCACGATCAAGCTGTGATAGCGCGTCGCCTCGAAGGGATCGGGGATGTCGCCGAAGATCGTATCTCCCTGATGATAGATCATGCTGGTCTTGCCGTGCATCAGTTCCGGCGCGCGCACAACCACCCCGCCATAAGCTTCGCCGATTGCCTGATGCCCAAGGCATACGCCCAGGATGGGAAACTCCGACCCCAACTGCCTAATCAACTCCAGCGAGACGCCCGCGTCGCAGGGATAGCCCGGACCTGGCGAGATCACGATACGATCCGGCTGCAGCGCGCGTATCTCGTCAACGGTGATCTTGTCGTTGCGATACACTGTCAATTCCGCGCCCAACTCGCCCAACTCCTGCACGATGTTGTAAGTAAAGCTGTCATAATTGTCGATCACCAGGATCATCTTCGCTTCCCTTCAGAATACGCCCAAGCCCGCGCGTCACGATCTTCAGTCATCACTTCAGTCCTTCTTCCGCATATCTGACCGCTTCAAACACCGCCTCGGCTTTGTTGATAGACTCATAGTATTCGGCAGTTGGGTCGCTGTCGGCGACGATTCCGCCGCCCGCCTGCACACTGATAGTTCCGTTCTGCATCAGCAAGGTACGTATAGTGATGCACATATCCATCGAGCCGTCGAAACTGAAATAACCAACCGCCCCGCCGTAGGGACCGCGCCGCGTCTCTTCCAACTCTTCGATGATCTCCATTGCCCGCACTTTAGGCGCGCCACTGAGCGTCCCGGCCGGGAAGGTCGCCCGCAGCAAGTCGAATGCGTCCATATTCTGGCGGATCACGCCCTCGACCTGGCTCACGATATGCATCACATGCGAGTAGCGTTCGATATACATCATCTTGGTCACTTTGACGGTGCCGTAATCGCAGACGCGCCCCAGGTCATTACGTCCCAGGTCGACCAGCATCACATGCTCGGCCCGCTCCTTGGGATCGTTTATCAATTCTTCCTCCAGTTCCAAATCTTCTTGCTCATTAACGCCGCGCCGCCGTGTCCCCGCCAGCGGCCGATTGTAGGCGACGCCGTCTTCCAGGCGCACGAGCATCTCCGGCGACGCGCCGACCAGGTTCAAGTCGTCGCTGAATTCCAGCAGAAACATATACGGGGACGGATTGGTCGCGCGCAAGGCCCGGTAAATCTGCAAGGGAGTCGCTGTTGTCTGTCGACTGAAACGCTGCGCCAGCACGATCTGGAAGGCATCGCCGTCACGGATGTATTCTTTCGCCTTGAGGACGCGGTCTTCGTGGACATGCTGCCCAACGTTGGAGACGAGGTCTCCGTGGTGGATGCCCGCCGGCGCCACATAAGCGTGATGTTCCATCGGCCGCGCCAATGCTTCAAGGATCTGATCGATACTCAGGATTGCTCGGTCGTAGGCGGCATCAGGATTGTCGGTGTTATGCGCGTTTGCCAGCACAATCAGTTGATGTTTGACGCGATCAAATATGACCAGCGTATCCGGCAGCATGAACGCCACCGTTGGCGCCTTCAGGTCATCGGACGCGGTCGCCGGCAAGTCCTCGAAATAGCGCACGATATCGTAGGACATGTAGCCGACAGCGCCGCCGACCAGGCGCGGCAGTCCTTCAAGCGGCACCGGATTCACATTCTCAAAGTGAGCCTTGATGACATGCAGCGGGTCCTGGCCCGCGGGAATGGGATAGCTTGTCTTCCGCCCGTCGCGCTCGAAGTGAACCATATTATCCTTGACGACCAGCACGCCCTTGGGATTCACGCCAATAAAGGAATAACGTCCGGCTTGTTCGCCGCCTTCGACGCTCTCCAGCAAAAACGCCGGCTTGCCCGCCTTTTTCAACTTCATGTAAACGCTGACCGGCGTTTCCAAATCAGCAAGCAGCGTGCGATAAACCGGCACGTGATCGCCTTTTTCGAAGTGCGCGTAGATTTCTTCGCGCGTCGGTTTAATGTCTTGTCGCGCTTGCTCCGTCACATTCAGCATCGGCGGCCTCCCCCTATAAATCAAAAAAACCCGAATCATCCATTCAAGGACGAGAAGGGTTCCCGCGGTACCACCTTGATTACCTGCCCCGGGCAGGTCACTCTGCGGATACAGACCTCATGATCGATATCCCGCGCCTAGATAACGGAGCGCTCGCCGTCGCAAGCTACTTGGTTCTCCCTTTCGCCTGCGCAACTCCCCAGTCCATTCCGCATCGCTGGTTGTCTCGCATTCACAGCTACTAGCGATTCTCTGTACACCGCGACGATGCGTACTACTCCGGTTCACAGTCTTTCACTTGCCAATGCTAGCCTGTCCCGCCGCTTGTGTCAAGCGACAGAATCTTTGCCAGCGCATTTCAGATTATTGGCGAGCCCTATCCATCAAAAGGCGGAAACTCGGTAGGGGCGGGCGACTCAGCGCTGCGCGTAGACACCCACCAGGAGGTCAGTCGCCCCTACCAAATCATGCGTATTTTGGGTTAAGTATCTCATGTCGAGGACTGGCTATGAAGTATCTCAACCGAAAAGGATAAACTACCCTGACTGCGCCGGCATCAGAGCAATCGCAGCACATTTTTCCGTAACCACCAAAGACACCGGGAACACCGAGATTTAACTCCTTTTCCGGCAAAAAGCGGGCAATGTAAGGCTTGATTGGCATTAGAAAGTACACTGAAAATCAGCCTTAATATAACTATTTTCATACTAAATAGCGGGTCAATCCTTGCGAAAGGTATCAAAATACAATGAAATTCGCA
>JAPOOU010000210.1 GCA_026713245.1 Chloroflexota bacterium
CGCCGAAACAGATCATGGCATAGTTGCGCGGATCGCGGGCCTTTTCCAGAATGTGGATGCGCGCTGACGCCGCCATATTCTCATTGACCAGCCTGTGAATGGCGTCAGCGGCTTCGACCAGGGTCCAGGAAAATGTCTCGGCGATCGGCGCCAGCGCGCGTTCCGCCGCCGCCACATCGAGCGCCATTTCGCCACCAAGAAAGTAATCGGGATTGAGATAGCCCAAGACGAGATCCGCATCGGTTACTGTCGGCAGATTGCCGCCGAAGCCATAGGCCGCCGGTCCCGGGCTCGAGCCCGCGCTTTGTGGGCCGACCTTGAGCAAACCCAGGTCATCTACCCAGGCGATGGAGCCGCCCCCGGCGCCGCTCTCCAGGATATCAACCGTGGGAAACTGCAGCGGGTAGCCACTGCCCTTGGAGAATCGATTGACCCGGGCTACTTCCAGATTGGAGGCGATGGCTGGTTTTCCGTCATGAACCAGGGTTACTTTTGCAGTGGTCCCGCCCATGTCGAAGGAAATGAGATCGGCGTGGCCGGCCAATGCGCCGAAATAGGCCGCAGCGAGCGCGCCAGCGGCCGGTCCCGATTCGACCAGACGGATGGGTTGTTCGGCAGCCGCGGAAGCCAGCGCCGTGCTGCCCGACGAGAGCATCAGATAAAAGTTCCCTTTGAATTTGCAGTCGACAAGTTCATCATGCATGGTCTGTAGATAGCGGTGCATCAGCGGCAAAACATAGGCGTTGGCCACGGCCGTCGATGTCCGTTCATATTCGCGAATCTCCGGCGCGATATCGCTGGAAAGTGTCAGCGGGACATTGGGCCAGCATTCGCGCACTAGCTCCGCGATGCGTCGTTCGTTGCTGGGATTGCGGTAAGAATGCAGGCAGGACACGGCGATTGCGTCGACGCCCTGCGCCTTGAAATCGGCTACCGCATGACGCACGTCCTCCGCGCAGACACCCTGCAAAATCCGGCCATCGCGGTCGACGCGTTCGCCGATGCCGCGTCGCAAGTAGCGAGGGCTGAGCGGTGGCGGGTATTGCAGGAACAAGTCATAAATAGAGTAGCGCTGCTCGGTTCTCATTTCCAGAATGTCGCGGAAGCCAGCGGTCGTCAATAAGCCGACCAATGCGCCGCGGTGCTGGATGAGCGAGTTTGCCACCAATGTCGTGGCATGAAACAGGTTGAGCAACTGATCGTGGCCGATGCCGGTTGTTTTCAGCAGGTCAGCCAAACCGCGCAATGCGGCGGCTTCGGGATGATCCGGCGTCGTCAATACCTTGAAGATGTCGAGCTTTCCCGTGTCTGTATCGAGCAAAGCAAAATCGGTAAACGTACCGCCGATATCAAAGCCGAGCTCGTATCCCATAGTGCGTCCTTATTCGTGTGATCTCACTATTGATGTTGAATCCGCGGATCCAACTGAATATAAAGCAAGTCCACGATGGTATTGGAGACTACAAAAATAACCGCAATTACCAGAGCCGCGCCGATGACCGCGTAAAAGTCGAAAGACACAACCGATTCAACGGCATAACGTCCCAATCCGGGCCAGGTGAACACGACTTCAACCAGGACGGCGCCGCTCAAGAGAAATCCAATTTGAATGCCCAACATGGTGACGACAGGTATCAGCGCATTGCGAAAAGCATGACGGAGAATGACGCGGCGTTCATTCAAGCCCTTGGCTCGAGCCGTGCGCACATAAGGTTGAGAAAGCGTCTCGAGCATGCCGCTGCGGGTGAAGCGCGCGCCAACCGCAAGCCGTCCCAGGGAAAGGGCGGCGACGGGCAAAACCAGATGCTGCGCGCTCGACCAGAAAACATCCCATTGACCGGCGAGCAAGCTGTCGATGGTATAAAGCCCAGTCGCGTGAGGCGGCGGCGCCATCAAGGTGGGCAAGCGACCTTCCAGCGGGAGCCAGTCCAGCGACTTGGCGAAGATGAGCTGCAGGAAAAGCGCCAGGACAAACGGAGGTATGCCCATAGTCACCACTACCAGCATTCGGATAAGAATATCGGGCGCCCTGCCTGCGTTGACGGCCGCCAAAATGCCCAGCGAGATGCCCAGAATGACGGTGACCACGCCGGATAAAATCGCCAGTTCCGCTGTGGCCGGGAAGCGTAAACGCAAATCATCGCTGACGGCTCGTCTCGTCAACAGCGACTTGCCCAGGTCGCCGCGGGCCAATCCGGAAATGTAGGTGAAGAATTGCTCGTGGAATGGTCGGTCCAGACCCAATTCCACCCGAAGTCTTTCGATTTGTTCCGGGCGCGCGTTGGTGCCGGCCGCGACGGCAGCGGGATCGGCAGGCAAGACTTGCGTGACGACGAAGAGTATCACCGCCATGCCAAAGAGCTTGAGAATCAGCGTCAGAAGGCGTTCAAGAATTAACCTGCCCATGGGTATAGTAGAAGCGCAGAACACAGCCCGACGAGCGAGCCGCGTCCTGCGTCAGTTGCCTTTGCGTCCGGATAGCTAGCCTTCCAACCAGATATCATAGGGATGCAAATCGCCCGGGAAGCCGTAGGGATCGTATTGGTAGCCGCGAACAGAAGAATGCGTCAGATCGATGTACTGCGACAACATGACCGGGATCACGACGGCTTCGTCAATGAGGATTTGCTGGGCCTCGCAAAGCAGTTCGTTGATCCGTGGATCGCCAGGAGCCAGCGTCGGCGCTTCTTCCAACAGTGCGTCAAAATCAGGATTGCTGTACCAGGCCCAGTTGCCTGTGCCGGTGTCAATCAGCGACGAGTGATTGAGCCGGAAGAGCATCTCCCCGGCATAGGGAATTGGAATATTGAGCCAGTGGCTACTCATATCATAGGCGGTATCGAAGTTGCGCTGCGCGTCGATGAAGGTGCCCCATGGGATGTCGTCCAATACAACATCGATATTCAATTCAGCCAGGGCTTCCTGGAAGAGCACGGCCGCGAAGCGGCGCGGTTCGTTGGCGTGGCGATAAGCCTGCCGTACGCTGAAGCCATCCGCATAGCCGGCTTCCGCCAGCAGTTCGCGAGCCTTGTCAAGATCCTGCACCGGCTCGAAGACATCGCAATGTCCGATGGTCCCGGCCAGCGCCGGCGATGTCAGGGGAACGGCAAAGCCGCCCATGACCTCGATCATGGCGTGGTAGGGATAGGCGTGCAACAGGGCCTGACGTACTTGCTTGTTCGCCAGGGGACCGTCTTGCTTCATGAAGTGGTAGAAGGCTTGCAGCGGATTGCCGAAGTTGAGATGGATGGCGGAGCTGGTAGCGGCGCGGCGCACATCGGACAAGCCCGCCCAATCGATCAAATGAACCTCGCCGTCTTCCATCAACAGCAGGCGCGTGGTGTAATCCAGGCCATAACGGGCGATAAAGCGCTCGATATGGGGCCCGTCCCAACCGCCCCAGTAATCCGGGAAGGCTTCCATTTCGGTCTGACGACCGGGATCCCAGCGCACTAGCTGATAGGGACCAGTTCCTACCGCGTTTTCGCGGAAGAATTCACCGGCCATGTCACCATCCATATCGTGCTCGGCGAGCGCCTGGGCGCTGACGATCTTGATATGCGGCAGGCCGGCCCAGAATTGGAAGTCGGCCGAGCTCAACTGAATGGCGACGGTCATGTCGTCGACGACCGTGACGGATTCGACGGGCGCGAGGATGAACCCCAGATTGCCCATGCCCAGCGCCTTGTGCCGGTCGAGCGAAAGCTTGACGGCTTCGGCATCCAGGGTGGAGCCGTCGTGGAATTGAACGCCCTCCCGTATCGAAAGCGTGTAGGTCAAGGCATCGTCGGATATTTCCCAACTTGTCGCCAGGCGCGCTACGATCTCGCCCTCGCGCGAGTACTGGGTCAGACCCTCGTACATAGCGTTGATCACGTAGCCCTCAGTTTGCGAGATGCCCATCGCGGCCGGATCCAGGGAATTGGGCTCGCAGCAGCTACCCAGAACAAAAGCGCCGGTCCATTCGACATCCGCCGAACCCGCGGGGATCAGAATCAATAGCAGTGCGACTACAGTTATAAGCAGGCGTTTCTTTTGAAGCATTTTCTGGCTCCTTAAGCATTCTGTAAAACTAAAGTAAGTCCTGGAGAGCTCGGCGTATACCAAGCCTTGTATTGACGCCTGGATTCTGTGGACTGGCAATGCCATTTTCACCGCAATTGCGAGCTGGCTCGCGTGATGAACTGGGCCCTCCACGATATGTTGGTGGGAATATATCGCGCTGGTATGCGATTGTCAACAATACTGATAAGTTGGCGGAGTATCCTTTTCGGCTGAAATACTCGTAGCCCTTGCTCGAGACGAGATTCTTAACTCGAATTACGAACTATTTGGTAGGGGCGACTGACCTCCTAGTGGGTGTCTATGCGCTGCGCTGGATCGCCCCTACCGGCTGCTGAGTGAGTGTTGTTCTTTAATGACAACCGAATTCGAAACACAAGCCAAAAGCCGGAAGCGCGCATGAACTGCGCTGCTGTGGCATGTGCCTGGCGCGCGCGGACCTTACCAGCCGCGTTTGCCCAGGATCACTTCCTCGGGCGTCACATTGATCCCAACCATGGCCTCGCCGAGGTTGCGGCTGACATCGGCGAGGATCTTGGCGTCTTCGTAATGGGTGACAGCTTTGACGATCGCCCGGGCGCGTTTTTCCGGACTGCCGCTCTTGAAGATGCCGCTGCCCACGAAAACGCCATCGACGCCGAGCTGCATCATAAGCGCGGCATCGGCGGGGGTTGCGACGCCACCGGCGGCGAAATTGACGACCGGCAGCCGGCCCAGTTCGGACGTTTCCTTGACTAGGTGGAAGGGGGCGCGGATGTCCTTGGCATAGCTGTACATTTCGTCTTCATCCATACAGCTTAGGCGGCGGATCTCGCCATTGACCGAACGCGCGTGCCGCACCGCTTCGACGACATCGCCGGTACCCGCCTCGCCTTTGGTTCGCATCATGGCAGCGCCTTCGTTTATCCGGCGCAATGCTTCGCCCAGGTTGCGGCAGCCACAGACGAACGGGATGGTGAATTGCCATTTATTGATGTGGTGCTCTTCATCGGCCGGGGTCAGCACTTCGCTCTCGTCGATGTAATCCACGCCAAGCGCTTCCAGGATTTGCGCTTCGACGAAGTGTCCAATGCGGGCTTTGGCCATGACCGGGATGCTGACGGCATTGATGATGCCTTCGATCATATCGGGATCGCTCATGCGCGCGACGCCGCCTTGGGTGCGGATATCGGCCGGTACGCGCTCCAAAGCCATCACGGCGCAGGCGCCGGCGTCTTCGGCGATCGTGGCTTGTTTCGGGGGAACGACATCCATAATGACGCCGCCCTTGAGCATCTGCGCCAAGCCGCGCTTGACCTTGTCCGTGCCGGTCTCGCTGCCGTTTTGCTGGTATCCGTTTGTCGCCATATTGCTGCCTCACTTTACTGAACCGATTCCTGCCATATCCTACGTGATACGACGCCAAAATCCTATGTCCATTGCAGTCCATTCAGACCATTGGACGACTGACCCCGGTTAAGAGCGTTGACGATAGCATGGGCACAGGTCTACACTAGATCGACGCATGGTGACGGTATGATGAGATGCCGGACGACTCGATCAGAATCGACAGGATCAAGCCAAAATACGGCAAAGCGCTGGAACAACTCCAACGAGATTGCTTTCCAACGCTCGCGGCTGACGAGTTGATGCGCGAGGCGCACTTCCTCAAGCACTGCCGCCTCTTTCCCGAAGGCAATTTTGTGGCGCTGGCCGGCGACCGCGTGGTGGGTTTGGGTTCGGGTTTCCTGATTGATTTCGACTTCGACCATGCCCAGCACAGTTTCCAGGAGATAATCGACGGCGGCAGCTACAGCAATCATGATCCTCTCGGCGATTGGTATTACGGCGGCGATATCAGCGTTCACCCCGATTATCGCAGGCGCGGGATCGGCTCCAGCTTGTACGCGGCGCGCAAAGGAATCGTGCAAGAACTTAACCGTAAGGGCATCGTCGCCGGCGGCTTGATTCCCGGTTTCGCCGAATACCAGGATCGCATCACTGTACGGCAATACGTTGATCGCGTGGTAGCGGGCCAGTTGCATGACAGCACGCTATCGTTCCAGTTGGGCCGGGGCTTCGTCGTCCGCGGCTTGCTGGAAGATTACATTAACGACGCCGCTTCGGACAATTGGGCGACGCTTATTGTCTGGGAAAATCCAGATTTCAAGCCCGACCGAGCTGCGACCGGCCAGACTCCTAATTGAACAGCCTATCCAGTTGCTTGGCTCGGCGCCGGCTCAATCCAGTATTCGCTGCCTTGTCCCGCGGCCGTCCATCCGTCAATCTGATTGTACTGGATGGGAAACCAGCGCCTTCCATCGGCGTCACATTCCGGATAACCGCTTATGACAAAATTCGCCCCGGCGGACATCCTGCCCAGGATAGTGGCGCCTTGGGTCCCGGCGCCGTCTCGGATATTGTTCGCTTCTCCCGCCGAAACCGCGGCAACCATGCCCTTGCCCAGACGAATTGGCGGGCTGTTGGCGCAGTCGATGTGGTAAAGCAGCCAGTAGTCGCCGTCGATGCCTTCGACCGTCCAGCCGGAAAAGCCCGCGCCCTGGACCAAATACCAGTAGTATCCGCCGGCGCAAACTGGACCTTGAGTGACAGTAACGACTTCACCGGCTTGGATCCGGCCGACGACCTCGGCATTGATGCTGGCTGCTGTGCGGACTCTGTTCGCCAAACCGGGGCTGACGACCGCTTGCTGGCCCGGGCTCAGTTGCGGCTCCAGCGCGCAGATGCCCGGGTTGGTATCGGATGCCGGCGCGGTTTGGATCGCCGCTACTGCTCCGGAGGCGACCCACTCCATCGGCGCCCAGACCAGGCTAACCGGTCCTGGTATCGGGAAGGCATTGTATGTGACCGCATCGCTGGCCAAGGCTCTGGCCTCCGTTAACATGCCCAAGCGCCAGGCGCTTACTCGTTCTCCATTGTGCCAGGCCATCTGCGACCCGTCGCTTGAAAGCGCCGGTTGACGATTGACGTCGACGTCTCGGCTGATGTAGCCGGTATCGTAGAGCTGGCCCCCGCTCACGGCCCGCCAGTGGAATTCCCAGCCGCCGCGTTCATTCGAAACGGCTGTCGGAATCAGCTCCAATGCGCCTGTGAGGAATCGGTTTTTCAGACGGGGCGCGTCGGTCAGGCGAGAACGCGATCCATCGAGCGGATTCAGCAGGTCCCAATGATCCCCTATCCTCAACAACAGAACGCTTTGTCCCAGGTGATCGGCCCACATGAAATCACTTGCCAGGTTGGATTGGTCGGAGGCCAATTCCAGATTGAACTGCCGGCGGGTGCCGTTGGTCGGGTTGAATACCTCCAGGAACAAGAACGGGCTTTGATTCCCGTACAGGAACACGAAGAGCATACGAGCGATGCCTCCCGCGCCCCAACGCAGGCCCGGGACGCGGATGTCGCTTTCCTGGTAACCGAGACTGACATCGTTGGCGAGGCTGGCTGTCGCGCCGGTGTCGAGGCTGTAAACTTGCAGGGACGCCCCCTCCAGGGTTTGCACTTGCGGATCGATTTGCAGCCAGGCCAGTTGGCGGCTGTCGGGCGACCAGGCCGGTACCGAACGCAGATAGCCGGCGCTGCTGGCGCCACTTTGGTCGGCAATCTTGGTGAGGCTCTGCGCGGCAATATCCAGGATCCAAATATCCGCGGGCGGCGTGCCGGCCGTCCGTCTGACGACGCCGGCGTTGAAGTCGGAAACAAATGAGGGCGCGGCTTCCAGGAAGGCGATCGAGCGCCCATCGGGCGAAAGTACCGGTCCGCCGTTGTAGCCGGATTGCGTGAGCGGCATGGCGGTACCTGCGTTCAGGCTATATTTCCAGAGATCGCCATTCTGGTAGGTATAAATATCGGGGCTTGATGATTGCGACTTGGCGATATGGATTCCCGTGGCGACAAGCGCCAACAGCAAGAGCGACAGCATCTTCTTCATGGCACAGTTTCCCCCCAAATGCACACAACTCCATCTTATCACGGGATTCGAGCTTCGCTCAATCAGGCCGAAGGCAAGCGCTTTGTGAGGCGGAATGTGTCCTCAAATGCTGGGGAAATGCCCTCATTTTGCCCCCTTTTTTGGCAACTATATAGATACAGTATGCATATGCGGGGGGGGGGGGGGGGGCCCCCTCCCCAGACCGGATGTGCGGGGCTGGCAAAGATGTGCAC
>JAPOOU010000292.1 GCA_026713245.1 Chloroflexota bacterium
CGCCTGCGCGTGTTGCAAGATCGAAGTATAGAGCAAGGCGGGGAGAAAAGGGCGACTAAATGGTCGCGTAGGTCGCGTAGACACTGACCGTCGACACTGACCGCCGGTCGCAGTTGCGGGCGGGAGGGCGAGCCGCCGCTGCGCGTACAGGACTTGACGCGATTGCAGGCGATGATTTCGGGCGATCTGCGCGCCCCTCGGAGATACTTTCTATGTTTCAACCGAAAAGGATACACTACCGATCACTGCGCTAGAGACAGAGAAAATATGATTGCTCGTTTCTAAGCGATGAAATTGCCGGGGCCGCTAGCCTCCTAGTCAATTTGCACATTGGAATCGGAGCGCATTCCCACTTGCGCCAATAGAACAAAGGTGCTACTCTGACGATTATAGCGAAATGACTGTAAAGACACTACACTTAGGCATATTCCTAGACAAAGCGAGGCGGCAGCCATGGCAAGAGCGAGACGAGCAGTTAAGGAAACACAGATCATCGAGAGTCATGACCACGAAGCCAGGCAGCGCGCGCTCGACGCTACCTTGACCGATATCACCAAACGCTATGGCGACGGCACTATATTCAACCTGGGATCGGGCAATAACTTGCAGGTGGATGCCATTTCCACCGGGTCGCTCGGCATCGACATTTCGCTGGGTGTGGGCGGCGTGCCGCGCGGGCGCATCACCGAGATTTACGGGCCGGAAAGCTCTGGCAAGACGACTCTCTGCTTGCATGTGGCGGCCGAGGCGCAAAGGAGCGGCGGCATCTGCGCTTTTATTGACATGGAGCACGCGCTGGATCCGCTTTATGCCGAGAAGATCGGCGTGGATATCCAGCAGCTTTATGTGTCGCAGCCCGATACCGGCGAGCAGGCGCTGGAGCTCACCGAGCATTTGGTGCGTTCCGGGGCGCTGGATGTCATCATCATCGACAGTGTTGCGGCGTTGGTGCCACGCGCGGAGATCGAGGGCGAGATGGGTGATTCGCACGTCGGCTTGCAAGCGCGCTTGATGAGCCAGGCGCTGCGCAAGCTGGCTGGCGCCATCAAGCAATCGAATGTCTGCGTGATCTTCACCAATCAATTGCGCGAGAAAGTCGGCGTCATGTTTGGCAGCCCGGAAACGACGCCCGGCGGACGCGCGCTTAAGTTCTACGCCAGCGTGCGCATCGACATCCGCCGCATCCAGCAGATCAAACACAGCGGCGACATCGTCGGCAACCGCACCCGCGTCAAAATCAAGAAGAACAAGGTAGCCGCGCCCTTCAAAGAATGCGAATTTGACATCATGTTCAACCAGGGCATCAGCAAGACTGGCGAGATCATCGATATCGGCACTGAGCTTGATATCATCGAGAAGCGCGGCGCCTTTTACCGCTACGCCGATGAGTTGCTGGGGCAGGGGCGGGAGAATGCCAAGGGCTTCCTGGGCAGCAACGGACAAATGTCGGACCTGATTGAGGGGAAAATTCGCAGCGCCTTCGGCTTGCCGTCTCTGGCGGAGGCGGCGGGGGGTGAGGGGTAGGCTGCGTCAGGCCCCGCGCGAGTTCTCTCCTCGGTAAAAGATTGTTTGCCAATGTCTCGCGTTTCCGCGTAAATTACTGGACACATGCTGTACAGATTCCGTGACATTTCTAGAAATGCGCGACAACAACGCTATAATAGGCTCAGGAGCAACGGGGGCGCGGACATAATAATCTGCGAAGCGGACAGATCTTCTAGGTGGTTATATGGAGGACAGCGATGCAGACCATCACTGTATGCATCACGCAAGATGAGAATGGTTATGTTTCCCATTGTCTTGACTACGACATCGCAAGCCAGGGACAGACAAGCGACGAAGCCATCGAAAATATCAAAGAGGCAGTGTCTCTATTCTTGGAAGTGGCGTCGTCAGCCGAAATCCAGAGTCGTCTCGAGAAACGCGGACGCATTGAACAACTGAGCATTGGAAGTGTCTAGACGAAGGATCCTGTCGGGGCGGGAAGTATGTGATATTCTCGTTTTGCACGGATTTCAGGCGGTCCGTCAGCGTGGCAGTCACATCGTCATGCAGAAAAAGCTGCTCCAACTAACTGGAGAGAATACGACTATAACTGTACCCGTGCCCAATCATAAGGAACTGCGGCCGGGTACATTGTCTTCAATCATCCGTCAGTCGGGATTACCTAAAGAAGTCTTCGACTGATGTTTGAGGGGCGGATCATTAAAGTGCCTCATACGAGTTTGATCGGGAAGGGCGCTTGCGCAGTCAAACGCGCAGTTCCCAAATCTTTTACGATTGGGTTTCCGCGATGAGTGAAGAGAATTTCCTGTTTGTACGCAAGATTGGACACGCGATACGCGACGGGCTTGGACCCTATGTATTGCATTTATACAAGTTCAAATACACGAAGAAAGAATACCTCGAAGAGTTGCAAGAAACTTTGCATAGAGAACACCCCTTTGATAGCCACGATCACGCCCTTGGGACTTTAGATCTTTACGCTTGGCTAAAGGCAATGGAATTACAATGGGACGAGGTCTTTAGGCGCAAGCTGGGTCACACAGCGCCTGAAGCAGAAAGAATCCCGGACGTTCGCAATGCAAAGAGTTACTTGTACGAACTGTTAAACACGCGGAATCTGGCTTCACACGAAGCGCCCAAAGACGAATTTACCGAAGAAGATGTCTATCGCATTGCCGACACCGCCACACGCCTGCTGAAGGCCGTCAGGGCTAAAGAAGAAGCCGCGAAAGCGGAAGCAATCAAACAGGAGTTTGGTCGCAAGATTTACATTGAGGAAGCCGAAGGCAGCGAACCCGAACCAGAGTTGGAACAGACTGCCCCCGTTGAGACCGAAGATCAAGTGTCCGAAGAGCAACTAGCCGAAGATGATAACGAGAGTTCGGAAATCCGCGTTGACCTCAATGGCCTAGACTTATCAGGTCAGGACTTGCGCGGCAGAAATCTTCACTTGGCTAAATTGCAGGGCGTCGATCTGAGCGGTTCAAACTTGATAAATGCGCACTTGGCGGATATGGATCTGTCGAATGCCAGATTGACAAACGCTGATTTGTTAGAAGCAAACCTTAGCGGCTCCAATCTGAGCAACGCGGACTTGTCACAAGCTCGGCTGGAATCTGCAAACTTAACCAATGCGAATCTATCACATGCAAAGATGGCGAAGGCGGATCTGCGTAATGCACAATTGGATGGCACGGATTTCAGCCGAGCCAACTTGACAGGCGTTGATATGAGTAATCCGAAGGTCTATCATGTGAATGAGCAAACATTTGAGATCGAAACAATGTCGGACACTTTGGATAATTACAAGTTATTTGACCACTTGTATATGTATGCAATAACGCGCGGTAAAGTGAACTTAAGCTATACGATCCTACGTGGGGCAAATATGCAGCGAACGTTTTTTGAGGGCAACGTGGATCTAACCCGGGCAGATATGACTGAGGCCGATTTTACCGGTTCACGGATTGCGAGTGCCTCGCTCGCTGGCGCGATTCTCAACTCGGCAAATCTATCCAGATGCCACATACTTAGCTGCGATTTTTCAGGCGCGAAAATGCAAGGCGTAGATTTGTCAGAGAGTGAGTGCGTATACTCAAATTTTTCAAACGCCGACATGTCAGGCGCAAACCTGGAAAAATTTGCTATCGGTGATGTTGATACTGTAGAGGAAGAGTCTTGGGATAATGTTGATTTGTCAAAAGCGAACCTGAGAGGCGCATTTCTTGCAAGAATATCAATTAGAAACGCTAACCTGACAGGCGCAGTTTTCCAGAGTGCCAATCTATCTGAAGCAGATCTTTCGAATGCAGACCTGAATGAAACGGATTTTACGGGTGCGGATCTGACTGGCGCAGATTTTACCGGCGCGAAGTTTTCCCCGCTTTCAACCATCCTGCCTGACGGCAGCTATTGGGATGACGACACTGACATGACCAAGTTCACCGGCTGAGTCCTCGCGCCCCAGTGTCAACACACGTCGCCAAATAGCACTCTTCACTGTTATACTGAACACAGTTGACAGCAAGGACAAACCCGCATGGAAACAGATTGGGAAAGCGTTGCCGCCACGATAGATCATTGGACGCCGGCGATTCTGGCGATTGTAGCTTGGGTAACTATTGAGATTCGTGATGCAAGAGCGCGTGCTTTGTGGCGGAAGTCTAAAAGTTCAGTTTCGCAAAAGGATACTATAGTTGCAAGAGAATTTAATGTTGACAGCTTGAATGAACACTACTTTGAACTTCGCGGCGATGTCAAAGCGCTCAGCCGCGATGTAGCGGCGCTGAGCGACAAAGTGAGCCGCATTGAACACGACCTCGAGGCGACAAGAAACGCGGCTCCCTAGCGCTTTTCCTTCAACTCCCCTGCCGGGCCAGCCAGTCCGCCTCGCTAACCAGCTTGCCGTTGGTGACCTCGCTGCTGGTCATGCGCTTGTTCTTGTCAAAGTAGATTTCAACTTCCGCCTGGAAGGGACAGCGATGGCCGCTGGCCACTTTGCGCACCCAATAGCCCTTGCCTTCGTCGGAGCGCGACAGGTCGTTCATGGGGTCAACCCGTATGCGCAGGATCTCCTGACAGGCTTTTGGCTGGACGTAAAAATAGATCCCGCGATCGTCCGAGCGCGAGCCTCCACTTAGGAGCGTTTTTAGGAATTGCATGGTCTCGTCCTTTCGATCCCCCGAATACTCCGACGGGCAGAGGCTTAGCTGTCGGGACGGTTGCGCTCGTCGCGCGGCAGCACTGGTCGCGCCAGCGAGATCAAGAGCCAGATGCCAAGCAAAACGGCAAAGATCGTGGCCAGTTGGCGCGTCGACTCGCTGAACGGCGCCACAGTTGGCAACTGTGGCGCTTCTTCGCTGGGTTCGAGCCGAACGACGGTAAACTCGTCGACCACGTCTGCCAGAGTACTCAGGTCGGCGGCATGCGCCGAGGTCATACGCGCGAACAAGGATTCATAGATCCAGGAGTTGCGGCTGAACATATACAAGGCGCTTAAGGCTTCGGGCGGATTATCCACCGGTATCGCTTTGGCGTCCAGCGCTTCGCTGCCGAGCTGAATCGTGACGCGCGGATTCTGCAAGACATTTTTGTACCAGTCGGTGTTCTTGCCCCAGCCGCTGACGACGTAGAATTTGCTGCCGTGCCGCCGATACTCGACCACGACATGACGCGCTTGTCCGCTCTTGCGCCCTTCGGTCGTCAATACCAACAGGGGGATCCATTTCAAAACGGGACCCCAGCCGAGTTGATACAAATATAGAGGCAGACGAAATATCGATTTCGCGAGCGCCTGGGGGCTGGACAAGGATGCGTCAGACAGGGACATGGTTATGTTGCTCTGAATTCGAGAATGTGGCGTAAGTTTACCCGATTTGCACTCGAATGCCAGTCCGACGGCGTTTCATCTGTCAAAGCGCCAGGGCCGCTAGCGCCGCACGTTTCCGCCTAATCCCACTCCGATCGGCGGCGCGTCCGCCGATACGACTCGTCGTTCTGGCCCCGCATGATCTGGCGTCGCGCTTTTTGAACATCGCTTTCGTGTTTGAGCAGGACGGTCAAAGTCGTTTCCAGCGTTTTTTCGTCGATGCTGTCGGCATTGAGCATGACCAGCGCCTTCGCCCAGTCGATCGTTTCGGATACGCTGGGATTCTTCTTCAGGTCCAGCCTGCGCAAACCTTGCACCACCTCAACGGTTTGCCGCGCCAGTTTATCCTCCATCTCCGGCACCCGCATTTTGACAATACTCATTTCCGCTTCGTGGCTGGGATAATCGACGAAGAGATAGAGGCAGCGTCGTTTGAGCGCTTCGGAAAGCTCCCGCGTATTATTGCTGGTCAAGACCACGCTGGGGTGGTGCCGGGCTGTTACTGTGCCCAGCTCCGGGATCGACACCTGAAAATCGCTGAGTATCTCCAGCAAAAACGCTTCGAATTCCGCATCGGCGCGGTCAATCTCGTCTATCAGCAGAACGGCCGGTTCATCGCTCAAAAGCGCCGCCAAGAGTGGGCGCGCCAGCAAGAAACGTTCGCTGAAGAAGACATCGTCTTCTTCGCCCAGGCGGTCGGCGGCTTGCCGCAGGGTATCAGCCGCCGCCAGCAGATCGCTCAACTTGTCGCGCAGCAACTGCGTATAGAGCATCTGCTTGGCATATTCCCATTCGTAAAGCGCCTTGTTCTCGTCCAGCCCCTCGTAACACTGCAGGCGAATCAAGGGTTTGTCAGCCGCGCCCGACCAGGCCTTCGCCAGTTCCGTCTTGCCAACGCCTGCGGGTCCTTCGACCAGCAGCGGCTTGCCCAGCTTGTCGGCCAGGAAAACGACCGTAGAGATATCGTCGCTGGCGATGTACTGCTCTTGGTTGAGCGCATTGGTGACACCTGCTACGTCTTCAAACATAGGTTTACGATCCATTCTGTCGCGCAATGAGTCGGGCCAAACCGTGTATCTGGAGTGTAACCGACTTGTTCTTGTCCTGGCAAGCAAGTTTCACGGAGGTGTGCGCTGTGGTATAATCTGCTGCATCAGCCGCTCGGCGCGTAATCGGCGAAAAAGTGTGTCGCGCTCACATGAAATAACAAGCCTTCTCGTCGCATGAGCGACGCGGTCAATAAAAGATGGAGGCTATTCATGAAGACCAGTGAGCTGTTAAGTGAAATTCAGCAACTCGATCGCAATGAAAAACTGAAGATTCTTCAATTTCTGTCTGACGACTTATCAACTGATATTGAGAAACATTTTGAGGGCAGGAAAATATTCAAGGTGTCTCCTTCAATTCGCGCGACCGACGACGCAATAACCATGCTCGAGACGTTGGAGGAAGATCAACAAAAGAATGAGTGAGAAACTGGTCTTTCCATATATCACTAATCCGCACTACGAAGACGACGGGATAGATCGCCCGCATTTGCCAATTACATTGAGCCACAGCAAGAACGAGATACAAACTCTAGCGTTGTTGGATAGCGGCGCCGACGTTAATGTGGCGCCCTACCACGTGGGTATAGAACTGGGCGGAATCTGGGAAGAAGAACAGGAGTTACTTGGGCTGACCGGAGTTACGGAAAACTTGGAATCCCGAACGTTGATGTTGGACATAATTGTCGGGACTCTGCCAAGCATCAGAATGGGCTTTGCATGGATTAGCGCAGACAGTGTGCCAGTGATACTTGGTCAAGTTAGTTTCTTTACGCACTCTAAAGTCTGTTTCTACCGAGCAAGTCGACAATTCGAAATCGAACTTGAGTCAGACCGTATTCACGTTTGACATACTGATCTAATCTGGCCTTCCAAGTGGTAATTCTATTATGATAAATCCATGAGGGTCGCGAACCAATGCCCGATGTATTCTTGCAGGAAACTGTTCCGCTGCCGCGGCAGGGTGTCTTTCCCTACAGCTTCGCGCCGAAAAGCGCCTTCCCGCGGCACATCCGCTTTGAGGCGGGGTTGAACGGACGCTATTACGAGTCCTTTTCCGATGGGGGAGAATACGAGATCGGCCGCATCACCGTCTGGCAGCCGCCGGCGACATTGGGCTACACCTGGAAGGACCCCACCTGGCCAGGCCACAGCCAAATATCCTTGCGCTTTGATCCTATGGGCGAGGGTACGCTGGTTACCTACGCACAAGATGGTTTTGCCGGCGCGGGCGTAGCGGATCTGATTCCCTATTATCAGATCGGTTGCCGACAGACGCTGTCGGCATACGTCGCGCACTGCCGCGCGATCTTCGACTTGCAGAAGCTGGAGCAGTGATTCAATCGAGCAAGCCGCCGATCCGTTCGATAATGTAGGCGCCGATATCGGCTTTGCTGCGTCGGTCGATCTTGTGCAAGCCGCCATCCATGTCCAGCACCAAGACGCGATTGGTATCTACTTGAAAACCGGCGTCTTCCGCGGTGATGTCGTTGGCAATCAACAGATCCAGTCCCTTTCGCTGCAGCTTGTCGGCGGCGTTTTCGACCAGGTTTTCGCTTTCTGCGGCGAAGCCGATCACGATCATGGGATAACCGGTATCAGCGCGCCTTTGCTTAACCGTCATCAAAATGTCGGCGGTGCGTTCCAGGGGCAGGGTCAATTCGTCGTCCGTTTTCTTGATCTTCTGCTGGGAAACATCGGCCGGTTTGTAATCGGCCACCGCCGCTGCCATGATCAGCGCGGTCGATTCAACAAGATTATCAAGCACGGCCTCTTTCATCGCCGCGGCAGAATCGACCGAAACCAGCCTGGCGCCGACTGGCGGGGCCAGGTGCTGCGCTGCCGAGATCAAGACAACCTCCGCGCCCGCGTCGAGCGCGGCTTGCGCGATGGCATAGCCCTGCTTGCCAGACGAGCGATTGCTGATAAAGCGCACCGGATCAAGCGTCTCTCGCGTGCCGCCGGCCGTGACCACCAGCTTGTGACCCGCCAGTTCGCCATCCATGCCCAGAATCCGCCGGACTTGCCCCATCAAGGTCGACGTCTCTGGCAAGCGTCCCACGCCCGACAAGCCGCTGGCAAAGCGCCCGCTTTCCGGTTCGATCACGTGGACGTCGCGCGCTCGCAAGACTTCCAGGTTGGCGCGCAACGCGGGGTTCTCATACATGGCGCCGTCCATGGCCGGGGCGATAGCAACAGGACACTTTGCAGCCAGGGCAGTTACTGCCAGGAGATCATCGGCCAGGCCATGCGCTAGCTTGGCGATTGTATTAGCGGTCGCTGGCGCGATCAAAAGCAAATCAGCACCCTCGGCTAATCCTACATGCGCGATGTGCGTCGGCAAGCCGCCATCGGCGTCGCTTTGCCACAGATCTGTATAGACCGGACGTCCGCTCACCGCTTGAAAGGATAGGGCTGCCACAAATCGCTGCGCGGATTCTGTCATGATCACGTCGACGGCGACGCCCGACTGCGTTAATTTGCTGACGAGATCAACTGACTTGTAGCTGGCGATGCTCCCGCAAACACCCAGGATAATGCGTTTACCATCCAGTAATGTAATTGTGTCCATGGCTCACTATGTGCTAGTCCTGCAACTCCATGTTACACAATGCGCAGCGGAAACAAAAGGATTTCGTTTCATTAGTTGCGCGGGAAACCCGGTAGCCGCTCGGCGGCGGCGAATTCGTCCCGGGAGTGTCGCGCTCACGCAAAACAGTTAGCCTTCCCATCGCATGAGCGACGCGGCTTACATAGGCCGGCGTTGGCAAAGAGCAGGGCGAATCTACTCGCGCTAAGCTGCCCTTT
Organism: Chloroflexota bacterium; assembly: GCA_026713245.1. GTDB lineage: Bacteria > Chloroflexota > Anaerolineae > Aggregatilineales > Phototrophicaceae > UBA6055. The sequence continues at coordinate 9,229 of JAPOOU010000292.1, forward strand.
CTGCTAGAGTTGACTCTACTGTCGGGGCGCATGAAGCGGGAGATGCGGAATGGATTCGGGCGAGGCAACAAAGGCGATCCGCGCGCCTTGCTTGATGTTTTCCGCGCTGGTTTTGCTATTCTCCGCGTGCAGCCTCGGCGTCCCAAGCGCGGAGGTCGCGCCGGTCACGTATGCCGGTCCTCCGGTGATACGTATTGCTTCTCCATTGCCGGAGCAAACTTTTTTGTCCGGCGCAACGGTGATCGTACAGGCGCGCATTGAAAATGCCGGCCCGGATTTGGCACGGGTTACTATGCTGCTGGATGGCGTTGTGCTCGGCGAAAAGCAAGATCCCAATCCCATCGGCGCTTCGGCTGTACCGGTAACGATAGATTGGCCCACGAGCAATCCCGGTCAATTCGAGATCACTGTGGCCGCGGAACGCGGTGACGGCAGCGGCGCCAGTGAGAGCGTGTCGATCTCGGTCGTCCTGCCACCCGCAGACGAGGAACCGCAGGAACCGCCGGTAAGCGTCGATGTCGCCGCTCCGGCGGAAGCAATCGTCGACGATACAGTTGTCCCGCCCCCTGACGAATCTGCTGAGCTTGGCACAGGCGCGCCAGTCGTTTCCGCGACGGCTACGCCACCGACCAGCCCGCCTGCGCTTTCGAGCAGAAGCGTTGCGGCGGTGATTGCGAAGCCGTCGAACTTGCGCCGCGGTCCCGGTACGTCCTTTGACCTGGTCGGGAGCATTGCCGTCAACCAAGAAGTCGTCATCGTTGCGGTGAATCCCGATCGTGACTGGTACCACATTCGTTACGGCGCCCAGGGCGATGCCTGGATCTATTCGGAACTGGTCAGTCCCAGCGGCGATTTGGCGGGACTTCCCGTGGAGTCGGGCCCGGCGCCGGCTGAGCCGGCAACTGTCGCTCCTGCCGCCGGCGGCGTAAATCTGGTGATCGCAGACATTCGACTGGAGCCCGAGAACTTAATCTGCAATCAGGCTGGCAAGGTAACTGTGTCGATACGCAATAACGGCACAGAAGAAACGGATACCGGCGGCTGGATTGCGGTGGAAGATACCGTGCCGAGTCAGGGCGGGGTTGTAGCGCAGTCAGATCCAGCAAACCCTTTCCCGTCGATAGGAGCGGGGGAAACCATCACGGCGATGCCTGTCAACATTACCGTTAGCGCACATTATGAAGAAGCGCACCGCATCGTAGTTTCGATCGATAGCGGCGGACATATCGCCGAGACGAATGAAAGCGACAATTCCGAATACAGAGAGTATACCTTGCAGCGGGGCGACTGCCCCTAAACGCAGCCAGTACTGCCGCGCTCTCCTGCCCTGGCAATCTCCATCGATTTGCCAAAAATTTCTTGTCCTGTGCCTCCAGCTGAAAGGCGGACTGATTTGATCTCCATCCTTGTCACCAATGACGATGGTTATGACGCGCCCGGTATCGTAGCTCTGGCGGAGGCGATGCGCGCCCTGGGCGATGTGCGGGTCAGCGCTCCAGCCACCAACCAGAGCGGATCGGGTCACGCGATTACCCTTTTCAAGGATATTCCCTACCGACGTTGCGAGCTAGGAAGCGGCATTCCTGCGCTCGCGGTCAGCGGATCGCCCGCTGATTGTATCGCTGTTTCCATGTTGGGCTTGCTGGATCACAAGCCGGATATTGTCGTCTCCGGCATCAATCGCGGCGCAAACATGGGCCAGGACTTGACCTACAGCGGCACAGTAACCGCAGCATTGGAAGCAGCAATTCATGGCGTGCCTGCCCTTGCCATGTCTCTGGCAGCGCCCCGCGCCGATCGCGTCGAAGACTATCAAGTAGCGGCCGAGATCGCGACTCGCATCGCGAGCAAGATCTTGAAAGAGGGACTCCCGCCCATGACGATTCTCAGCGTCAACGTGCCGGACGCGGCCCGCTCCGAAGACTTGCGGGGCATCCGCCTGACGCGGCAAGGCGTGCGGATTTACCGGGATAGACTCAACCACATTGACGGGGGCGTTGTCCGTGTCGAGGGCCAGCCGCCGGTCGGCAATTTTGACGAGATAGGTACCGATATCTGGGCGGTTCATCGCGACTTTGTCAGCGTGACGCCCGTCCATCTCGATATGACGGCCCACCAGTTCATGGCGACGCTGGAAGCCTGGGATCTGCGCTTGTCATAGCGCCAGAGATGCATCGCCCCGGATATACCGAGCCTCAAACATCAAACTCGACGCCCTGCGCCAGCGGCAATTCGCTGGAGTAGTTGATGGTATTGGTCTGCCGGCGCATATAAGCCTTCCAGGCGTCGGAGCCGGATTCGCGACCGCCGCCAGTGTCCTTTTCACCACCGAAAGCGCCGCCGATCTCTGCCCCGCTGGTCCCGATGTTAATGTTGGCGATGCCACAGTCGGACCCGGCATGGGACAGAAAGCGTTCCGCCGCCTGCAGGTCGCGCGTGAACATGGCGCTGGAAAGTCCCTGCGGCACCGCGTTATGCAGGACGATGGCCTCATCCAGCATCTCATATGTCATAACATACAGAATCGGCGCGAAAGTCTCCTCGCAGACCAGCGGTGTTTGCCGCGGCATACGAATGATAGTCGGCTCGACATAATTTTCGCCGATCGCCGACAGCTTGCCGCCGCCCGTCAACACGCGCCCGCCCTGCGCCTTGGCCCTGTCAACCGCTTCCATCATCATGTCAACCGCTTGGCCGCTGATCAGCGGACCCAGCAGAACGCCCTCCGCCATAGGATCGCCAACCGGCACGGACCGATACGCTCGAACGAGTCGATCACAGAGTTCGTCGGCTATCGAATTCTCTGCAATAATCCGGCGGGTGGTGGTGCAGCGCTGTCCAGCGGTTCCGACCGCGCCGAAAAGAATGGCTCGGATGGCCATGTCCAGGTCCGCGTCAGCCCCGACGATGATGCCATTATTACCTCCCAGTTCCAGGATGCAGCGCCCCAGGCGCCCGGCGACCGCCTGGGCGACATGCCTGCCCACGCGGATTGAGCCGGTAAAGCTGATCAACGGGAGGCGTTCATCGTGGATCATCCGCTCGCCAATCGTGTCATTGTCGCCGATAACCAGATTGAAGACGCCGCTAACGCCGTGCTCCGCCATCACCCGATTGCAGATCCGCTGTATCGCAATCGCTGTCAAAGGCGTCGTCGGCGACGGCTTCCATATCATCGTATCGCCGCAGACAGCCGCGATGGCAGCATTCCAGGACCAGACCGCTACCGGAAAATTGAAAGCGGTGATGATGCCAATCGGTCCCAGCGGGTGCCATTGCTCGTACATGCGATGACCCGGGCGCTCCGAATGCATGGTCAAGCCATAAAGTTGTCGCGACAAGCCCACAGCGAAGTCGCAGATGTCGATCATCTCCTGCACTTCACCCAAGCCCTCGGTGCGGATCTTGCCATTCTCTAATGTGACAAGTTCGCCCAGGGGCTCTTTGTACTCGCGCAGGGCATTGCCCAGATCACGGATGAGCTCTCCTCGCTTCGGCGCCGGTAAGTCGCGCCATTGCTCAAAGCCCGCTTGCGCCGCCACCACCGCGCGCTCGTAGCTTTGGGCGGTACCCTGTACGACAGCGGCAATGACTTTGTTGTTGGCAGGGTTGATCGACCCCAGCTCGGCGCCCTGCGGATCATGGATCCAGTTGTCGACGCCGCAGCAGACACCGGCGTTCACTTCGCTGATGCCAAGTCGTTCCAGAATATCTTTCATGTCTGAAGCCTCCACAGATGTCTTGTCGCCGATCTTGGTCAGGGCGACTTAAAATAGATTGGCATCACCTGATCGGCTGCATACGATTTATGGTCATCGTGGCGCAGTTTTTTCCAGGCGATCTGCGCCATGAATCCGGCGCGCCGCAATCGCTCAGCCGGCGGTAGAAGCATGATTCGTCCCCCCGCGTCACGCGCCATATGTACTCTCCGAAGCCCGTCCTCATCAATCTCCCCGGTTAGCGTACAGGGCTCATCGCAGGTGGCGAGCAATTCAGCCCAGCTTCCCAGCTTCATCTCGCCCGAGATGCGCCAGGCGTCGCCCTCACGGTGATAGACCGCCCAAATGACCCGGCTGCGCCCGGCGGGCACGGTCGCGATCAAAGGAAGCGAGCGAATTGAAGCCCTAGAAGCCGCGGCGATCGTGTCGAGCGTGGTCACCGGCACAAGAGGCAGATCGCGGGCGGCCGCCATGCCCTTCGCCAAAGCGACGCCTATTCGCAGCCCAGTATAGGAGCCCGGACCAATCGAAACCGCCAGGGCGGTTATGTCGCTGGTCGTCGTCCCGGTTTGCGTCAGCATCTGCTTGATCAAGGGCGCCAGGAAAGCGCTATGTTTCCTGTCGACAGCCAACGTGCACTCGGCCACCAGGCGGTTGCCGTCGTGGAGCGCAAGGCTCAACAAGCGAGTGGCGCTGTCAATTGCCAGCAACATCAGCTCTGTCTCTCATTCAACAGATCCCCTTGCACATGCAAGGCGAGGGCTTGTTATTTTGCGTGAGCGCGGCAGACACATTCGCTGTCGCCCAGCGGCTGTCTGCTTGATCGTACTTGCGACCGATCAATTGCTGATAGCGCGCAAGAAGTGTCACGTAACGATCGCCGCAGGCTTCAAAGACGAGATGGCGCTGCGATCCTCCGCTATCGAGAATGTCGATCCACATACGCGCAGAGGGCAAAACCGTCTGGATGCGCTCGGGCCATTCCAGGAGCGCCGTCGCTGAACTATCCAGGATGTCATCGAATCCGATCGAATCAGCAGCGCCGGAGCCGCTGATGCGGTAACAATCGATGTGAAAGAGACGGGCGTCATCGATGGCGCGCGTATGCTCGTGCACCAGGTTGAAGGTCGGGCTGGTCAAAGGCGTCGCCGCGCCCCATCCGGCGCCGATTCCGCGGCTAAGAACAGTCTTCCCGGCACCCAAATCGCCGGAAAGGCAGATCAAATCACCGGCGCGCAGCAATTGTCCGAGTATTCGGCCCAGACTTTCCGTTTGCTGCGGACTGCCACAGGTGAATTCCAATTGATATTGCCGTGGGACTGACATTCCGGTCTCCTGCCTTTGGTCGCCCCGGCGATTATACCCTTTGGCGACTGTTTTTTCGCCGATGGCCTGCAATCATGTCAGGCGCATGATGCGAAGAAAAGTGGCTTCCTCCGTCATATGCCGCGCTGCAAGAGATTGGCCGTGTTGCCAGATCTGGCTGTTAGCCGCTCAGTTCGCTTGAGCGCCCGCAGACCTTGGGCTATACTGCTCTTGTACGCGTTCAAGCAGTTGCAGGCATAAGAAGGACCCATGAAAGGCGAAGACCGCAGTCATACGCTCGAGACGATTTTGCAGCGGCTGTGCCTGGTGGTTGAGCAGGTCAAGTGCTGCGTGATTGCTACTGAAGATGGACTACCTGTTGCCAGTTACCCGGTTGATGGGGACGGAAACGGCCCTGGGCAAATGATTGACAGTGCCGAGTTGGCGGCGCTGGCAGCTTCGCTAACAGGCGCAGGGGAGCGAACGATGCATCGGCTGGCCCAAGGCAAGCCGGGGCGCCTGGTGTTGGAAGGGGAGGCCGGTACAATGTTGTCCTTTCCGGTCGGGGACGTATCGCTGGCCGTTCTGGTAGCTTCCGACGCCAATCTCGCTCAAGTCTTGTTCGCCGCGCAGAAGGCCGCCGAGGAAATCGATTCTGTACTCGCGCCAATCTGAGTCCAATACCGGGGACGACCGGATTTTCCGCATTCGCGCAGAATCGTTCGCACTCTAATCGCATCAGCGAAATTGCCGCTAGATGGAAGAGACGGATTAGCGGTCAAGGGTCGGGGAATGCGCTGTGAAAGCGCATATGGCCGCGCACACAGCCAATCAGGCTTTGATCTAGTACAAACACCATGAAATGTTCGTGCCGCCCGCCCGGCTTGACCCAGTCCGAGTTGAATCCAAGCGGAAGCGCGGGTTGAAAACCGAAGCGCGGATAATAGCCGGGATTCCCGACCAGAAACAACAGCCCAAAGCCCGCGTCTCGCACGACCTCAATGCCAGCGCGAATCAAGGCGCCCCCGATGCCTTGCCTTTGATTGGCTGGCGCAACGGCGATGGGTCCCAAGGCCGGGAAACGCGATATGTTGGTGATTTGCGAAATCTCGACCAGGCTGTAGGCAGCGTGCCCGACTATCCGATCGTCGAGAAGCGCGACTTGCGACAGCCACAAGGCTCCGTCATCGCGCAAGCAATCGACAATGTCGGCTTCTAGGCGGGAGCCGAAGGCTTCGGCTTCCAGGGCGTGGATGTCGTTGATGTCCTTGGGAGTCTCGCGTCGGATGGATATTTGCATCATTTTTCTCGATAGCGCTTGGCGCAGTCGTATTTGCCGTTGTCAGGCGGCCGTCCGGCAACGAGAATATGCGCGACAACAATCTTTTACAAGTCCAAAAGGGATTCGGAAGTATCTATGAGCGCGAGCAAGTATCTCTATCTGACCACTACCGGGCATAGAACCGGTAATCCTCACGAGATCGAAATCTGGTACGTCGAACATCAGGGCAGCTACTATCTCGTGTCGGAAAGACGCGAAGCCTCCCATTGGGTGCGGAATATCCGAGCGAATCCGACCATCAGCTTTCGGCTTGGCAATACGGAAAAGCAGGGCAAGGCGTCTTTCCCGGAGGATGCGCAACTTCTGGCCGCGGTCAAAGCCAAGATGGACAAAAAATATGGCTGGAGCAATGGCTTGGTGATCGAACTGAAGCCTGGAGCCCGGTGATTGCGCGCTCGACAGATAATTTGCCGCGCAGGTTAAAATCGTCTACCATTTTAAGCACCACTGCACGGTCTAGCGGCAAGGTTCACAGCCATGCAAAAACGAATGGTCGAATTCATCCGCGCTCTACGCGCCGCCGGAGTCCGCATCTCACTGGCAGAAAGTCAAGACGCCATGTTCGGCGTTGATCATACGGGCGTGACGGATGTTTCCGCCTTCAAGAGCACTATGAAAGCGACTTTGGTTAAGGATCACCGATATCAGCCCGTCTTCGACTATTTCTTTCCACTTTTCTTCTCGAATAACAAACCTCCTATGCAGAACATTCTCGAGCAACTCGACGAGGAACAGCAGCAGCTCTTGCAAGAGGCGACGGGATCACTGATGGGTAACCTGGATACCTTGCGTGACTTGCTGGAACGCCTGCTGGAAGGCCGCGAGTTTAGCGAAGAAGAGCTGCAGCAACTGAGTGATTCTTCTGGCTTGCCGGGGGGCGACGAGATGTATATGCGTCCCTGGTTCGAGCGACGCATGAATCGCCAAGCCGGGTTGACGCAATTGGATCGCCTGCTCGACGACATTCTCGAAGAACTGGCGGCCATGGGCATGAGCGAAGAAGCGCTGGAGGAACTGGAATCGCTCTTGCGCGAGAATATGGCTGGCTTGTCCGAGCAGATATCGCAGCATGTGGGCGCTACGCTGGCGGAACAAATGGCCGAACGCGAACCGCGCGACCGGCCCGACCTGCTGGATGTGCCGTTGCAGCGCTTGAGCAGCGCCGACATTGACGACATCCGCGAGGAGATTCGTCGCCTGGCAGCGCGCCTGCGCACCCGCGCTGCTCTGCGCCAAAAGCGCGCCAAGTCCGGCCGCTTTGATCCGCGCAAAACGATCCGCAAAAACATGCGCTATGGCGGCGTGCCGATGGAAGCGCAATTCCGGGTGCGCCACAAGAAGCCCACGCTGATTCTCATTTGCGACTTGAGCACGTCAATGCGCTACGCGGTGGAATTCCTTCTGACCATGGTTTACGAATTGAGCGACCAGGTACGGCGCACCCACAGCTTCATTTTCATTCATGATCTGGTCAATGTCAGCACCACGCTGGCGGAATTGCCGCCGCGGGAAGCGGTGGCGAGAATCATGGTGGAAAATCCGCCCGGTTATTACAGCACCGATCTTGGCAACAGCCTGAACACCTTCAACAGCGAGCATATGCATTTGATCGACAGCCGCTCGACCGTCCTCTTCTTCGGTGACGGGCGCAACAACTACAACGATCCGCGTCTTGACATCGCGCAGGATATGCAGCGTAAGGGAAGGCGCTTGATCTGGTTTTGCCCCGAGCCGCGCCGTCAGTGGGGCAGCGGCGACAGCGACATGTGGGAATACAGCATGGTCGCCGACAAAGTCTTTATGGTCAGCAATCTGCGCGAGTTGGCGGATTCTGTTGATCGCCTTCTGGCTGATGGCTGAGCTCCCCGCGCCGTAGCATTAACCGCGCGCGATTTACTGTCCCGTTTAGAGTGAAATAGTCGAGGTTTGACATGGCAATCCAAACCGAGCGCAAAATGACTGCCGCCGAGTATCTCGAATGGGAAGAGCGCCAGGAATTGAAGCACGAGTTCATTGACGGAAACATCATCGAGACGACTGGTGGAACTAGCAAACATAGCAGAATTAAAGTCAATCTCACGCTTGCCCTTGGCGGCCGTATCCGCCATTCAGATGTTATCATTTACAATAGTGATATGCGTGTCAAAATAGACTCGACCCGATATGTATATCCAGACCTTAGTGTTGTCCACGGCGAGGCATCATACGAAGACGAAAACGAGCTTGCGCTGCTCAATCCGATTTTCGTAGTCGAGGTGACGTCGCCTACATCGGTGACTACTGACCGTGTTGACAAGTTGGGCTTCTACCTTGATGTGCCATCCATACAGGCCTATCTCATCGTTGATCAGGACCGCGTCCGGGCAGATCTGTTTACCCGCAGCGAGAAGGGATGGCTGGTGCAGGCGTTCAACCGTCTGGAAGACGAGATTCCCCTGTCGGCGCTGAATTGCGAATTGCCTGTAGCGCAGGTCTATCTGGGGATTGCAATTGAAGAGGCCTGACTAACGTCCCTGGCCACTCCCGTTTATGTAAACCGCGACGCGCATGCGACGGGCGGTCTGATTCTCTTGCATGGGAGGCAGACCTCTTTGCTGCCGCCGAGCGGCTACTTCAAATCGCGACGATGCCAATCGTCGCTAAACAGATTGAAATCCGTCTCGCGCTGGGGGAACTCGGCGATGATTGCTTCGTCGATATCGACGCCCAGGCCCGGCTTGTCCGGCAGCGGGAAATAGCCGTCCACCACTTCCGGCATGCCGATGCCAACCGCCTTGACCGGTGGATCGGCAAAGTCGTTGAAGTACTCCTGGATCTTGAAGTTGGGCGTGGTCGCGGCCACCGCCAGCGACGCCATGGTCGAGCAGGGGCCACCCACGTTATGCGGCGCGACCAGCACATAGTACATTTCGGCCGTGCCCGCCAGTTTCTTCATATTCATGATACCGCCGAAGTGTGTGGTATCGGTTTGGATGATATCGGCGGCGCCCAACTCGAACAGATCACGGTATTCATAAGGCGTGTGGATGCGTTCGCCGGTCGCCACCGGGATGCCCAATGCAAGGGCGACTTCCCGCACGTCGCGCAGCGCGCGCAAATTCTCCGGCGGTACGGGCTCTTCCACCCAGGCGGGTCGAAACTCGGCCAGATCGCGGATGATCTCGGTTGCCGTCACCGGGTTGAAGCGGCCGTGCATCTCGATCAATAGCTCGACATCGGGCCCTACGGCATCATAGACCGCTTCCACCAGCGATACCGACAGCAGTTTCTCTTCGCGCGTGAATTCGTAAAAGCCGCTGCCGAAGGGGTCAAACTTCAGCGCGCGATAACCCTTGTTGATGACTTCTTTGGCGGCCGTGTGCCAGGCTTCGGGTGTTCGCTCCACTCGGTACCAGCCGTTGGCATAGGCTTTGATTTTGTCGCGCACTGCCCCGCCCAGCAGGCGATAAACCGGCTGCCCCAGCGCCTTGCCCACGATATCCCAACAAGCAATCTCCAGCAGGGCAATGCCGGTCATGGCGATCTCGCCGGCGCGCCCGTAGGTCTCGCGCAACATGCGGTAGGTCATATCCTCGGTATTGAAGGGATCGCGGCCCAGGGCGAAATCCGGCACGGATTCCTTAAGATAGCCGATCACAGGTCCAACGCCACCCACCGGACGCGCCTCGGCCCAGCCGACCAAACCCTCATCTGTTTCCACTTTGACGAAGAGCAGATTGCGCCAGGGCGTGCCCATCACCATCGTACTGACATTGCTGATTTGCATTCTCATCACCTTTAGATTCTGTCGTCACGCGTGCGACCTGATAGGGTCTGTTGAAATTCTACTCTAACCCCTCCCCAAAGCATTGGGGAGGGGTGTGAACAGTTCAGAAGAGACCATTCTGTAAGACGAAATCCTATTTTTCAACAGCGTCTGATAGATCGCCCCTACGTATTCACCATGTTCTTTGCGAGTATGTTTGTTGGGGCCTGCGTATGCCCCGCCCTCAAACCACGGGTATGCCCAAGTCGGCCGCCCCGACATCGCCCATGTGGGCGTCCGGCGCGTAGCGTTTGATAATGTCCATCACCAACGCGGTCCGGTGCACGCGTTCCCGCGACAGCTTGATCGCCGTGTCTTCAATGTGCAGTCCGCTGGGATAAATGTTTGGCGCATTGCGCAGACCCAGTTTCACGTAGATCGGAGACGCGATGCGGATGAGCTCCGGCGCCTCGTAATGCCGCAGGAAACCGCCGAAGTCGTCCGGCGCTTCGACATAAACATCCAGCGGCAGATCCACGACGGAGCGGATGGCGGCGATCTGCGGCAGCGTCAGGTCAGTCGGCACATTGTAGGTGCCGGCCCCCAGATCTTCGATCATCTTGACGGAGATCGGATTGGCGGCGCCCATCTGTACCGATATCTTAACCACCAGATCGCCGGGCAGATCGCCGGCTTTTTTCATGTCGTTGACCAGCCACAATTGCCCCTCATCGGCCACCAGGACCGAGCGCAAGCCCAGTTCGCAGCCGCGTATGACGTCTTCCGTGGCGTAGACCACATCGTCCATACCACGCAGGCGCGCGCCCAGGTTCTTGCCTGCGCTGGCGCGCACTTGGGCGCTGGTGCCCCAAGCCGCCCGCGGTCCCACAAACAAGCTGACTTCGATGCCGGCCTCGGCGCCCAGTCGGCACATTTCGCGGATCTCGTCGTCGGTCAGCATCCAGATGCCGCTGCCTTGGGAGACGCGATGGATGGTCACGCCGTATTCGTCGGCGGCTTCCAGCACGGCAGCCAGCGCCTTGGGACCCTCGGTGCTGGGGATCTCGATGCGGTAAGCCGCGCCGTCGGGGAAGCGTTTTTCCGTCGAGGGCAGGTTGTAAAGATCCCCGCGCGGGTAGTTTTGGCTTTGCAGGAAGTCGCGTACTTTTTTCATTTATTACCTTTTCCGCCTATTCGTGATTTGCTCTTATCGAGTGGCAGTATACCTAATTGTACCAGGCGCAACCACATGTCTCCCGCGCCGCCGGCGGCGCATTATGACGAACGGCGCTCAGCTATCACATCGGCTTGGGATACACCCTCTGCGCAAATGCGCCTCTTTTTTGCTAAACCCACTTGCTCATGCGAGGAAAAGGCCTATTATTCTAGTGTGAGCGCGACATTCTTGGATCTTTTTCGCCGGTTACGCGCCGCGCGACAGTGGTAAGACTTGCCGAATTGCCAATAGGACTTGAGGCTGATAACCATGCCCGATCACCCAAACGTCATCGTCTTTTTCACCGACCAGCAGCGCTGGGATACCACCGGCGTGCACGGCAACCCGCTTGATCTGACGCCCAACTTCGACCGCATGGCCCGGCAGGGCACTGACGTGCATTACGCCTTCACCTGTCAACCGGTCTGCGGTCCGGCGCGGTCTTGCCTGCAAACCGGCTTGTACGCCACCGAAACCGGCTGCTATCGCAATGGCGTCCCACTGCCGAGTGACAGCCGGACCCTGGCGCATCACTTCAATAACGCCGGGTACGACACGGCTTACATCGGCAAATGGCATTTGGCGGACGCCGGCGAAGGTCCCGTCCCGCCCGAGCAGCGCGGCGGCTATGATTACTGGCTGGCGTCCAATTTGCTGGAATTCACCTCGGACGCCTATGACCTGGTGATGTTCGACAACGATCAACAGCCGCAGAAACTCCCGGGTTATCGCGTCGACGCCCAGACCGATGCCGCCATACGCTATATTGACGCGCATCAAGACAAGCCGTTCTTTCTGTTCATGTCATTCTTGGAGCCGCATCATCAAAACCATCGCGACGATTATCCGGCGCCGCCGGGATACGCCGCGCGCTATCGAGGCGGCTGGATACCACCCGACCTGGCTGCGCTCGGTGGCAACGCTCATGGGCAACTGGCCGGTTACTGCGGCATGGTCAAACGCCTGGACGAAGCCCTGGGCAGATTGATAGACTCCCTCATGAGTCTTGACATGCTGGACGATACCATCATCCTCTTCACCTCGGACCACGGCTGCCATTTTCGGACGCGCAATCGCGAGTACAAGCGTTCCGCGCATGAATCGTCAATACGCCTGCCGACGGCATTGTACGGCGGGCCCTTTATCGGCGGCGGGCGACTTTCGCAACTGGTGAGTCTGATTGACCTGCCGCCGACATTGCTTGACGCGGCCGGCATCGCGGTTCCCGATAATATGCAAGGATCTTCAATTCTGCCGCTGGTGAAGGGCGAAGATGTGGAATGGCCGGATGAAGTCTACGTGCAGATCAGCGAATCACAGGTCGGCCGCGCTATCCGCAGCAGGCGCTGGAAATACGCAGTCACCGCGCCCGACAAAAACGGCTGGGACGATCCCGGCAGCGATAGCTACGTCGAATCCGAGCTTTATGATCTGCTGGCCGATCCCGAAGAGTTGCGCAATCTGGCCGGTCAAGAGACGCATCGAGAGCTCTGCGATGTGCTGCGTTCTCGTCTGATCAAGCGCATGATCCTGGCCGGAGAAGATGAACCTGTCATCGAACCGGCGCCGCTGCAGCCAAGCGCCGATCAGCGACTTACTGTGGGCGCGGAAGAACGCTGGCTTTAGGCTGGTAACGGCGGCGCTCGTTTGCCCCATTTACGGGCGCGAGCGCGAGTCTTCACAGTGCTTGATTTGGCGTCGGGAAAGCGCAAGATTGGCTTTGGCGAATCCGTGTATAATGAGTGCGACGGGCATTTGACAAAAAGGCTTTTCACGATGAAGCGACTGCTTTTGCTGATTATTATTGCGCTGCTAGCCGCGCCGTTGCTGGCTTCCGCGCAGGACGAAAACGTTTCCTTGCCTGCCGTCTTTCGCATGAATAGGCTTGGGACAGAATACCAGGGATGGAACAACTGCGGTCCCGCGACTTTGACGAATGCCTTGGTCCACTTCGGTTATGAAGACGATCAAAACCGCGCCGCCAACTGGCTGAAACCCGACAGCGAAGACAAAAACGTCAGCCCCTGGCAGATGGTGGAATTCGTCAACACGCAGATCCCGGAGATTCCGGTTTACGGGCTGGTTCGCAGCGGCGGGACGATAGAAATGTTAAAGACGATGATGGTTAATGACTTCCCGGTCGTCATCGAAAAAGGTTACGAGCCCAGCGGGTATGACTGGATGGGGCACTACCTGCTCATCAGCGGCTTCGACGACCAGTTGGAAGAGTTCACGACCATGGACAGCTTCAAGGGGCCCGATACGCGCTATAGCTACGAGAATATCAACAAGTATTGGCAGCATTTCAATTACACGTATATTGTCTTGTACACGGCCGATCGCGAAGACGAGCTGATGGAGCTGCTCGGCGTCGACGCCGACGAATGGCAGAATCACATAAACACGCTGGAACAAGCGCGCGCCGAGGCCATCGCCGACCCCGAAGACCCCCACGCCTGGTTCAATATGGGCAGCAATTTCGTTAGTCTGGGCATGTACGATGTGGCGGCGCAAGCCTACGACCAGGCGATTTCGCTGGGATTGCCCTGGCGCATGATGTGGTATCAGTTTGGTCCATACGAGGCTTATTACCGGACCGGGCGCTTCGACGATATGATCGCGATCGTGCGGCAGAACCAGAATGACGGTGGCGGGCACTTTGTCGAAGAGACCTGGTACTACCTGGGCATGGCGCGCGAGGGCCGCGGCGAATTCGACAAGGCGCTGCAAAACTACAATACCGCGCTCAGTTTCAATCCCCAGTTCAGGCCAGCGCGGGAGGCTAAGGATCGTCTCGCGGCGCAGGGCGGCTGAGTCCCAAGGATTCAGGCGTCGTATTTCGGCTTTCTAAAGGCGCAGGATTGGATTTGGGACTCGCTCAGATACGGTTCCGCTGCAGTGGGACAAGACTAATTCGCTACTTTGTGACCTCAATTAAGTTCGATTGAATTCCAGGTCGGCTATGTACTTGCGCGCGACAACCTGACTCCAGTGCAAAGCCAGGATATAAGGCATCACCAATACAACTGAAAAGAGCTTCTCCAGCGTGTTTGGAAGTCGCTCGATATCCCCCGGCAACAACTGTGCAAAAGGAAACAGAATCAAGACCGTTATCAATCCAGTGACCAGCTTGGCTCGCTGGCAATGGTGGATCTTGCGACAGAAAATCCAGGTCACGAAAGCCGTAAACAGGCCTAGCTTCAATCCGGATACGAAGCCGAACACCGTGAGGGCGAAGGTCACTTCCAGGATAATCCGTATGACGTTCTCTAGCCTGGCGCTGTCGGTCCCAGCGAAGAATGATACGGAACCATGTGCGAGCAGTAACATGGGACCCACTAGCGTGGTATAGAAGGCCATTCGAATAAACACGTTGATATGCGGGTTGTACGCTAACATCATGTATTCCCGCGCTGCAAGCTGGCGTACTGCTCGGCGAGATATTTTCGCGCGGCGATTTGGCTGATCCAGACGGACACAGTGGCATGAGCCAAAGACAATACGATCGAGGAGACATAGCTGTTGGGATAGCGTAGCCATTGCTGGACGAATGTAAAGAATACGATTGCTGGTACGGCAACTACGGCTAACGCCATGGCCAGCTTGAAGTGCCGCGGATCCGGCTCGCGGCCGAAGGCCGCCGCGATCACGACCCCGACCACACCCACTGCGATGCCAAAAGTCAGCATGCCTCCAAGGGTAATGGCTTGCGCAGCATTTAGACTATTGTCCAGACTCCGCTGCCGCAAGAGTGAATCGACGAGGCCGAGAGCGAAACTCTTCAAGGCAATGTATGTGATTAGCCGTACAAATAATCTGAACTTCGGATTGCGTGGCAGCTTCATCGCGCTTTTACCTTTCGATCTTCAGACGAGACTTCTTGTATGTACTTGCGCGCCACGATCTGGCTCAGGTAGATTGCGAGAACATAAAGGATAGAAACCGCGACTGTTTCGGGATGGCGATTGATATCGTTTGTCAGCATCGTCGCAAGGGACCAGCGGACGACGTCCAGGGGAGAGATCATGTAAATGCCGACAGCAGTGATCGCGCCGGCGGCAGCCCGGAAGAACCGCAGCAAAAGCGAATTGCGTCAGGTAATTGTTCAAGGTCGCGTCAACTGGCGTGATATGCGCGATGAAACCCAGGCCGAACATGAAATCGCCCAGGGCGCTGATCGCCATGCCGTATAGGCTCATCCGCAACACAATCAGATCCCGCGGGCCAATTGACTTCAAAAGGGCTGTCATCATACGCTGCGCTCCGGAGAAACTCAGAAGGATCCGCTAGGCGTAGGCCGGCTTCAAATACCCCTCGTTGACAGCGAAAAGTTCATCCACCATCGACTGGATCTCCCGCAGCGAGCAGACCGCCGCCGAGAGCGGCGAGTAAGCCACAGCCTGGTATATCAAACGCCTGTCGCCCTTGAGGATGCCCTCGACCGCCATTTCTTCGATCTGCGAATACAGGTTGGTCAGCGGCGTCACGGAACCCGGCAGCGGGCCGACCGCCACCGCTTCCAGGCCATCGCGCGACGCCCAGACCGGCACCTCGACGCAAGCATTGCTCGGCAGGTTGTCGACCAGGCCCTTGTTGGGCACATTGCCATTGAATTTGAATGGTTCGCCGCCTTCCATAGCGTTGATGATATAGGCGGCGTATTCGTGACCGCGTTCCAGGTCGATCTCCTCGGCTTCGAACCAGGCGTGGATGTCATCGCGCCAGTCATGTTCGCGGCGGCGATATTCTTTCAAAATATAGGCGTGATGTCCGGGATTCCAGTTGGTGCCGCGCGTGGCGTATTTCTCAATCAGGTCCGGGCGCTTTCGGAACCACCAGTTGTACTCTGAATTGTGCCCGCTGGATTCGGTCACGTAATAGTCAAGCGCCAGGTACATCTCGTTGCGCACCTGTTCCTTGTTATATATATCTTCGTTTTCGGAGATCGCGCGGTGGATCAAGGGATAAGCGTCTTCTCCATTCCAAGTATATTCCACGAACCAGGCAGTGTGGTTAATGCCGGCGCAGGTATAGCGGATCTCGTCATAGGGCGCGCCGATCCAGTTCGCCAGCATCTTCGAGGTGCCTTGCACACTGTGACAGAGGCCCGTCACCATGATATCCGTTTCAATATCCATCGCGCGGCATAGCATCGCCATTGGGTTGGTGTAATTCAGCATCAGCGCGTTTGGGCAATAGCGCTCCATATCACGAGCAATATCAACCAAAACGGGAATCGTGCGCAGCGAGCGGAATATGCCGGAAACGCCGCGCGTATCGCCGACATTCATGTCGACGCCGTATTTCATGGGGATCTCAATATCGTGCCGCCAAACATCGGTTGAGCCAACCAGGATGGTGACGACCACATAATCGGCGTCGCGCAAAGCCGCGACTCGGTCCATGGTCGCGGTGACTTTGGCGGGGTATTCGCCGGCGGCGACGATGCGCTGGACGGCGCGCTTGGCGAAATCGAGGCGCTCGGCGTCGATATCCATCAAGGCTATTTCCGCGCCCGCGAGGGACGGGAAGGTCAAGATGTCTTTGACGAGTTTGCGGGTGAAGCCGAAACTTCCGGCGCCGATAAATGTGATCTTTGGCATGGCTTGCTTCTCCGAGATGATCGTGGATTGATTAATGCCTATTGTAGACCCTAAGCCTTTAATTCCCAATATACGTCCGAATCCCTTGGCTTCGAATCTGAATAGGGCGGGCCGCGCTGAGGTGCTGGAATAGCTTGCGAAGGGCAATCACTGCCGGCGCGCAATCCAAGCGGCGCCGTTGCTGCTTGAGGCCAGGCGACCGACTTCGGCTTTGTCGGCAAAGCACTGCGCCATGAATGGATACCTTCGAGGGGATGAACGTGCTTCATCGCGCGAAAACAGCCTAGAAGTCATGATGATTCCATTCGATTTTGGAAAGCGCGACTATTTGGTCGCACCTTATTAGCTTAAATGTTCTATTATCTGTCCATATCATCAAACTAGAAGCGAAAGGACCGGATCGAGGAAAGATTGCTGACGGTGATTTCAAAGTTCGTAGTACAGCGGATGTGCCGCAGTGGCCGGCTTGTGACAGGGCAGATCCACACGATAGTTTCACAAACCTGCTTGATGTCTAGCAGGACAATTCCAGTAAACATTAGAAAGCGACAAGAGTCGGAAAAAGGAGAATATGCAATGGCATGGACAATACCTAAAACTGATTGGAATAACGGCGAACTGGTTTCTGCTGATGATATGAATACCATTGGTGAAAATCTGGCTTCATTGGCGAATCCGCAGGCGAAAGCGAGCTTCGTAACGCCATCAGATATCGTAACTTATTCCAATTCCTTCGTCGATATTGATAGCGAGAATATGAATTTCGCGATTACTACTACTGGCCGGGATGTGTTGGCGCATTTCCAAGGTGTGGTGCACCGTGCGGATTCTAGCGATCTGACAGTTCGTTTCCTTGTTGATGTCGATGGCACGCGGCACGGCTCGCATGTATCCGCCGGTATTGGTGACTACAACTATCTCATAAGTTTCACTCATTTGATTGAGAATCTGAGCGCTGGATCTCATACCTTCAAGTTTCAGTGGACGCAGCAACATAACAAGGGAGTGAGACTTAAGTGGGGCGCCCACGCCTGGGTGCGGGAGATTTAAGAGACGAGCAGTCAAGCAGGACAGTTATGCGCAACGAAACGCGCGACTATCGCGATCATCAGAAACGCAAGCTGTGCGGCAAGGAAGACACCGTGTCACGATCTTTGGATCTGTCAAGGACGTATAGGATTTCCATTCATTGTCCGACTTTGGACTCGCTTCTGTAGGCCGAGTATCAACCACCTTCTAAATGTCGATTTGAATAGCGATAGCTATCATCGATCAGATTGAAGCAGATGTCGGGATTCAGAGTAGACGTTGAAGCGGATGTGTCGCGTGGACTGGCTAGTGCCAAGGCAGATCCACGCGACAGATTCACAATCCTGCTTGATGGCAAGCAGGACCATCCCGTGATACATGAGACAGTGATAACTTTCGAAAAAAGGAGAACATGCAATGGTTTGGAGAGCACTCAGAACTGATTGGACCAACGGCGAACTGGTTTCCGCCGATGACATGAATGCGATAGGCGAGAGCCTGGCGGCGTTGAAGGAGCCGGAGCCAGCGCTTTCTGTAACAGCAATTGAAATATTTGCGATTCAAACTGTGCCAGAGGCTCCAAGTAACAATCATAATAGTAGGAGATCGATCAGCTTTGGTCCTATAGCGATGCCGTTGGATGTCTTTAACAGTTACATCGGCTTCCAGCCATTAAATGGGTCGACCGGCGATCATTTACCCGTAATATGGCGTAGCACAATGGCCTATGATTCGGAAACGAATACGTGGAAAGGCTCGTGCCACGATGGCATCTATAGTCCTGCTTCACGTACAAACAGCAGTTTAGCCGTGAGCATCACTTATGATGGAAATGCGCAGATGTTAAGCATGTGGGCTAATGCACAGCAGTATCGTTACAAAGGTGATAGACGATATGGTTCTGCGTCACTGATGGGGATTCGGCGAGTCTAGCTGTCAAGACATTACTCCGGCTACGGGATTTCTAGGCGATCCTTGCATTGGCTGGCAAGGTTTTCGGGAAACGCAAAATGTCACAGGCAACACTGGACAGTCGCGGGTATGCAAGCATAGTTTTTGATATGTCGGCAAAGCAAGTTGTCTTGAATGAGGTGTCGCCGGGACGAGCGGATAATTGTTCGGAAAATGTATGAAATGTACGAATCCCATTCGATTTGAAAAAGCGCGATTAAATAGTCGCGTTTTATTAGCACAAATGTGCTATTATTGCGACATATCATCAGACTAAAAGCAGAAGGCGCGGAATCGAGGTAGAGGATGCTGATAAGGGTTTTTTGAGCGCGGGAGAAGGCGGTTGTGTCGCGCGGAACGGCTTGTGACAGGGCGGATCTGCGCGGCAGCTTCACAAACTTGTTTGATGATTGACCGGGCGAAACTTTTCGTGTGAGCAAGCGACAGAACTAGCAAAGAAAGAGAACATACGATGGCTGGGACAACACCTAGATTCGACAGGACCGACGGCGATCCGGTTGCCGACAACGGTATGAACGCGGAGGGCGAAAATAACGCGGCCATGACAGCCGCAGCGCCTACAGCGAGCTATCAGACGATATCTGACGTTGATTCATACGCTGATGACTCTGTCGATATTGATAGCGACAATCTGAACCTCACGATCGCCACCCATGGCGGGGATGTGCTGGCGCATTTCCAGGGCACAATTCACGATGGCACGAATCGGGGTCACACCGTCGGCTTTAATCTTGAAGTCGATGGAGTCCGGCAAAGAGGCAGGACCGGCATTGTCTCCGCCGGTCTTGATAATGATAGACAAAATGTGCCCATAGGGTTCACCAACTTGATTCGGAATTTGAGCGCCGGAACCCATATTTTCAAGTTTCAGTGGGTTTCGTACCAAGAGAGAGTGGTAAGACTGAAGAAGGACGCTCAATTCTGGGTGCGGGAGATTTAGGCGGTTCAGCAGGAATTGACAGACGATGCGAAAGGAGGTGAAACATGTAGATCAAATAGCGCACTAAGTACGTTCGGAATGGACGGAGGACGAGTGCAAGAGCGCTCGCTGCTGACCATCCCGATAGCTTGATTGACATTTAGAGATGTCGATCATGAGAGTAAAACTCAGGCAGTGTTTACAGGTTGAATCATAAGGAGAAAACATATGACATGGACGACGCCCAAGACCGATTGGGCGACAGGAGAGCTGATTACCGCCAACGATATGAACGCGGTTGGAGAGAATCTGACCGTGTTGAAGAGTCCGGCGATGGCGGTTTATACAACGACAGAGGATATCAATGCGCTCACGAATAGCGAATTCGTCGATGTGGACAGCATAAACCTGAACCTGGCGATTACAACCGCGGGTGGGAACGTACTTGCGCATTTTGATGGTGTAATGGTACGCGGATCAAGAGACACGGAAAGCTGTCTCGATATTGCTGTCAATGGCGTTCGAATAGGCGGTAATCAGGGACTGATGCGAGTCAAAGTTGAAGACGAATACATCAGTCAAAGCTTTACCCGTGTGATCCAAAACCTGGGCGCCGGAAACCATACCTTTAGGCTCCAGTGGAAGAATCCAAACCACGTGCTTTTGTACGCCGGCGCTCAGTTCTCGGTCCGGGAAATTTGAGCGATCCTTCCATCCACTATCAGTAATATCATGAAAGGAGAAACGATATGCGCAATGAAATGCGCGACTACCGCGATTACCAGAAACGCAAGCTGAGCGGCAGCACTGACGGGCGCGGCATCAAAGTGGCCGCGACCACTACGCCCGGCACCCTGGTCCACACGGCGCTGAGCAGTATCGCCGCCAATGAATGGGATGAGATCTTCATCGAGGCGGTGAACACTCACACTTCGGATGTCAAGCTGACAGTCGAATGGGGTGGGACGGACAGCCCGGATGATCTCATCGAAGTCACGATTCCGGCGGAGAGCGGCTTCACGGAAGTCATCCCGGGTCATGTCCTGCAGAATAGCGCGTTTGTCCGCGCCTTCGCCGACCGGGCCAACGCCATCGTCCTGCACGGTTATGTCAATCGTTATCAACATATCTAGGAGGAGATGATGTCGAAACTATCAGGCGATCATGTACAAGTCCTGGTTGACAGCTACGAAATCACCGGTGACAGCAACCACATCAGCATCAATGACAACCGTAATGTCCTTAATGCTACTGCCTTCGGCGACGAGGTACACAAGTTTGTCGCCGGGCAGCGCATGATGGCGGTGCAGCACGCCGGTTTCATGAACGGTGACGAGGCCGGATCGCATCCCGCGCTGAAGGGCGTGGATGTCGATGGGCTGGTATCGGTGTATGTGGGAGATAACGCCGAGCCGACGACAGGCGCCCCAGTCTTCAGTTTTCTGCCGCAGCAGGGACGTTACGGTACGCTGCCCCAGGTCAACAGGATGATTCCTTTCCAGGCGGTCTTCGCAAATCGGGGCGCCTACGGCGGCTGGGGGGTGGCTTTGACAAGCCCAATTGAACTCATCGGCTCAATCCGGGGGAACGCGGTGGACAACGGCGTTGCTACGGATACGGGCGCCTTGGCCTGTCTGCATGTGCTTCGCGCCGCGGAAAGCGATGCCTACGCTATCAGCCTTGAAGGTTCCAGCACCGGCGAATTCACCGGTGAAGAGAGCACTCTGGCGACCTTCACATCGAATAGCCAGACGCTCGGCTCGGAGCTGGTCAAGATCGATGGGACGATCCCCCGCTATGTGCGCTGGACGGCGATAATTGATGAAGCGGCGCGGGATCGTATCAAGATCGCGATTTCGCTGACCCGACTGATGACGGGAAGTCTTGTCGGGACGGTATTGCCCGATCTGTCGCCACAAGGCTTGCTGACGGATTTCCAATTTCAATCGGCAAATCCTATCGACGATGACCCGCCCTTCTTGTTGCGGGGCGCCGGCGAGGTCACTGGCTCTCGCTGGTTGAACCTGACGAAGGCGGACAACAGCAATTCGGATATCGAATTGCAGTCGATAGCTTGGGACACCGATTCGACGCCCTATAGCGATAACCTTCCGCGGTTTATCGGATCGCAGAAGCATGAGTGGGAATTGCTGCCCGCACTTTTGTCCAACGCCTCGTTCTATATCTATCTGCCCGGGGATGATCAAATCTTCGAACTCCCCGTTTCCACCAACACCCTCTCGGATGGTTACCGCATAGCTTTTGCCTCAACAGGCCGCCCGACGAGCGTCGTGACCAATTCGTTGATCCGTGTTTTGGTGGCGAATAGCGGACAGTCAGATCGAATCAAGAGATGGATCGCCCTCGGCAACCAGCCGCAGGTCTTTGCGCCGCCCGCCAAGCTGGATCCACCGAGCTTGGAGGATGGCAATCGGCAAATAACCGTTTCGATCACGCCGCCTGAACCGAGCGGATTGCCGATCACAACCTATGAACTGCGCTATCGCGAGGCGGGAACCGCTGGCAACCCAACGCACATCGCGAACCTTAGCGAAGAGCCCTTCATAGTTGATGGCCTGTCAAATCAGATGGGCTACGAGATATCGGTAGCGGCTGTCAATCATGGCGGCCGGGGAGAATGGTCGGAGTATGCTACCGGCCAGCCACAAAGTTAACATCTAGTCAGCAAGATTGAACAGACAAACCAAACACAAAAAGGAGAGAAAAATCATGGCACTATCAGGAGATCACGTCATCGTAAAGATGGACGACAGCAGCGGTACCCTGCAGACATTCGCGGATGGGAACATCCGCAGCATCGACCTGGGACTGACCTACG